>PFUG01000642.1 GCA_002789955.1 Deltaproteobacteria bacterium CG_4_9_14_3_um_filter_63_12 | reverse complement strand
CCAACGTGGAACGTTGGGTGATTCGCGCGCGACCGCCAGAAGCAACGCTATGTTCGCGCCTCGGCGATGAAGATCGACGAGATGTGTGCAAACTCCAGCCCTCTCCCGCCAGGAGAGGGCCCAGCTGACTCGAAGCGAGCCCGCTCGCGCCCCTACGCGCGATCACGTAGGTGAAGCGCGCCCCAAGAGTCCGCAGGCCGGCACGTTCTAGTGTTTCTTCTTCTTGAGCTTCTCGAAGAGCCCTTTCTTCGGTTCGGCGACGGGGATCTTCGCGTCCTCGGCGAACTCGTAGAGCAGCTCGCGCTGACGTTTGCTCAGTTTCTCGGGAATCTCGATGTCGACCATGACCACGAGGTCGCCTCGACCGAGTCCATCAGTGCGCGGGACGCCTTCGCCCTCGAGAATGATGTGGGTACCGGGCTGCAGTCCGGCTTCGATGGTGAGCTTGCGGGGCCCAGAGAGGGTCACGATCTCGATGTCAGCGCCTAGGGCCGCCTGAATGAAGGATATCTTGGCCTCCAACAGGAGATGCAGCCCTTCACGCTGTAGGGTCGCGTGCGGCCGCACGGTCAGAAAGACGTAGAGATCTCCGGGCGGCCCACCATTTCGTCCGGACTCTCCCTCGTTGCGCAGACGCAGGCGAGAGCCCGAGTCTACGCCCGGCGGAATGCGGACATTGACTTTGCGAGTGTTGATGGTGCGACCTGCCCCTCGGCATTCCCCACAAGGTCGTTCAATCACCTGGCCCGCTCCTTTACAGGTCGGACAGGCCATGGCGACGCTGAAGAACCCCTGTTGGCTGTGGACCTGTCCACGGCCCATGCAGGTCGAGCAGGCCTTGCGCTCGGTGCCCGGCTCGGCGCCTTCGCCTTCGCAGTGCTGGCATCTCTCCGAGCGCGGAACCTCGATGACCGTCTTGGTCCCGAAGACGGCCTCTTCGAAGTCGATCTCCAGATCGTAGCGCAGGTGCTCGCCGCGGCTGGCCGAGTCCCGGCGACGACCACGGGAGCCAAAGAGGTCGCCGAACCCGAACATGTCACTCATGTGACTGAAGATGTCGTCGACATTGGAGAAGCCCCCACCCTGCCGAGCGCCCTTGAGGCCCTCGACACCGTAGCGGTCGTAGATGTTGCGCTTTTCCTGATCGCTCAGCACCTCGTAGGCTTCTTTGACCTCTTTGAACTTCTCCTCGGCGTCAGGATTGTCCTGGTTCCGATCGGGGTGAAGGTCCATGGCGAGCTTGTGATAGGCTCGCTTCATGTCTTTGGCGTCGGCGTCTTTGGAGACCCCTAGAACTTCGTAGTAATCACGTTGAGGCATTGCAATGATCTAATCGAAATACTGGGTCGTAACCCGGGGTGACCGAGGTGTCGGCGAACCCGCGGAACGTTAGGCGCTCGATGGATCGAGTCAAGGCCGGACGTCAAAGAAGTCGCCGCCCTAAGTTGTTCTTTCGTTCAACCTCCACCGCGTGGTCACTCGTGCCGTACAGAGGGTGGAGGTCGAGCTCGAGGCGCTTCCTGGGTCCAGAGGAAGTTGTTTCCAGGCGGTCTAGGAGACTCAACACCCGAGACACTCACGGAACGTGAACATGATGGCTCAAGCCGAATCCAAGAACGGACCCTCGAAAACGAGCACCCGAGCGCTCGTCGAGGACTCCCTGAAGAGATACCTAGCCGATATTCGCCGTTACCCCATCCTCAAGAAGGAGGAGGAGTTTGAGCTCGCCAAGGCCATCAGTGAAGGTGACGCCGCAGCGACGCAACGACTCATCAACTGCAATCTACGTCTGGTCGTCAAAATCGCCCTCGAATACCAGTCGAACCGGGTCAGCCTCTTGGACCTCATCCAAGAGGGAAACATGGGTCTGATGCAGGCCGTCCGCAAGTTCGATTTCGAGCGCAATATCAGGCTCTCCACCTATGCCCAGTTCTGGATCCGAGCTTATGTCCTGAAGTACCTCATGGACAACTACAAGCTGGTGAAAGTCGGGACCACGCAAGCGCAGCGCAAGCTCTTCTACAACCTCAAGAAGGAGAAGGAGCGCCTGCTGCAGGAGGGGGAGCAGCCTACCGCCGAGAGGCTCGCCGAGCGCCTCGACGTGCGAGAGAAGGATGTCCTGGAGATGGAGACCCGACTCGCCGGGCGCGAGGTGAGCTTGGACGCCCCCGTCAACGGCGAGGATTCGGGCAATTTGCTGGACCTGATCCCCTCCGCAAAGAAGGGAGCTGACGAGCTCTTCGATCAACTCAGCGTCACGGCCCACCTCACCGACCGCCTCTCTCGCTTCCGAAAGTCGTTGCGTGGGCGTGACTCCGAGATCTGGGATCTGCGCTTGGTCGCCGAGGAGCCCTTGACCTTGCAAGAGCTCGGAGATCGTTTTGGGGTGAGTCGCGAAAGGGCACGCCAGCTCGAGGCCCGCATCGTTCGTAATCTGGGGAAGTACCTCACGCAGGACGAGGAGTTCCTCGACGCCATGGACTTCGCCACACCCTGTCGCTCGTAGGCCCAGCACAGCACGCGGTCTGGCGGCCGAAAGTCGCTCGACCGCTTCGTCGCTCGCACAGAGCGGCCCACCCTGCGTCGAGACGTCGCCGCAGGTGCACTGCGCCCCAAACGTCCCGTACACAGGCAGGCTCCCTGCTCGCAGCTCTCGCCACCCTCGCAAGGAATGGCGCAGCCACCGCAGTGCTCGCGGTTGCTCCTGGTGCTCATCACACCGCGGCAAACGGGTGTGGCGTTGGGTGTGACACAAGTGCTCGAACGCTCAGAGCAGTGGGCTCATCAGGCGAGCGTAGGCTGCGGCCAACCGATAGCCGAGGGACGAGCCGACATATTGCTCCAGGGTCAGCTCCGTGGCGTCCTCGAGGTCTTTCTCGAAGATCGCCTCCGCCTGCGCCGAGAACCGAGGGCTGTAGACGAAGGCGTTCAGCTCGAAGTTGAGCCTGAACGAGCGGATGTCCATGTTCGCGGAGCCCACAGTGGCGAAGTTCCCATCGACCACCAGCGTCTTCGCGTGCAGGAACCCTTTTTGGTATTCGAAGATGCGGACGCCAGCCCGAAGCAGCTCTCCATAATACGAGCGCCCAGCCCAGAGGACCAACCGCAGGTCGCTCTTCGAGGGGACGAGGAGACGGACATTCACCCCCCGCAGCGCCGCGGCGACCAGGGCCACGCGAATCGCCTCGTCGGGGACAAAATAGGGTGTGGTGATGAAGCAGCGATTGCGCGCCGTAGCGATGGCTTGAAACATTTGCAGGTGAATCGACTCCCACTCTCGATCGGGGCCACTCGGGATGATCTGCACCAAGTCGTCGCCGGCTTTGCCTGGGGCGGGGAAGTACTCTCGCCCAGTGATCAGTTTGTTCGTCGCGTAATACCAATCCTCGTGGAAGATCCGTTCTAGGCTGCGTACGGCCGGTCCGACGATCTTGAGGTGGGTGTCTCGCCAGAACCCGAGCCGCTTGGTCTTGCCCTCGTACTCCTCGCCGATGTTCAGACCTCCGGTGAACCCCACTTCGCCGTCGACAACGACGAGCTTGCGGTGGTTCCTGAAGTTCCATCGTGGTCGACTTGGGACACGAGGTAGCCTGAGCGGAAGGAACACTTCGCACTCGGCTCCAGCATTCAACAAAGGGTCGAGCCAGGTATCGTCGATCCCGATGCTGCCTACTCCATCGAAGAGAAAGCGGACGGAGACACCGAGCTCGGCCTTCTGCTGGAGCAGATCGCGCAACCTCGCGCCGGCCGAATCCGGCTGGACGATGTAGTACTCGACGTGCACGAACTCTTTGGCTGCCGCTATTGCCGCGAAGAGCTCGGGGTAGGTCTCCTCGGCGTTGCAGAGGATCTGCACGCTATTTCCCACTGTGACCGGTGCCTCAGCGTTGCGCGTCGCTAAGGAGATGAGCTGGTTCTGCGTCTCGAAGCTCGAGACGACGATTTGATCGCTCAGGTGGGCATGGACCGTGTTCTCGTCGAGCGGGATCTCGGCTCGCACCGCGGCTCGGCTCTGCGTCCGGATGGCGGCTCGGCGTTTGAGCCGCCGACGTCCGAAAACCAGGTAGAAGAGCAACCCCAGCCAGGGCAGCGCGATCAGCACCAGGATCCAGGCGAGCGTCGATGTGGGGCGTCTCTTTTCGAGGACGATCCACACAGACAACACGATGCCGGTCGAGACACTGAGCACTGAGATGATTACGCCAGTATCTGGCATCTGCTTCCGACCTTGGTCTCGGGGTTATCGCCTCGCTTCCACGACCTATTTTGCGCGTTATTTCAAGAAGTTGTGTCGCAAAGATCGGCCGCCCGCCTCGCAATTTGCGCGTCGAGTGAGCCGCGCCGACGCAGAGGATCTGCCGCTGGTGCTCAGTTTTTGGGGATGGGTTTGAGAATCGTCTTTCCGTCCTTGACCACAACCTCGAAGTCCACATCGCGGCAGCCATGGGTCTTCTTCACTCGGCTGGCCTGCTCTTCCAGAGAACGCTCGAATTTGTCGAATGTCATAGCCTTACCCGTCGCGCCGACCTGGCTCCGCGCGGCGATGAACTCGTCGTAGACTCGGCGGGTGTTGTTGGCTGGCGTCGCCTGGGGCTTTGCTGCTGACGGCATGGGCGCTTGCGGACGCGCCGCTGGTGCGGCTGGAGCTTGCGGACGCGCCGCTTTTGCGGCTGGAGCTTGCGGACGGGCCGCTGGCGCCGCCGGGGCTTGAAGACGAGGACCCGTCGCTGTGGGCGACTGCGGCCGGGCGGTAGGCATCGCCAGGCGCTGCGGACGAGACGCTGGCGGAGCCGCCGCCAGTGGGGCGGTCGCGGGAATGCTGGGCGCGACCGCCGTCGGGGCGCTTGTCGGCGGTGGGGATTGTGGCAGCGGTAGGCGGCCTAGCATCGCCGGGCCAGTGGGCATCGGCGGCCGTTGCCGCACGGGGTGCGTGGAGGGACCAAGCGCCGCGCGGGAAGGCGGTGGAGCGGGAGTGCCGAAGCGGCTCCTCGCCTTGTTGGCTTCCTCGATGGCTTCCGGAGTCAACACAGGGTTTTGGACGCTCGAGGTTCTCCGTGGGGCCGGTGGCAGTGGCACCGCGCTCGATGCATAACGGGCAGCGGACTGCGGGCTCGCCACACCCGTCTCTGCAGCGCGTGCGGGCATGCGCGGGGCCGCGGCGACGAGCGGAGCCGGCGCCCGCGTCGATTCTGGCGCTGGAGGGGCCACCGGAGCCACGGTGCGAGCGGCGGGTTCTGCCGCGCCGCCGAAGATGTCGATGGACTTCATTCCGGTCTGCGCGCGATTCGTGAACCCCATGTCGAAGTCGTCGTCATCGTCATCGAAGTTCATGGAGATCGAGCGAGGCGGATCCGGTGGGGTCGCCTCTTCTTCTGGCTCGTGCGCTTTGGGCGCAGGGGCTTTCGCGGCCTTGGGCGGCGAGAGCATGCTCCCGAAAGAGGCCATGAATTCTTCTGCGGCGGAGGCGATGTCGTTGACGGCGGCCTGGGCGCGCGCTTGCTCTTCGGGGTCCTCCGCCTGTTCTACGGCCTCGTTCGGCTCGTCCTTTTCGTGTTCGGCCATCGCCCGCTTCGCTTCTTTGCGTTGGGCTTTCTGGACGTGGCGAACATAGGTTCCTTGCTCGATCTCACGCAGCGTTCGGTTCCAATAGGTCGAATAGGAGTGGAACTTCTGCACCAGGTTCCGCAGCCTGAATTTCTGCGCTGTATTTCGAATGGCATAGTGTTCGAGTTGGTGCATCAGCCGGACGACATTCGTCCGCATGACACCCGGCGCGATCCGCTCGATGCCCAAGAAATACTGCTCATAGCGCACACGGAGGCGCTCCATAGTCGAAGCGAACTCTTCGAGTTCCGCTTCGATCTGCTCGGGGCTGATGCTTTCAGTCTCTTTCTTTGCCATCTCGACGACTCGTCGTCTTTGACCGAGGTGGGAGAGTTGTACTTCAGCATGATAGAAGTTGCGAGCGGGGACGCAACGTTCGTCGGTGTCTTACTCGAGCGGCAAGCCGTGACCCAATAGAACCGCGGCAGAACAAGGCAGACCACCCCACCCGTGGCCTGGCCTGCCGACAAACAAAGGGGGAGCGACTTGTTCAGCGATTGGATTTTTCGCGCGCTACTCACGGAGGGGGTTCGAAGCGAGCCCCCTCGCATCCCTACGTGCGAGCGGAATTTTCGCGCTACTTTGCCCGCGGCCGTCCCGAAGCGAGAGTGGGTACGGCGCGCTGGGCGGGCTGCGCTTCGACCACTCTCCCTGGTGATGTGCAGCCTGGTTTGTCTGGTCGGCGCGGCCTCCCCGGTGTTTGGCGTCGAGCTTGACTCTCTCGAGTTGGAGGCCCCTGGCCGGCTTCGGGCGGTGCTCCCCGGAGACTTCGACGGCGACGGGCGGAACGACCTCGGCGTCGCGTACTTGACGGGCCAGACCCCGCTCACTGAAAGAAAAATCGGGGTCTTTTGGCAAAACGAAGACGGCTCCTACACCTTCGGGACCGACAGTGTCTTCGACATTCCGGACTCGGTGGCATTGCTCGACTCGTCGGCCATTGGCTTCACCCGCGACCGCATCTTGCTGCTCGACTACGAAGGCATCGACGCGGTCTTCTTCGAGAACCGGGCCCCGACCCCGCTCGCACGTCTCGTCGATGTGGAGTCGGTCGTCTTCCACGGCGAAAGCGATGATGTCACCCACTTTGAGCTCGACCCGCCGCTCTTCGATGGCAACCAGCTCTTTGTCCCGCAGTGGGGCAAGCTCGCGGTGCTCGAGTGTGACGGCAGCGGGATGTGGAGCCAGGCGCAGGTGCGCATCCCGCAGCAGGCGTACTACCTCGCTGGCCCGCTCCGGCACAGCTTCCGGATCAGCGACCAGTCCCTGCAGGTGGCCCTCACGACGCCACTCTACGAGAGCGGGGACGTCGATGGGGATGGCCGAAAGGACCTCTTGGTGCACCGCGACGAGAACCTCTTCGTCTATCTGCGGCGGTCGGACGGCGGCTTCGACGAGTGGCCCACCGCCGCGGCGCATTTTCCCCTGCGCAGCGATGAGGAGAAGGAGAACGACTCCGCGCGACTCTCGATGGTCCTCGGCGACATAGATGGCGACGGCGTGATCGACGTCGCGGCCAACAAGCTCTCGGGGGGTATGCGCGCCATGCAAGGGGCGACCTCGGTGTTTCTCGGGATCGGCGATGGGAGCTTCACCGAGAAGCCGGTGTGGAGCCTCGAGGATTCTGGGTACGCCTCGAGCCTGAGCTTGGTCGACGCCGACTCGGAGCCCGGCAAGGAGCTCATCATTCCCAACGCCAAGATCGGCCTCTTCGAGCTCAGTCGGATCGCGCTGAGTGGCTCGATCTCGTTGGAGATTCGGACGTTCAAAGCCGGTCGTGGGATGGACGACGAGGCGGAGAGCAGCTTCGACTTCGACGTGCTGCTCGACTACTCCGGAGGCGCCCAGCTCTTGAGCCCCGATCCGCTCTACGAGGACTTCGATGGTGACGGGCTCGACGACCTACTTCTCAGCCGTGGTGACGCCCTCTTCGAGCTCTACCGTGGGACGAAGAGCGGGTTCGACATGAGCGCTCCCATCGCCTCGGTCTCTGCTCCGGTGTCGCGCTCGTTGCGCGCCTTGCCAGGAGCCAGCGGGGTGGGCTCGGTGGCGGTGATTTTCTACCCTTTTGATGAGAAGCGCACACACACACTGCGGGTCATCCGCAGCAAAGCGAAAGGCGATCGCCTGCCGTAGCAGGCTCTCGCCCAAAGGGAGTCCAAATCGTTGCGCCACCTCAGAAGTAGGCGCTGAGGGAACCGATGAAGACTCGCTCGGCCTTGTTGTCGAGGTTGTGCTGATAGGAGGCGTCGAAACCGATGGCCGTGGCGGAGTCTCGGAATCCTGCCCCCACCGTGACGGTCTTCTCGTCGACGAGCTCGTCGTACTGGAAGCCGGCTCGCAGCGGGAACGCCTCACCGGCCAGATATTCGGCGCCAGCGCGCCAGGTGCGAGCCTCCTCGGGGACCTCGGCGCTGAGGTTGAAGAGCACGTCGCCGCCGAGATAGAAGCCGTAGCGCAGGCTGCCGAGGGCGAGTCCGATGCTGAGCAGCGAGGGCATCTCCTCTTCGTAGCCGCCGTTGACGAGGTTGAGGCCGGCGACGCCGATGGAGAGGGACTCGAGAGGTTGGACCATGATGCCGGCGTCGGCGGTGAGGGCTTCGACGACGTTCTTGCCGTCGAGGCTGGCCGTCGTGTAGCGCACGCCGCCGCCCATTTTGACGAGGCCGTCGACCAGCGGAATCGCGAAGCCGCCTTTGACGTGGTACGCCTCGTAACCCGGGCCATCTTTTGGGCTCGCGGTCTCGTAGGTGAACGCGAGTCCGGCGCCGAGATCGGGGTTGCTCTTGGTGTCGATCACGTTGGCGGTGACGCCGTTCGTGCCGCTCTGCGAGTCGTAGTAGTAGCCCGCCTCGGCCGAGTACATGATCGCCGAAGAGATACCGGCCGGGTTGTGCCACAACGCCGAGGTGCCCGAGACTCCCGCTGTCATCGCCTCACCCATGCCCGCAGAGCGACTGGTCGCGGCAACTTCTTGGGCCTCTGCGGCGACGCTCACGAGCGTGACGACGAGCACTCCGAGCGAAAAGGCGATGGCCCGGCTTCGTGGAGCCGGCTTCGCGGCCTGCATCTCGAACTGATTGGAGGGGGCGTTTCTGGTGCTCACTTTGCGTCTCCCTGACGTGCGGGACCATCCATGGTCTCTTGTCGTCTCTGCGAATCGACGGGGTTGGGTCCTCGGTGAAGCTGCGGTGTTACGAGGCGACGAGAGGACCTATGACGTGTTTCACCTACCTACGACCGGCAGGCAAGAAAAAGACGTTGCGCTTCGCGCGCGAGGGCCGATCAGCCATATGGGGGGTAGGGTTGGGACGAAGGTCGAAAATTGGCCAAAGGCCCACACCGCTGCAGACTGACGACATGTAGGCAACTCCGCCCAGAGTCAGGGAGACTCGAACCATGGATGGATTCGAAGGTCGGACAAACTGGCCGTTCACAGCAGAACCCCTCACGCAGCGCCCCTCGCAAGGCTTCGCCGAGGAGCTCTCCACTGCACGCGTCGAGGATTCTTGGTCTCTGAGACCCACCTGCGCCGTACGCCCAACTCCATCGATGGAGACGCTCTTGCGGCGCCTCTACGAGCGCATTGCCGTCGAGCAGCTGCCGACCTGGCTCCACTCTCGCCGCGTCAGCCTGTACTCGCAGCTGCTCGCCGGTGCGCTGGGATTCTCGGCCGCCGAGCGCGTGCAACTCGAACGCGCGGCGCTGCTCCACGACATCGGCAAGACCGCTCTGGTGACGGTAGACATCGAGAAGAAGGGCACCTTTGACATCGACGAGTTCGAGGTGGTCAAGACTCATCCGACGCTCGGTGCCGAGATCCTCGCCCCCTTCGTCGCACTGCACCCGCTGATTCCGGCGGTGCTCTACCATCACGAGCGGTGGGATGGTCGCGGCTACCCCGAGGGGTTGAAGGGCGACGAAATCCCGTTCATCGCCCGCGTCGTGAGCGTTGGCGACACCTTTGACGCCATGACCTCTGACCGTCCCTATCGCGACTCACTGAGCATGGAGGCCGCCGTAGAGGAGATCCGTTCGAACGCCAGCAGCCAGTTCGATCCGATGTTGGCGGAGGCGTTTCTGGGCGAGGTGAGCCGCGTGGGGCTTGACACTTTGCGCAGCTCAACCAAAAAATGGCGGCTCTCTGCGCGCGAGCCGGTGTTCATCTAGTCGACCAAGAAGCTCCTTTGGTCTTGTTTGCCTCGCATTCCCGACCGATTTTCGCTTCATTTCGACAGGTTGCGGTGCGAATCGTCCGTCCGCTCGGCATTTTGGTGGTGGTTCTCCCGTTCACTCGGTGAGTCTTTTTCTCTGCACCCTGTCGAAGCCAAAGGTGAGACCGACCCTCTCCCAGAAGACCAGGTGGTTTCTGGGAGGGTGCATTCAGCAGTCATTCGGACCTCCAAAGGAATGAAGATGTCTGACCGCTCAAAGAATCCTCCAGGTCTCTCGGGTCCGGCCGACGCCAAGGCTCGGATGTTGGCTGCACGCGCAGCGCTCGAAACGGCTGGCCATCCCCACTGTTCCGAGGTCTTGGCGTTCTGGGCTCGACTCGAGGAGGGCGCAGGCGATCTGACCTCCTTCGAAGAGTCGGTCGTCGACGAGCAGACCGACGATGTGGACCAAGCCATCAGCTCCAAGATGAGGGTGCGCTCCGGGCATTCCTCGGTGTTCTCGTGGTTGCTCACACGGTTGGATGGCAAGGTCGATGAGGCTTGGGCCGAGTTCTTCGAGGCGGCGGTCGAATACGGCGCCGACGCCGACGAGGAAGACATGACCGCAATCCCAGGCGCAATCTACGGGCTGGGACTGGCCTACGGCGACTTCTCTCGAACCTTCGACTTCGTGCAGGGCCAGGCCTGTGAGCTCGGCAGACGACGCCGCCTCGAGCTGGCCATGGTCGCCAACCGCTTCTTTGATCAGGGCGAAGCCCCGCGCGACTTCCTTGTCGAAGAGGCGCAACGCTTCGCGGCGCGTTTTGCCCAGTATAATGTCGACACGTCGCTCTTCCCACTGTGGACGTTAGTGGAGCGGGGTGACTCGCGTGGGGGCGAGATCGCGAGCAATTTGCTGTCTGGCACCTCGTTCTCCGGCCCGAACTGGCGCACGGCCTTGGCGCTGGTCGGCAAGTGTGGCGAAGTCAAACTGCAGAGTGCGGCGCCTGGCCTGTACTCGGCGCTGCGCTCCCGTCTCGGACGTCACGATGATGGCGACCGCGCCACCGTCATCAGGGCGTACGCCGCCTGCGAGCCCGTCCAGGGCGCGGCGGCGCGCATCCTCAGCTCCGACCTCGCCGACAAGCACGTCGTCGGAAGCGAGTGTGAGCGCGCCGCACATTTGGCCGCGCTCCTAGACCTAGAGCCGGAGAACGAGAAGTGGAGCGAGCAAGCCAAGGCGTGCGTCGGTCGCCTCATCGAGAACATGGGTTCAAGCGAGTTCGGCTCGTCGACCTCCTTGCTGCAGTCCATGGTCGACAACAAAGTCCCAGGGATCGAGGCCATGGGGCAGGCCGTGCTCGCCTACGGGAAGACGGACAGCTACTCCAAGTCGTCTCTCCTCGCCTGGCTCACGGCCACGTTCGGCGGTGAAACGTCCTAGGAACTCGCAGCCAGGGATGGCGGAGAGTCGTGTAAACCCGAAGGGTTGCGAGCAGCATGCGAGCCACAACCTCTGGCGCAATCACTCGAACTCCTAGGTATTGTCGGCCTGAGCGCCGAGCCAAAGCGCCACTTCTTGGGCACGGTGAACCTTTTCTTGTTCGTTTTTTTGGCCGCCCGCTGCACTTTCCGCGAACGCTTTTGAATTTTTCTAGAACCTTCGTGAGACTCCCCCGTTGAAGGCGGGCATCGGACTCAACGCACCTCACGGAGGAATTCTCATGTCTCGTCATGCATTTGCCCGTATTTCGCCCTGCACTCTACCTCTTCTTTTGACCCTCGTCGTTTGGCTCGGTTTTGGCTGCGCCGCCAGCATCTCTGAGCCCGTCGCGCCCCCAGCGCTGGTCTCCTGGGACGTCGTGCCGAGCAACCCCTACGTCGAAGCCGAAGTGGCCAGCGAAGAGCTCGTCAGCATCGTGGTCACGGCGGACATGCCAGACGAGCTCATCGAGCGAAAGCTCCTCAACGTCAGCTTGGTCATCGACCACTCGGGCTCGATGACGGGTGAGCAACTCGACGACGCGAAACGCGCGGTAGAGGCCGTGCTCAAGACGCTGCGCGACGACGACCGAGTGAGCATCATCGCCTTCAGCTCCGAGGTCGAGGTGCTCTTGCCGCAGACAGCCTGGTCCGAGGTGGACACTGTGGCGTTGCGCGCCTCGCTCGCCGCGCTTCAGCCGCGCGGCACGACGGACATGTACAACGCCCTGACCGCGGCCTACAGCGAGCTCGTCAAGGTCTGGGAGCCGCAGCAACGAGTCAGCCGCATCGTGCTGCTCTCAGACGGCGAGGCCAACGATCCGACCTACCTCCCCCAGATCGCTCAGACTGCCTTCAGCTCCGGCATCGCCATCACCGCGATGGGCCTCGGCCCCTTCCACAACGAAGTGATGATGGCACAGATGGCCGACTTGTCAGGGGGGCACTACCGCTTCATCGAGGCCTCGGACAACATCGGCGACTTCTTCATGGCCGAGGTCCAGAGCATGGAGCAGATCATTACCCACAACGCGACGCTCACCTTCACCCTCGGGCCCAACGTCGTGGCGACCCAGATCTACGGCGGACAGGCCGGCATGAGCGGAAACCAGCTCTCCATCTACCTCGGCGACATGAGCTCGGGGGAGAAGCGCGAAGTGGCCTTGAGATTGAGCGTCAACGCCAAAGCCCAGGGCGCCCACATGGAGATCGCCGACGCCGTGTTGACCTGGAACGACGCCGCCTTCGAGACCAACCTCCCCTACCGCCTGACCGAGTATGTTGGCGCCGAATCCACCAAAGACCTCGCCCTCATCGAGTCGAACATCGACACCAAGGTCGTTCAAGCCGTAGAGCGGCTGCACGCCAGCTGGGAGATCGAGCACGCGCTGAACCAGGTCGAGGCTGGCAACATCGACTACGGTCAGCAGCTCCTGCAGCAGGGGGCGGACCGCTATCGCCAGAACAGCATTGGCCTCTCCGACGAGGACGCCGGCCTGCCCGACCTCGCCGAGTCCATCTCCACCTCACTCGACAGCTACGCACCGCCCACCGCGCCGGTCCTCTACGACGGCGAATTGAACTTGGGCGGCCTCGAGGGTGTGGACATCGGTGGAGGCTACGGCGCCGGCTCTCTTGGCACCAAAGCCAGCCCAGCGCCAGCGACAGCGACAGCGCCCAAGCTCAGCGACGCAGACCTCATCCAGTTCAAGAAAGCGCGCGCCAAGACCCGCGCCTTGTCCGGCCGGTAATCCATTCGCAATTCGACAGGAGCCCCGCCTCGGCGGGGCTTCGGTCGTTTTCCCGAAAAAAAGAGGAAACCTCGAGCGCATTGCGGCCGACAATAGGGGTCTTTACCCCTGGTGCTCATGCAAGCCCCCTCCATACCCCCTCGAGCTCAGCTCATGCTCGCCATTCTGATGGTCGTCGTGGCCTGCATGGGAGCTTGGCGGAGTCGGCCTCCGCTTGGTTCTCGACGCTCGTGCGACCTGGGCTGGCGTTCGGGCGCGCTCATCTGCTCCGAGGACACCGAGGACGGCTCGACGACTGCGTTTCCCAACGATGTGGCCCTAGCGCTCGGGGCGCCGCTGGACTTGAATCGCGCAGACGCAGACGAACTCTTGCAGATCAACGGTTTGGGGCCGCGCCGCGTCGAGGCGATTTTGGCTTTGCGTTTTGAGCGCGGCGGGTTCTGCAGCGTCGACGAGCTGCAGGACGTGAAGGGGATCGGGCCGAAGACGGTCGCACGTCTGCGAGAGGTGCTGCGGGTCAGCGGGCCCGATGACCGACGCTGTGGGGACGCCCTCGGGGCGTCTCCGCGGCGAGGTCGACTTCAGAAGTAGTAACGAAACCCGAGCGCTCCGTGAATGTCGAAATGGAAGAAGCTGGGGATGACGCTTATCGTGGGAACGAGCTCGACAAAGGCCTCACCGCCGAAGCGGGTAAAAAGAAACGCCAGCCCGAGAGGTAATCGTGCGGCGAGGTAGACGTTATCATTGCCGTCGTAGCAGTTGCCGAAGCGGTTGCAGCCTCGATAGTTGTCATCCCATATGACCAGAGCGCCGCCGGGCCCGAGGTAGAATGGCATGGAGAAGGCCGAAGCGTTCACGCCGGTGTCGAAGTGAAAAAGGTAATCAACGTAGATGCCGAAATTATCATTTCGGTGATTATCGACTCCGTCGAGGCCGAGGTGAAAGTCGAGGGCTTGATCGCTGCCCATCCAGTACTTTCCTGTGATTCCGGTGGGCTCACCGAGGATGATGCCGATGCCAAAGGGGCCGCCATGCTTGGGATGAGCGTCGGCGGTTGCGGGGACGAGGAGGCATGCAATCGCAGCAAACGCGAGTACAGCGAGCGTAATTCGAGACATACCACCACCTTTTGTAACTGGAGGCGTCGCGGTGAACGTACGCGTCGCAAACTAGCGTCTGGAGCAGGATCCCGCAACCGGCCGGAGGTTCACCACCTGGGTTTGCGGTGCAGAGCTGAATGTACGCCAGGGATCTCAGTTGGGTTCGAGTCACTTGATCAATCCCGCGTGCTCAGGTGATATGACAGCTCCATAAGCAGTCAGGGTCTGATTGGTCTTAGAGTCGTCCGGGAATTAGGTTCAAATGGCTCGGTGACCGCCCGGACCCCACCAGCCAGCGGGAAATCAATGAACGCAGTATCGCGCTCGAAGCGGAATCACGAAGCTCGCCCTTGCGTCGGGAGGCTCAAAGCCTTCACGTGGAGGCTCGCGCTCCCGTTTGCAGGTCTCGCCGTCGTTCCGTTTGCTCTTTTGCTCCTGTGCCAAGGGACGGGAGTGAGCGGAGACTCACTGCTGGGAAGCGACTCGGCGACTCCCTGCAACGCCGACACTGACTGCGCCTCTGGAGAGCTGTGCGTCTCGTCGAGCTGTCAGAGCCCGCAATGCCGCAAGCTCGAAGACTGCGCTGCGGCCGAGCTGTGCGTGGCCTATCGCTGCGTCGCGCCGAGCTGCACGAGCGCTGGCGACTGTTCAGAAGGCGCCAGTTGTGTCGATGGTCAGTGTTGGGCCCCTCTCGTCGAGAAGATCGGTCAGGATCGGCGGCCTATGGCGCTGGTCCGAGGCTTGGCCTTCCTCATGGGCTCTGAAGACAAGAACGCCGTGAGCGACGAAAAACCCTCCCACTGGGCGGAAGTGCGGACCTTCTGGATGGACCGCTTCGAAGTGACGGTGGCCGATTACCAGCGCTGCATCGATGCGGGGGCCTGCTCGACCGATGTTCGCAAGGCGACCGAGGACGAGCGCTGCTCGTACGGCGGAGCGAGCATGGAGCAACACCCCATGAACTGTGTCAGCTGGGAAAACGCCCGCACCTACTGCAGCTGGGCCGGCAAACGGCTGCCCAGCGAGGCCGAGTGGGAGCGCGCCGCCGGGGGGGCGCAGGGACGGCCGTACGTCTGGGGCGCCGGCCGGCCGAGCTGTGAGTTGACTTGCAGAAAAGAAAAAGATGACGGCTGCGACACAGGCAAGAGCTGCGTCGTCGGCTCGAAGCCCAGCGATCTCTCGGTCTTCGGCATCGCCGACATGGGCGGAAATGTTGGGGAGTGGCTCGACGACTGGTACGACTCGGCGTACTACCGACTTGCGCCTCGCCTCAACCCGACGGGACCCGACAAAGGGGACCGCAAAGTGGTCCGTGGCGGGGACTTCAGCGATCAGTTCGACCCCTTCCGGCTCGTCGCCCGCGATCGCCTCGAGCCCAAGCTGCGCAGCGGCGTCGTCGGCTTCCGTTGCGCTCGTGATCTGTAAGTCCTTCTTCTGGAAGGGCTAGAGCGCCTCGAAAGGCAGGAACCGCACGTCGTGACTCCCGTCAGCAAACCCGCCGTAAATCGTCTGCATCCTGAGCCCCCCATCGCGGGTCCGGCCGCAATGGTCGGCGCGCTGTGGTGTTTGCTGGCGTTGCTCATGCGGCTTTTCACGGAGGCTGACCTGCTCCCGTTGCTCGTGCTCTTTGGGCTTGGCGCCGTGACCTTTGCTTATGGCTCCTGGGGATTGTTGCCCGTTCGTAACGGCCTCTTGCCGCGCAAAGGCTCCCTCTTGGTCGTCGTCGGTTTCGCGGTGGTGGTGGTCGTCGTCGCGCTGACCCTCGGACACGTCGACCTCGGCGGCTGGACGTGGGGGTTCTACGCGGCGCTCCTCGTCGTCGGCGCCAGCCTCATGATGGTGGGCACCGACCACCTCAAGCGCGCGGCTGGGCTCTGATCTTTTCCTGGCCGTTGACCTGTGGGCGCCCTGTGGTTAAGTGGCTGGCCGCAGCGAGTGAACGCTCGCCCCCCGTCAACCGTCGGCACACTTTCTGGCTTACTTTTTCATGATGCTCACCAACGAAGTCTTGAGGGTCCGAAGGCGCGGCAACAGCATCCGCCCGCTCTACGTCTCCCCCCTCGCTGAGGACATCGTCGAGCGCGCCAACGACCTCATCGCGTTGTTCGACGCGCACGTCGGGCGCAGCGTCGCCCAGCTCAACGCACGGGCGCGCGAGCTCGAGGGCTGCGACACAGACTTCAAGCTGATGCGCGGCCTGCGGCAGGTCCTGCAGCGCAAGCTCAGGCTGGCCTCGTTCCAGAGCCCCATCGCGCCAGAGGAGCTGCGGCAGCGCCTCTTCTTGGCGGCCGCCCAGCGACATCCCGTCGACGCCGAGAGCCGCGTCGAGCTGCTCGAGGAGCTCGCCACCTCGTTGGGCTGCAGCGTGCACAACCTCGAGGACGCCCTCTTCTCCGACCTGAAAGAGGCCCAACGCATCGAGGCCTTCGAGGTCATCAGCGCCGACGCCCTCGTCCATCGCTACAACCTCGCCCTCGCGCAATCGTTGCTCCGCAAGGCCAAGCGGCTCGACATCACGTTGACCGTCGGCGGTGAGCTCGCCGCGGCCGCCTTTCGACTCTTCTTCCAGCGGCTGAAGTTCTTTCAGTTGCTCTACGACTTCGTGATCGTCTCTCGAGAGGCCGAGCGCATCACCTACCGCTTCACCCTCGACGGCCCATTCTCGGTGCTGCGCAACACCCAGAAGTACGGAAAGAAGCTGGCCGACTTCCTCCCCTCCATCGTCGCCAACGAGCTGTGGAGCGCCCAAGCCGAGGTCATCTTCGAGGATCGAGAGTTCGTCTTCGAGCTCTCGCATACCGACGGCCTCCAGAGCGCTGTGCGCGATCGCGGCGTCTATCTGAGCGAAACGCATCAGCTCTTCGCCGAGCGCTTCGAGGCGCTCGGACCCGAGGCCGGCTGGACTCTCGAGCCCAACGCCGAGCTCCTCGTCTTGTCTGGGCAACACGTCTGGGTTCCGGACTACCGACTCGTTCGCGATGACGGCGCGCTGGTCTACCTCGAGATCGTCGGACATTGGCGCTCCGACTATCTGCAACGCCGGATGGAGATCCTTGCCAAGTACGGTCCTCCCAACCTGTTGCTCGCCCTCAGCGATCGTCTGAAGGTCGACGACCAGGAAGTGGCTGCCCTGCCCGTCCCGACGCTGCGCTTCAAGAGCGTCCTGCGGACCAAGCAGGTCCTTGAGCTGCTCGACACCATTGCCCCTAAGCGCAAGAAGCGCGCGAAGAAGAAGGCGTCTCCCGCCAAGAAGAGGGCGTCGTTGGCCAAGAAGCAGGCCGCTACCAAGCCGAAGGCCGCTACCAAGCCGAAGGCCCCTACCAAGCCGAAGGCCCCTACCAAGCCGAAGGGCCCTGCCAAGCCGAAGGGCCCTGCCAAGCCGAAGGCCCCAGCTCCAAAGGCCGCTTCCGCTAGGAAGACGCCTACCCAGGCGGCCGAAGCTCAGCCTTTGGCTTTGGAGAACGAAGGCAAGGCCTTGACGAAAGCCAAGAGCGGCGGCGCGAAGAGCCCGAAAAACGCGAAGCGCTCCTGAACCCCGAAGGTCGTCACGAGCAGCCCGGCGCAGGCCACTCCGAGCAGACCCAACGCCCAGAGCCGCGCCCACTTCGTCGCCCATCGGGAGCCAAAGAGAACCCCGGTTGCCAGGACAAAGAGCCCCACTGCGCCTGGGTTTACGAAGAAGAGCTTGGAGTTCTGCCAGAAGACCTCGAGCTTACTGCCCGCCCAGAGCCAGAGCGAGACGGCGGACAGCGCTCCGCCGACCAGGCCGTAGGTCGCGAGTATGGCGGCGAGCAGGGCACGGGTGGCCACGTTGGGCCAGAAGGCGAGCAGCAGGATGAGGACGCCCAACGAGAGTCCGAGCGCCCACAGTGTGGCGGTTCGCTCGGGAGCGTGCGCGGGCGCGTCGTCGAATCGACCGCGGTAGACCAGACAGGTGGTCGAGACAATGGGCCGGCCCTCGAAGGTCGCCTTGGCCATCGCGTCTCGGAGGTTGGCGGGGAGGAAGGTCGCGTCCCACTCGCTGAGGGGCTCGTCGGCGCCTTTGGCCATGATGAAGTCCACACCGAGCTCGACCCAGGGCAGGCTCGCCATGTGCCGCAGGACCTCGCCGCGTTGGGTGAACTCAGGGTTTGGAGTCGTGGAGACGAAGGGCCCCTCGAGCGCGGCGGCGATGAGGTCCCTGACTTTGGTGCTGCAGTTGGCCAAGGCCCAATGATAGCGGTAGTCGGCGTGCTCGGGATCAATCGCGACCCGCAGCGCATCGACCAAGCGCTGTGCAGCCGCTGGCGGCAGGTCGAGCTTCTGGGCGACGACCGTGCGCTCTTCGTGGGAGTACATCGCCAACATGCTGTGGAAGCTGCGAGTGTCGGAGGTGTAGAGCTGGGTGCCGGCGAGGAACCCCTCGAGAAGGTTAGGGTCGTTGGTCTCGTAAGCCCCGAAATTGTAGACCTCGTCTATGTCCGCCCGTGGGTCACGCAGGTAGAGCCCGTTGTGGCCGAAGACCGTGAAGAGCTCGGCGCCGGGGCTCATGGTCAACACCCAAAGCTCGCGTTCTGCGGGATTCAGACGGAAGTCGCAGGTTGGCAGCTCGGCGGCGAGGAGCGGCGTCGGGGCGAGGAGCGCGAGGGTGAGAAGCGTGCGAAGGGCGTTCATGGGAACCTGAGGGTTGTCGGGAGGAGGCGCCTTGCGCCGGCACGGTCTTGGCGGTGGCCGACGCGACGGGCCTGGCGTCGAGAGCGGCAGAAACTAACGCGATTGCACCAGCGTTCCTAGTCGCCGCCGGGAGCGAATATCGCTCGCTTCCCGGCGCGGTGCTAGCCCGATGCGAGCCAGCTCGCGTCCCCCCGCGCGCTCGCGAACCCCGAGTTTTTGCGTCGGCGCCGACAAGCGATACCGTGACCCGCAGTCATTCACCGCGATCCACGGTGCATCACCGCAAGACGCATGACGTTCGCGCGAACTCACGGATCAGCACGTCACAGTCCGTCTCACCGCCTCTAGGTGCCGCCATGACCCCAATTGTTGCCATCACTCTCGTTCGTCTCTTGAACCGCCTCGGACTTCAGGCGGGGGGCCGCTCAGGCCGTCGCGTTCGCCTTCGCCGGGGGGTCGCGACGATCCTCTTCGGTCTAATGGTCGCACCGGCGTGCGCGACCTCGCAGGAGTCCAAACTCGAGGCCAAGCTGCCGGACGAGGTCGTCGCCAATGAGGCCGATGCGGCCGACGACAGCATCAGCGCCATCATCGCCGAGGTCGACTCCATCGAGGAGGCGGTCGATAACAGTCCGAGCGAGGCCGACCTCGAGGTGCTGGTGTTCCGCACCGATCGACTCTTGGACGACTTGGTGCACCTGGTCGCCGCTGGCGAGGAGAGCTATGCCGGCTTTATGGCCTTCGGACGAACTTTGGCGCTGTCTTCGAAGTTCCAACGTCGCGGCGCCGACGAGGCCGCCCTCTACATGTTCGGCCGCGCCGCCGCGCTCTCGCCTAAGGAGGCGGAGCCGCATTACCGCAGGGGGCGTGTGCTCTTGGCCTCGGCCGACGCCAAAGGGGCCGTGAAGGAGCTGACCACCGCAAAGGCCGGCACCCACGCCGCGACCTTCGACGACCTCGACTACCACCTCGCGTTGGCCCACCAGCTCTCGGGCGACGTGGACCAAGCCGCACAGATCGTCGGCGACTACCTCACCACCCATCCGGACGACCTTCACGCGCGCCGGCTGGCCGACATGTTGGGCGCCGAGTCGGGGTCCAACGGTGGTCGCATGCGTGTTGGCTTCGAGGGCAGCTCGCTGGTGAGCTACGCCTTCGAAGGTCCGACCTGGAGCATCGAGCACGAGTCCCTCGGCTTTCGCATCGGCATGCCTCTGTCCTGGAAGATCGTCGACGAAGACGTCGTCGATGGCGAAGGCGTGCTCTATTGCACGGCCCCCCCAGTGATCGGGGCGAGCCGCGAGTGGCGCTCGGATTCGCTCAACATCTGGGCCGTTCCTGTCGGTGAACAATCCCTGAGCAGCCTGACCGACGCCTACACCTCCTCGCTCGAGGACCTCAGCGACGTGCAGGAGCGCTCCCTAGATGGACTTCCCACCGGACGACACATCCAGATGGTGCGCACTCCCTTCTTCGAGAAAGAGCTGATCGGCGAGGCCTTCATCATGATCTCCGGCAAGACCGGCTACGTCTTGGAGATGTGGGGTGATCCCTCGTCGTTCATGCAGAACGAGGGGCAGTTCGCGGAGATCCTGAAGTCTTTCGTGCCCGCGGGGCAGCCCCTGGCGAAGCTCCCTTAGGCGTCGTCCGGGAACAAAATGCGCATTTGGGCGAAGTCAGAGGTGGGAGGGCAAGGAGGTCGATGCAGGCGAAGCCCAGCATCGTCGAAGCAGGCCGACGCTGCGATCACACCTCTGGCGATGCTCGAATGGGCAGGTTGTTTCCTGACGACGCCTTAGCCTGGTTTCTTGTGGCTCGAGGGTGGGGAGACCCACCCTTTTGCATTTCTTGTCCGCTCTCGGCCGACCTGCGGGGTTCAAGCTCAGGCAACTCTGTTCAAGCGCGAGCAATTGTCTTACATCGGTGCGCTCGCTTCCTCGGAACAAGGAGACCGCGATGGTGAAGGCGCGACAGGGTTGGGACGAGTATTTTTTGCAGATGTCTTTCCACGCTTCGACGCGCGCGACCTGCGATCGTCTGCACGTCGGCTGTGTGCTGGTGCGCGAGAAGGACGTCCTCGCGACGGGTTACAACGGGTCGATCTCGGGGCTTCCTCATTGCGACGACGTCGGCCACGACATGGACGAGGGGCACTGTGTCGCCACGGTGCACGCCGAGATGAACGCGCTCTGCATGGCGGCCCGCAACGGCCACTCGAGTCGCGGCGCGACGGCGTACGTCACGCACCTGCCTTGCTGGCTGTGTTTCAAGCTTCTGGCCCAAGCGGGAATTGCGCGAGTGGTGTATGGCATTTCCTATCGCCCGAACCCGCGAGTGGCGTCGGCGGCTGCGGTTCGGGGGATCGAATTGGTGCATCTGGAGAACGTTCTAGTGTGACTGCGCGGCCTTTGTTTCTGGGGTGTGGACGAAACTGGGTTTGACAACATCGCCCTGCCTGTCCATATTGCGTGGCGCCGTCGAAGAGGCCGACAGCGAAGGTGTTCCAGAAGGCCGTTGCCCGGCCGTTTTTGAGGTCAGTCGTTCGATGCCCCAGAGTGCGAACGGAAAAGTGTGGGAGTTTCAGTGCTCCGAGTGTGGGGCGCCGAGCAGCGTGAACTTCGAGCCTCGGCCGGGGAGCCGCCTGCTCTGTAGGTCGTGCTATGCCGAGAGCCGGAAGCAGGCGCCCGCGGCAGGACATCCCGGGCCCGACGGCAGAGGTGAGCGGCGCAGCTACCCGATCGTCTGTTCCCATTGTGGGGAGGCCGGAACCGCGCCCTTCCGTCCCCACGAGGACGGTAAGGTGCTCTGCGCCAAGTGCATGAAGAACCCCAACGTGGAGCGTGTGGGTCGCCGCATTCTGCACAAGATCCTCTGTGGTTCCTGTGGCCAGGTCGACAAGGTGCCGTTCAAGCCCGACCCTGGCAGCCGAGTGCTCTGCCGAAACTGCCACCAGGAAGGCCGGGCGGCGAAGCTCAAGGCCCGCGAGCAATACCACTACGGCGAATCTGAGCACGACACCAAGGTGCGTATCGACATCCGCTGCGATCGCTGCGGCAAAGACGACACCTTGCCCTTCGTCCCGCGGACCAACGGGCCGATCCTCTGTCAGGCCTGCGCCGAGGAGAGCTTCGGACAGCGCTGGTTGCGCCAACATCGCGCCCAGGAGGAGCACCGCGACTACCCGTTCACCTGCCACCGCTGCAGCCGAACGGATTTCGTCCCCTTTCGCCCGAACCCGGACCGAGAGCTCCTCTGCAAGCGCTGTCTGGACGATCAAGAGCTGCCCAGAGAGGGTGGCAAGAGCACCGACGAGAAGCCAGGGCCTTACCTCTTTGTGAGGCGGAAGAAGCCATAGGGCTCGCTCTGAGGTCTGGAACAGCGATTGCAGCAGCGTGCGGGTCTGAACTCGCCGCCGCACGAGCGCTCTCGCCTGGTCCTAGGAATGGGGCTAGGCTCCGGATTCTCGCGCGAACCATAGCGCACCTGAATGACAAGGGAGGTTGACACCATGGCCTACGGAACACTGACGTCGCTGGAGAAACTGTCGCTCGTCGTGACCTTGACTCTCGCGCTGCCACTCGGGTGGAGCTGCAGCAGTGACTCCCTGAAAAGTGGCGCTGTCGAGACCGACGCCGACAACGAAGCGGTCAGCATCGACCTCGGACCAGATGGCGATTATTTGGCGGACACCGTGGATTGGGATGATGGCGCGGTGTTGCGTGATGTCGATGTGCAGAGTACGGACATCGCCGTGCCCGAGACCGTCGGGGACGTAGTGTCTGGCGACATAGTGGCCCCATATGAGGTCGACGTGAACGAGGACCCAATGAGCGCCACATCGTTCTTGGGAGTTGCCGACTTTGTGGTCGCGGATGTCGATGGCGACGGCTTTGAGGACGTCGTCGCCCTGACCGCCACCTCAGAGCTTGTGGTCTACCTCTACGACCCCACTGACCCAAGCCTGATGGCGTTCCGTGAGGTTTCTTCGGTGCCGAGCCCACAGGGGACGTTGAAGAGCGGCGACTTCGATGGGGACGGACTCGCCGACGTGGCCGTGCTCGACCTTGGGGATGCGGGCTGCTCGCTCTTCCTCAGCGCCGGCTTTGGCTTCCTCAACCCCGCCCGCCTCAGTTTCTCCGTTCCGGCCCTGTCCGCAGAGGCTGACCTTGTGTTTGCCGACATGGATGGCAATGGGGCCGACGACTTTGTCGTGCTTGGCGCCACGCTGTCGACGATTGTCTACCTGCATGCCCCGGCGGCGGTCGACCATCCGCCCTTCGAGCCCACGTTGGCGCCTATCGCGGCTTCGGCCGTGACGATCACCAAGATCTTCGACCGTTTCGACGACCCTCTTTTCGTCCCCATCGACCTCGAAGTCGCCGACCTCGACGGCATCGGTGGCAAGGACTTGGTGGTCGTGTACGACCGAGGCAACGACCTGTCGGACGTGGTCAAGTTCGTCTACTCGTCTGAAACGGTCAACTTCGACGATCCCTTGTTCTTTGACGACCCCTTGTTCTTCGACGACCCCTTGTTCTTCGATGACCCCTTGTTCTTCGAGGGCGCGCAGTCGCTGTCGCTCGAGGGTGGACACTACCTCGATCTCGGCGGCCAGCTCATCTCGATGGCGGCGACGAACCTCGATGGCATTGGGCACAGCGACCTCGTCTGGCTGTCGAACGAGGGCGGGACTTCGGTGCTGCGTGGCGTCACGCTCGGCAGTTTCGACGATCCGTTGTTCGTCCCGACCCCAATCGATCTCGAGGGCTCGTTCGACTCCGTCCTCCCCACGGAGCTGGCGTCGAGCCTCGCCGCAGGTGGCGGGGGCAGTGGACCTCTCGCCGGCCGACACGACCTCATTGTCGAGAGCGTGCCCCACGACAGCATCGCCTTTACCTACGTGAACGGCGGGTTCTCGGTCGTCTCGAAGATCGCCAATGACGACCTGATTCGAGGCGCCAAATCCGTCGACTTCAATGGCGACAAGGTCGCGGAGTTCATGCTCCTCGAAGGCTCACAGTTGAAGCTGCGCTCCCAGACCCTTCCTCCTGGCGCCTGCGCGACACCGTTGTGCCCACAAGGGACTCGAGGCGTCTGCGAAATGGCCCGCCTGGAGTGCGGCACGAACGCCTGCGTCGAGCAGCCGGGCTTCACGGACCGTTTCGGCGGGACGCGTGCCTCCCTCGGGCAGTCCTCTCCCTGTCGATGGGACTACGACTGCGATGGAATGCGAATGGAGGCGGCGCCGGTGACCTGGCCCATCAACATCCCCATCGGCAGCTTCGAGGCCTTCGGCGTCGGGGACAAGCTCGGCTTGGTGATTCTCGACAACGGCTTCCCGGCTTACGCCAGTGGCGGTTGGGTGGATCCCACAACCCCCAACGATGGCGGGATCAAGACTGTAAACCTCATGCCCGGTTGGGCCTCTGCCGCGGCGAACGCCAACCAGATGGCCATCATCGGACGGAGCTCGCTGATGCCTAACCTCAGCGCGTTCATTTACAGTCTCGGCAGCACCGACCCCATCGAGTACTCCTTGCCCTTCTCGGCCACTGGAATGGAAGACTCCGTGCTGACCGCCGCCTTTGACCGGTGGGCCCTGGTCACCAAGGTCGCGACGGGCGGCTTCGAGGTGCACACCTTCGACAGCAGCGGGGAGCTCGGTGGGAACGCGCTCGCCACGTTCCCCAGCCAGTTCACCCTGATGGACGCGGCTGAGAGCAACGGCAAGCTCTTTGTCGCGACTGCCAACGGTCCAAGTCTCTACATCAACACCTTTGCTTCGTCCGTGACCGTGTTCGGCGACGACCTCGATCGCATCCTCCGCTCCGACGGCGTCATCGTCGACTTGCAGCTCAGCGGAGACGACCGCGGCGTCTGCCTGGCCTACCTCGAGGAGAACACTACTACTGGTTTCAAGCAGCTCTCGGTGGTCGAGCTCGAGTCGGTCCTCGCCGGTGGCTTCGCACAGCGCGGTGGTGCTGCGGTGGTCTCCCATCGGCAGGTGGTGCCGGGCTCGGTTCGCACGACCTCGGTCGCCGAAGGCTGCCACACGACCTGGGCCGAGGTGCCGGGCAACTCGGTCGACGGCAAGTCCATCGTCCGCCACGCGTTGACCGCGCAGTCATTCGTGGTCGACCAAGGCACGGTCGGCCTCCTGCCCACCACGACGCTCTCCCTCAACGACCAGGGCGCCAACGACCTCACTCGCTTCATCTACCAAGCCAACCCGGGCGACCGTGAGCTGCAGGTCAGCTCGGTCTGCCGCGCTCCGCTGGGCCTGTAGGGCATTGAGCCGATTGGATGTCGCCAGGGGTTGATGAAACCCCTGGCTACGCCCCCATTGTCCCCTTTGGGGGCTGCCTTAGCCACAAGGCCTCCCAAGGCTCCGCCTTGGGCTGGGAATTGTTCGGCCCCCAAGGGGCCGATGCCCAGGGCGTTGCCCGGGCGTTGCCCCGACCCAACGTCGTAGGGGCGGCAATGTCACGGCTTCGGCCTCACCCCGGCCCTGCGTGCCGGGCCTCTCCCTGGCGGGGGGTGAGGCGTCCCCTCACATCCCCAGCTCGACCAGCAGCCCCGAGATGCGGCTCATCATCGCGCTGTCGTTGGTGGCGAGCGCCCGGTTGCGAACGACCCGGGCCGAGGTCACCGCGATGTCCGGGCGAGTGTCCTTAGACCGCATCGCCAACGCCTCGAGGGACGCCAGGAAGTCGGGCTCGGTGAGCTTGAGCTCCTCGTCGAGAAACAGCACCTCGGTGAGGATGTCCTCGACCACGCCCCAGGACTCGAGCTCGCCCCAAGCCCGCGCCAAACAGCCGAGAAATGCGCCCAGCATCTGCAGATTCGAGGTTTTGCGGGCCAAGTCCACGGCCTCGACCAAGTGGCCAACGGCCTCTCGCCACTTCTTCTGCTGCACATACATGAGGCCCATGTTGGCGTGGGCGATGGCCTGCGAGCCGGTCGCCTTGAGGCGGATCGCCGCCCCCAGCGCCGTCTGGTAGTGCGACAACGCCGAGTCCCACTGCCCGCGCGCCCTCGAGACCTCGCCGAGGCCAGTGGACGCCTGCGCCATGGAGAGGTCGTCGCCGACCGCGGTCGCCACCGCCAACGCCCTGAGGTTGGCCGCTTCGGACGCTTCAAAGTGTCCCCGCTTGCGAGAGATGATCCCGAGCCCGCGAAAGCAGTAGATGATGTTGCGCGGGTCGCCCAACTCGCCCAGCGGCTCGACCAGCTCCTGGTACAAGGCCTCGGCCTCGTCCAAGCGGCCCGTCGCCAGCACGGCCTCGGCGTGCCACAGCCGCGCTTCGAGCACGCCGTGGCGCGCGCCGACCTTCTCGAACGACCGCTCGGCGGCGCGATAGAGCTCGACCGCCTCCTCGCGGCGACCGGTCATGCGCGCGCCTTTGCCCTCGATCATGAGGCACTGAGCCGACTGCAGGGTGTCGCCGAGGGTCTCGAAGAGCACCCGAGCCAGGTGCGCCATGGGGGCGATCTCGGAGGCGTTGGCCTGCAACGAGACGTAGACCTCGGCGAGCGCCCGCATGGTGCGCGCCACCCCGTGGGTCTGGCCCAGCTCCTCGAACTCGGCCTTCGCAAACTCATAGACCTGGATGGCTTGCTCGAGCTCCCCGCGCCGATAGGCCACCTCGCCTTGCAGCAGCGTCGCCCGCGCCACGGCGTGGCGGCGCGACGCTGCGCGTCCGCGTTGGCGCACCGAGACGATGTTCTCCTCGGCGGCGTCATAGGCGCCCGTCTTCAGGTTCGTTAGCGCCAGGCCCAAGTCCGCCTCGTCGGCGAGCCCGACCGCGGCGACCACGGAGTGGGTCTCGATGAGGCGCTTCACGCCTTCGAAGGCCGAGCGCGCCGCCGGGTACTGTGCCCAGGTGAAGGCTTGTTTTGCGGCCTCCAGCAGGTGCGTGCAGGCCTCGTCGTAGCTCCCTGCGGCCTCGAAGTGTCGGGCGATCTCGCCGCGCCAGCGCCCGAGATCGTGCGCGAAGAGCTCGAGCTCGAGGCGCGCCAGAATGCTGTGCACCTCGACCTGCTCGGCGTGCGAGATGAGGTGCTCGCTGACCGCCTCGTGGTGGTCGGCGCGCGCAAACTGAATCACGCCCTCGTCCACCTCGAGCCAATAGCCTTCGACGATGAGCGCCTCGAGCAACGAATCGAAGATGGCGTCTAGGTCTTGGCGGCCTTCCCACTCGAAGAGGCGCTCGATGAGGTTGACCGGGAAGCGGTGTCCACACAGCGCGGCGCGGCCGAGCACCGCGCGGGCGAGGGCGGGCGAGCCGGTGGCGCTCAAGATGGTGCCAAGCCGCGTAGTGAGCAGCTCGGAAAGCCCTCGCGGCAGACGCCGAATGTTCATCGAAGCGTCGGCCAACTCGAGGCAGCCTTCGGCGTCTTCGACCAGCCCCTCGCTGTCCATCCAGTGAGAGAGCAACTGGATCGCGTACTGAGGATTCCCAGACGAGCGGTCGGCGACGAGCGCGGCCAGCGCTTCGGAGACCGGCAGGACGGTCTTGGCGAGGGTGATGGTGTCGGTGCTCGACATGGGCTCGAGGCTCAGGTGCAGGGCATCCTGTGGCGCCAGCTCGAGGAGCTTGGCCAGGGTATCCAGGCTCTCCTCGGTGTGTCGCTCGCTCTCCGCCGCTGTGCGTTTGCCGCCCGTGAGCGTCACCAATATCAGCACCGGCATCGGAGAAATCTGCCGGCTCGCCTCGAGCAGCTCGATGAGATCGAGGAACTCTGGCACATCTGGGCCGCGAAGATCGTCGAAGATCAGGGCGACCGGCCGCTTGGTGGTCGCCGCGCGGAGCACGCGCGCGGCCACCGCCGCCGGCTCGAACACCGCGCTCGAGTGCATCGAGTCGCCTGGGAGCGTCGGCCGAAAATACTCCATCAGCGGCCGCAGCTCGCTGGGCTCGAAGTGGCCCGGCTCCACTAGGCGGCGCTCGACGGGGCCCACACACTCATCGCGCTCCAGGCCATGAATCCGAAGGTGTCTCTCGAGAAGCCCGCGCATGCCTCCCGTCGCGAAGACCGAACCCGGTCCGACCCCACATCCCATGGCCTGGGCCAGCCCGTGCTCCTCGGCCCGCTCCATCAGCCAACGGCCGAGGCGACTCTTGCCGACGCCGGCCGGCCCGCTGAGCACGACCAGGTGGATGTTCTGGTCCTCGAGCATCTGTTCGAAGGCCGACCAGAGCTGCTGCTTCTCCCGCTCGCGGCCGATCAGCGGCACCTCACGCACGCCAAACAGGCCGGTGGACGGCGCCTCCGACTCGTCCTCGCGCAGCGTCGCCGCCTCGAAGAGCGTGCTCATCGCCGCGTCTCCGTCCGTCGCGAAGAGCTCCTCGCCGGAGAGCTTCGCCTGCATCGTGCCCGAATCGAGCGTGTGCGTCAGGCTCAAGACCTCGAGGTCGGGGCTCAGGATGGCGCTGAGCGAGTCGCTGGTCTCGAGCTGCTGCTCGGGGGTGTCCGAAGCCTGGGACCAATCCAGCGCCCGCAGCGAGCGCCGCACGTCGGCGGCGAACGAGGGGCGCTCCCAAGGATGCTTCGCCAGCAATCCCATGATGAGCGTCTCCAGGCCCTCGGGGATGGACACTGTGTTCGGCACCACCAAGGGCGGCGGCTCGGCGTTGACGTGTTGCAGCAAAATGCTCAACGGGTTGGGCGCGTCGAAGGGCAGCCGACCGCCAATGAACTCGTAAAGAAGGATGCCGAGCGCGTAGAGGTCCGACTCGGCGCCGATCTCCCGCGTCATCCCTTGGGCTTGCTCGGGCGCCATGTAGGCCGGCGTGCCGACGACGTTCTCGGCGATGGCGCGGCCGTGCCCCGTGGCGCCGGGCTCGTGGCGCAAGCCGCCGATCTGGGCGACCCCGAAGTCGACGAGCTTCGACTGCAGAGAGCCGTCCTCGCGCTCGACTATGATCACGTTCTCCGGCTTGAGATCGCGGTGCACGACGCCGCGAGCGTGGGCGTAGCCCAGACCCGCAAGAATCCCGTCGGTGATCTCCAGCAGATCCTTGACGCTGATGCGCGAGCGCATGGCCTCGAGGCTCAGGCCCGGGACGTACTCCATCACGAAGAAGGGGTTGCCCTCGTCGCTCTTGCCGTAGTCGACGACCTGCACGACGTTGGGATGGTGCATGCGGGCGACCGCGCGCACCTCGCGCCACAGGGCCCGCAGCAGCAGCGGGTTGCCCTGGGCCGAATCGCTCAGCAGCTTGACGGCGAGCACCCCGCGGGTGCGCGTGTCGACCGCTCGATAGACCTCGCCCATGGCCCCTCGACCGAGGAGTCCTTGCAGCAAATACCGTCCTTTGAGCAGCCGATGTTTCATGCGTAAGGGCGCGCGGAGCTGGGCATTGCCGAGCGGACGACCGATTTTCGCTCCCTATCGAGACGACATGAAAATCCGTCGTGCAAGCGAGGCTATAAACCCCAATGACGGCGGCTATCCTAGCGCAAAAGCGAGAGGAATCGAGGATCCTGAAGCCAAGAACGAACACAGGAGCCCTGCCCCTACGCGATGACTTCGAGCTCCTCGAGCGCCGCGTCGGTCATGGCGTTGAGGGTGGCCAAGTCGGCCCGCAAGCCCTCCAGCGTCGCCCGGCACCGCGACCCGCCCGCCCGCGACAGCCCGATCAGCGTCGGCGCGAGCTGCAGCAACCGGTGCACGTCTCGGCCGATGATGTCGAAGAGCTCGTCGGCCACTGGCCCACAGTTGCGGTCGGCCAGGACCGCTGCGGCCTGGGCGCGCAGCTCGTCGTTTGTGGCGAGCGGGGTGAGAAAGGTCACCAGCAGCTCGACCGCGCGCTCGTCCTCACTCTGCGAGAGACAGCCCAGCACGCGCTCCCGCGTGCCGAATGGGTGCACCGGCTTGGCGTATTTGGTCAAGAGCGGAAAGAGCTCCTCTGGAGTCAACCGCTGCGCCAGCTCGACCGCGCGTTCCTCGTCGCGGATCAGCGACGTCTCGAAGGCCTGCACCTCTGCTTGTCCCATTGTGGCCTCCTTCATCACTCGCCGCGGCGAAGCGACCCGCATCGTGAACCAATCCGGGACTGATCAAGCGTCTTCGACTCGCCGCTGTCAACCCATACGTGCGATCGCGCGTAGGCACGCCAGCTGGCTCGCTTCGAGCCAGCTGGCGTGCCGAGTAGCGCGCGAGATCCGATCGAGGCTCTCGGGCTCCCTTTGGGGCTTGTCGAACGGGACGCCTGACCGTGCGAAGGGCTCGAGCGTTCGCAGGAGCCCGGCCGCGCGCCCGAGCGTCCCGTAGACGACCGGACAAAACAACGCTTGAAATCCCCTTCCGCGTCCTCTACGCTTCGATCTCATCAAAAGGGGATCACCAAAAACTGGGAGGGTTTGCATGGGTTCATTCTTGCGGGGGGGGGGCGCTTGTCCTCATCGTCGGGTGTCTATTTGCTGTGAGCTGCTCTGACCCCGCGCCCGACGAGGGCGTCGGAGTGGGCGACGACGCCTCATTGATGACCTTGGACGGCGGCACCGGCCCAGCCTCCGCGGGGCTCGCCTTGACCATCCCCGACGGCGCCCTCGCCGATTCA
>PFUG01000037.1 GCA_002789955.1 Deltaproteobacteria bacterium CG_4_9_14_3_um_filter_63_12 | reverse complement strand
GCCTGCATCGACCTCCTTGCCCTCCCACCTCTGACTTCGCCCAAATGAGCATTTTGTTTCCGGACGACTCCTTGGTTGACCGTTGATGGGTGACGAAAAGAAAAAACCCCGACGCCCGAGGGGGCGGCGGGGTTTTCAGGTTTGGTGTGTGGTGCTGAGGCTGGGGTTCTCTTCAGCGCCAGTTTTCAGCCCGCCTCAACTGTTTAAGCTGAGCCGTCTCTCACAGACTTCCCGCGGTCCTCATCGACACTCGCCGAATCTAGCCCTCTATTGGTTTGGGGCGTCCCCTTCGACATTTTGGAAGTCTTCCTGATGTCCTTGGGGTTTTCGAAACTGCGTATCACGCACGAAGCGCGACCGATCGCGACCTTACGCTGCCTCTCAGAGACTCGAGCCGGAACATTTCCACCTGATTCTTCCCGAACGCCGACGCTTTGAATCGGAGTTCCCCTTGCGGGAAAGGGAAGCGTAGGTGAAGGGCACCCATGAGGTTTTTCGCCCCTCCAACGACACGCCATTCAGAGTCCGGTTTACCCGGGTTTGCCTCACCCGGCACCTTCCGTCCACGAGGTTAACCCCTCCTCGACGGTTTGCTCCTCCGAACGTCGTCGACCCAAGGTCCATGCCGTTCCTGGGGTTCAAAGCAGACGGTGTCCATTGGCGGCCCTGTTCTGCTCGCGTGATTCGGAGCTCTACTGGAGAGCCCAAACCACGGGGCGTCGGCGGTTCCAGTCTGCGAACAGACTGGAGTATGCCCTTCCCTGGGTCACGCGGGCAGCCATCCATCCTTCGGACGACGCAGAGCCCCTGGCACGCTGCCTTGCACCACTCACCTGGGTTCCGCTGAGGAACACAGGGAGGCGGGCGCAACAAGCGACCTCATGGCAAAGACCGTCACAAAAGAGTTTGAACTGCTGAGCGACTCGGGTCCAGCATGCACCGACCAAGGTCTGACAGCGTTGCGCGCATCGCTGTTCGCCGACCGAATCCGCCACCGAGCACCCGTCTTGAACGCGGTCTATCGACCCCTCACGTTCAAACTCAGAGAAAGCGACACGTTAAGCGCTTGCTCCTGGCGTCGTGTTGCGTCTTCGGTGTAGCACCGTCAACCAACCTCAGCACTCACACCAGAACGTCTTCCCACAACCGCCCCCGGACTGTCAAACGCCTTTACGCGTTTTCCAGGGCGACTCGCGCAACTGCCGAAACCGCAAAGGAACTTTTTTTTTGCAGCAACACTTCAATATTACAGGCAAAATACTGCAACTGGCCGTTATCACGGGGTTCTTGCCGATCTGCCCCATTCCCGGACCGTCGCCCACGTCTAAAACAACACAAATCGACCGCAGAAACTGGTTCAAATCGTGTTCGTTGAGCGGATTCTTTCGCGCGCGACTCGGAACAGAGGTGGCTCGGAGCGGCCCGTCCCTGTGTACGAACAAACAGCAAAAGGAAAAGGCGAAGTCCTTTCGGACTTCGCCTCAATAGCGGGGGCTGGATTCGAACCAACGACCTTCGGGTTATGAGCCCGACGAGCTACCTGACTGCTCCACCCCGCACCAACGTTTCGAAGGGACTCAACCTCAAATAGCGGGGGCTGGATTCGAACCAACGACCTTCGGGTTATGAGCCCGACGAGCTACCTGACTGCTCCACCCCGCACCAAGAACGGCCGCCCCTTCGAAACGGAAGCGCACTCTTCCAGGATCCCGAAGCGCTTGTCAACCTTTTTCCTAGATCTCTACAGAAACACTCGATTTTGTCACCCATCAAGAGTTAACGAAGTTCGCTAAGCGGCCAGCCACGTAGATATTCTTGTCTTGCGGTCAACGGCCAGCAAAAGAATTCAGAGCGCCCTCCCCTGCAAAGCAGCCACGATCTTCGCAGGGGAGGACTTGCCATGCAGCGTCCCGCTCACCCAACTGGCGGGGGCATTGCCCGCGAAGGCTCCACCGCTCAACGCGATCCAGGAACCGAGATCCGCCGCCACCTCGACCACGACCGAACCATCCGCCTCATTGAGGAGCTGCAAGACTTTGCCGTTGGTGCAGGCGAGTCTTTGGTTGCGCGCGACACAGCGCTCGAAACGAAGGTCGGGTTTGATGGACCACAGCTCTCTTCCCTCCGCGGAGGTCAATGCGGTCGTCGCTCCAGATCGCTCGTGCACCAAGAGCGTGTCCGCGTTGAGCCACTCTCCGCGCTCCACATCCTTGTACTTCTCGGTCCAGGCGAGGAAGCCCTGTTTGCTCGTCGATACGATGTACAATCCGCCCGCCTCGGTGATCGCCAACATCTGGGCCTCGTCCGGCGAAATCGCGAGACGTGTGACCGTGTCGTTGGTCCGGCCGACGAAAGTCAGCTCGGTGGGCTGGTCCTTGTCCCACGTGAAGAGCGTCCCCTTCTTGGTTCCGTCGTCGAAGGCCACGCCAAAGCGCGTCGAATCTGCCACTGCGAGGGCCGTCGCGCTGTTAGGAAGCGCTAACTCCTTGATCGGCGACTGGCGGTTCAGGAAGTCTTGTACCCGCTCACCCTCTTGGTAGCTCTTGGCTTGGCTCGGCAGATCCCACACCCCAATCGATGGCCCCAGACCCAGCATCAGGACCTCGCCGCCATCGCTCGAAGCAGCCACGTGGGCGTCCTGCCAGTCGTTGAACCGCAGCAGCTCGAGGCCGTCCGTGCTGTAGAGGCTCGGCACTCCGTTCATCGACAGCTCGAGCTTGCCTCCCCCCAAGAGAACGGCCGCTTCCGGCTGCTTTGTAGCCAGCTCCGTGACCTCGCCGGTCTTGGTCGAGAAGCTGAAGGTGTGCTCCACCGACCGGAAGACCACGATCTCGCCGTCCCCGCTGAAGGCCGCGCTCGTCACAAAAGCTTCTGGTGGCGGGGACAGAACCGCGCCGTGCCCAGTTGGTGACGCTCCCGCATCGTTTCCAGCCGTCCCGTCTGCGTCGTGAGTTGGATCGTCGACGACGGCCGTCGTGGTTCCGCCACAGGACAACAAGAGGCAGAACGCTGCGGCCCCCAATCCCGTGCGCGTGTGCGCCAAAACCCCGCGAATACCAATGCCCTTCACGCTGCTCTGTCCCATTTACTCCCCTTCGACGGCCAGCCATTTCGTGCACTCGAGCCCGTGCTCGTTCGCGCGTAGGCGCCTCGCCTCGAGCCCGCTCGTGCCGAGAAACGCGCGAAAATCCGATCGGCGACTGGAAACCTGCCCCCAATCACCGCTCTGACCCTTGCGAGCCAGGGCCCTTACGATTAGTACCACACACAAACGGCCCGCACACTCACGTTGTTGCGCGCATCCTGCGCGCAACCCTTCGGGCTAACACGACTCTCCACGAGTTCTCACACGTTTGACTGACCTGATGGCAGTCTTTTTTGGGTCCCATATGCCCCTTCAGTCCTCTCGAAGCTCCCTCTTGCTCCTCGTCCTCGCAGGACTCCTCGCTGGCTGCGGGCCCGCCATCTCGGATTACGTTCCGCCTTTGCAGGACAACAGCCCCAGCGCACGTCGAGTCGAGGTGATGGATCGCGTGCTCAAAGCGGCGGACCAGCTGCGTGCGCTCTTTCAGGAATCGACCGAGCGGTTCCGCTTCACCGACTTGCGCCGTTCCATCGGCCGAGCGGTCGAGGCCTTCGATCCGAACAGTCCCGCAGCCCTCACCTCGGCCGCCGCGCTCGCCTATGGCGCTGGACGTGTGGACGATGGGCTGGCCCTCTTCGAGCTCGCCCTCGAGGTCGAGAACACGCCGTCCCTCTACAGCGAACACGCGACCCTGCTCGTCGACGCCAAGGCCTACGCCGCTGCTCGAGAGCTGGCCTTCGATGGCCTCGATCGCTACCCTGAGGATGAAGCGCTGCGCGTGGCCTCTGACCGGGCCATCGACGAAGATCCAGTCCTGCTCCCACCGACTCCGCTGCGCCTCACGCCGAGCCAGGCCGACTCGATCAAGGCGCTGGGGGGCGGCTCGACGGTCACCTTCAAGCTCGTGGTCGCAGGCCAGAACGTCGCCGCCCTGAAGCCCGACCAAGACCTCGGGCAGAGCATGTACCGCTCGGAGATCGCCTTCTACCGCCTCTGTGTGCTGCTGCGTTGCTCGTTCCGAGTGCCGTACAACGCCCCCCTCGAAATCGAGAAGGGCGACTTCGAGACGCTCTACTCTCGGGTCGATTCCGACAAACAGAGCGGCTACCGCTCCAAGTTCATCCACATCAAGTGGCACACCGGAGAAGACGGTGCGACCTACCTTCTCGCAACCTGGAAGGAGTGGGTACCCGAGTTCACGGGCTTCCCGATCGAGGCCACCAGCACGTGGACGTCGTGGGTCACCGCCGGCAGCCACAGCGATCTCGAAGAGAAGGTCGCCGACTGGCTGCCGAAGTTGGCCGAGGCCGCCGGTCCCAGAGGCTGGACGAACAACAAGGCCCGGGTCGGCTACGCCGGCGAGATGACGGTTCGGACTTTGGCTCAGCAAATTAGCGACGTGCTCAGCATGGACTACCTGAGCAACAACTGGGACCGCTTCAGCGGCGACCCAGAGCTCTACGGGGCGAACTGCCACATGGAGCCTGGCGGCCTCGTCGCCATCGACAATGGAGCGGCCTTCCCACCCTGGGATACCAGCCGTGTGGAGAGGCGATTCAAGCTCACGCAGCGGTTCAGCCGTCGGTTCGTCTTGGCCCTGCGTCGCCTCGATCATGACAAGACCCAAGAGCGTCTCTTCCCCGGAGCCAACACCGACGAGCTGAAACGCTTCGAGATCTTCTGGGGCCGCCGCCAGAGCCTCCTGGACCGTGTCGATGCGCTCATCAAGGAGCACGGCGAGGACGAGATCCTGGCGTTCTGAGTCAGGAGAACGACGCTTGCTGGAAAGGGCAACTCTTCATAATTTGGTATCCGCGTTTGAACTCCCGCCTTCACGATGAGGTTACGGTGCGAACTCGATCCCTCACTCTGGTGTGCCTCGTTGCGCTCGCCCTTTCGTTTGGCTGTAACGATAGCAGCCCAACACACTCCGTCATCGAGTCCACCTTGGTCGTGTCGGACCAAAGTATTGGACCCGCCGATCGAGTGGTAATCGACCAGGCTGGCATCGATGGCTTTGGATGGGTGAGCGTGCACAGTGCGGACGGAACACTTCTCGGCCGCAGCTCTGTCGTTGGGGAGAGGAACCACCTCACCGTCTTCCTCAATCGGTTCGTCACTGACGGCGACCCTCTGGTCGCCACGCTGCGATACAACAAAGGCTTGCGCACTGTGTTCGAGTATCCGAGCCCAGATATCGCGGTGTTGGATGCACAGGGTGCCGAGCTGAGCGTGACCTTCACTGTCACTGTGCCCGATTACAGAGCTCCAAGTATCGAGGTCTTGGATCAGGAATTGAGCCCTGACTCGGCGAACGTGGTGTCGATTCTGTTCATCAACTCGTATGGCCCTGGCGTTGTCGTCGTTCGCGAGACCAACATTGACGGGGTCATTCTCGCCTCCACCGCACTCCCAAATCGCGCCACACACGCTCTCCAGGTCGAGCTCTCACGAGAGGTCGTCGGCAGCGAGACCTTGCACGTCGCGCTCTACTCCGACCGCGGTGTGGTCGGGGTCTTCGAGCCGCAGACGGATCCGCCCCAGGTCGGCGCGGGGAAAGAAGTCGTCCAGGACACCTTCGTCGCCACAGTCTTGGCGCCCGTCGACCCTTCGCTCCGAGTCTCCGATCAAGTGGTCGAGCCACCCGACCAAGTGGTCGTCGAGGAAGCCGTCGCCGCCGCAGCAGGGTTCGTCGTCCTCTATGAAGACGACGGCGGCGCTCCTGGCAGCAGTCTCGGCTCCACAGTCGTCGCCCGAGACACGAACCTCGAGGTGGTCATCCACTCGAACCGCGCGCTCACCGATGGGGAGACGCTGCACGCCGCCCTGCACGTTGACGAGGGCGTTCTTGGCACTTTCGAGCTGGGTATCGATCCCGTGGCGGTCGACTTCGCAGGGCACGACGTCATCCGAGAGTTCGAGGTGACGCTCCCCGCACAGCCCGTCCCCGCCCTTACGATCCTCGATCAAACGGTCAGCCTCCTGGACGCGCTTCTCGTCTCAGAAGTGCTCTCTGTGGGACCGGGGTTCGTGGTGATCCAAGAGGACGACGGCGCTGGCGCGCCCGGGATGGTCATCGGCTCTCTCGCCGTTCCAGACGGCGTGAGTGCTGACGTGGCGGTCTCCATCGGACGAGAGGTGGCCGATGGCGAGACACTTCATGGAGCCCTGTACGTCGACCGCGAGCCTGTTGGGTTCTTCGATGACACCATCGACCTCCCCGCACTGGACGACACGGGCTCTGAGGTGCGCACGAGCTTCATCGTGACCATTCCCGCGCAGCCCGTTGCGACCTTGGTGATCAACGATCAGACCCTGACCGCCGCCGACACACTCACGATTGCGTGGGTCTTGTCTGTTGGCCCAGGTTTCGTGGTGCTCCGCGAAGACGACGGCGCCGGAGCTCCCGGGCAAGTCATCGGGACACTTGCGGTTGCCGATGGCGGCGCGACTGACCTCTCGCTGACCCTTACTCGAGACGCGCTCGACGGCGAAACGCTTTATGGAATGCTGCACGTCGACTCGGCGCCCATCGGAGTTTTTGACCCGGCCGCCGACCTGCCTGCTGTCGACGGCTCTGGGGCGGTCGTTCAATCTACATTCGTCGTCTCCGTGGCGACAACGGTGATTCCGACCCTTGTCGTGACAGACCAAGTCGTGACCCCCTCGAACAGAGCCATCATCGACTTGGTGACCTCCCCTGTCGACGGGTTGGTCGTCCTCTTCGCGGACGACGGAGCGGGTGCCCCAGGTCTCGGACTCGGCGCCGAGCTCGTGCCCATCGGAACGACCACGAACCTCCCGATCAACCTTGGTCGCGCTCTGCTCGACGCCGAGGTGGTGCACGTGGCGCTCTTCGAGGACCTCGGCGTTGTCGGTGTCTTCGAAGCCGGCACGGACCCCATCCAGTTGGACGTTGGCGGCGCCGAGGTGCGCGTCACGTTCGTGGCCAGTCTGCCCAGCGTCGCGACCCTCGTGGCACAGGACCAAACTCCTAACCCACTGAGCGAGGTCTGGGTCGACACGGCCGATTTGCCCGCAGATGGCTGGGTGGTCATCGGAGATGCGGGCGGCACGGAGCTGGGCTTCTCGCCACTCACAGCAGGACCGCAAGGGCCGATCGCCATCGCCCTCAATCGCGACGTGGTCGACAGCGAAACCTTGACCGCCCGACTGCACGAAGACCTCGGCGCCGTCGGGACCTGGGAGCCGGCGACCGACCTCCCGTTCGTGGACGCCATGAGCAATGATGTGGAGCGCTCTTTTGTCGTAAGCGTCGTCATTCCTGCCATCACGGTGGCCGATCAGACCGCTTCTCCGGCCAACACCGTCACCATCGCGGAGGTTGTCTCGCCGGGCCTAGGCTGGGCAAGGCTCTACGACGATGCGAGCGGCAACCCTGGTGCGGCGCTCGGCGAAACGTCACTCGTCAGCGGCAGCAACCCCAATGTCAGCATCCCCCTGAACCGTGATGTCGTGCATGGTGAGACATTGCATGTCCTGCTGCATGTTGACCGGGGTACGCTAGGAGTCTTCGGTGCCGCTGACGTGCCAGCCGTCGACGGGGCTATGGCTGTGGTTGCTGCGACATTCGTCGTGACTCTGGAGCCGTCCGTGGTCGCTGTCGACCAGACCCTGACGCTCTCCACAATCATCGACGTCCAGTCGGTTCAATCGACGGGCGCCGGTTGGCTCGTAGTGCACGAAGACAACGCCGGAGCCTTGGGGCCCGAGCTGGGACAATGGGCTGTGCCAGACGGAGCGAGCCTCAACCTAGCCATCGAACTGACCCGCAGGTTGCTCGACGGGGAGACCGTGCACATCGCGCTGTATGAAGATCTCGGGGTTCTTGGGAGCTGGGAGCCGGGGATCGATCTCCAGGCGACGGACGTCAACTCGACCCCAGTGCAGAGCTCGTTGGTCGCGACCGTCCCCATAGGAACCCCAGACGTGCGGCTCGTCGTCGACAACAATGGGTCTTCGTCCTACACCTTCTCGTCGTCCGTCCCCTCGACGGTCGCCGTGGTCGGTCCAGAGCCCGAAAATCAAACCCTCACTTTGACGGCAGGGTGGCGCTACGAGCTCGTCGTGACCAATGGGACAAGTCACCCGTTGGAGTTACTGCAGGGTGCGACCGTTCAGCTCTCCGAAGCAGCGGGTATCGTCGGTGCGCTGGAGAGTGATGTCGATGTGAGTTGGGTCGACGACGGGGCGGGCACCATCGCCTTCACAGTCGCGCCGATTTTGGCCAGCGCCCTCGACGGCTACCACTGCCAGGTCCATCCGATGTCGATGACGGGGGCGATTGTGGTCAACTGAGGTGAACTGAGGTGCGACCTCCGCACGCGTTGCATCGACGCCTCAACCGGCGACCGCCAGCTGAGGCGTCGATGACACACCTCTCGCGAGAAGGCAGCTAGAATCTAGATGTGCTTGGCAGAAGTG
>PFUG01000019.1:8726-17684 GCA_002789955.1 Deltaproteobacteria bacterium CG_4_9_14_3_um_filter_63_12 | reverse complement strand
AGGCGGCGACTAGCTAGTGCCCGTCCGGAAATACCCCATCTGCGGCGTCGCCTTCCTCCCTCGCTCCTCGGCGTACCGGTGCCTGGCCTGCGTCGCTCGGTCGTCGGCTCCTTGCACCTGGGGCATTTCCGAACGGGCACTCACAAGATGTCCCTTGGGAAGGATTGCGTGTTTCGCTGAGATCGGCCAAACAGGCGACCGAACTCTGAATTTCAAGATGGACTCTAGCTATACAGCGCTCGAGCGTGACCAAAGAGCCGCTCGTGGACCTCGAGGCAGAGGGACTCGTAGCTCGCCGCCGCCCGGCTGCGCGGTGCGTGCTCAAAGACGCTCACACCGGCGAGCTGCGCTTTGGTGATGTCGGTGGCAATGCCGATGTCGCTGCGCAGCAGGGCGGCTCCGTAGCGCTCCTCGAGGGTCTTCTCGATGGCGGCGTTGACGGTCTGGTTGCGGCGGTCGACGCGGGTGCGCAACAGGCCCAGGAGCTGTAGCTGCGGGTTGAGGGTCTCTTGCACGGTCTCGACGGTCTCGAGCATGCCCGTGACGCCATCGAGGCTGAGCAAGCTCAGATCGCAGGGGATCATCACCCGGTCGGCGGCCACCAGTGCGTTGACGGTGAGGCTGCCGGTGTTCGGCGGACAGTCGATGACGATCACGTCGAAGTGGGTTCGGGCCAGCTTGAGCGCGTTCTTGAGCAGCAGCTCTTTGCCGATGCGTGCGGCCATGAGCTGCTCGGTGGTGTTCAGGTCGCGGTCGCTCTCAATCACCCAGAGCCCGTCGATGCGAGTCGGTCGTACGACTTCTTGCAGGTCACGCTTCTTCTGCAGAAGCACCTCGCTCAACGTCTCTCCAGTCGCGCCGCGGTTGATGGCGCGTGTGCTCATTCCCACGTGCCCTTGGGCGTCCATGTCGATGAGCAGCGTCTTGAGACCGTGGAACTGAGCGAGCCCCGCGGCGAGGTGCACCGCCGAGGTGGTCTTGCCGACCCCACCCTTCTGTGCGGCGACAGCGATGACGGTGGCGCGGCGGTGCCCGGCGTCCACTTTCGGTCCAGAAACCATGCGGCGAAAATCATTGATTGCGGTGACGACGTTCATGGGTGTTGCCCTCCTTGGCATTCGTGCAGCCAAGTTTCTCGTGGAAAAACGAGGTCGTCAAAAAACGGGGGTGCACGGTGGGTTGCGGGGCATGTAGGGCAATGTAGGCACGCCGAGGGTTTACACGACCCTTCGCCATCCGCGAACTCTGCGCCCATACTCAGCGCGGCTGCCCGACCGACCCAACGGAGAGTGCTTGCCATCGAGGCAAAACCGGTTTACACCGCGCACTCCAGTTGATCGGACGTATCCGCAGTCCTAGAGTCAAGTTTTAGATCGCCGCACCTTGGCACTCACACACAGGTAAAATCATGAAGAAAACCAGCCTGCTTGCGCTCATTCTCCTCGCCTCCATCTTTGCCGCTTGTGGTGGTCCAGCCAAGCCTGACGTCACTCCGGCAGACGACGCCGAGCAAGTCCTCGAGATCAAGCGCTTCTGGCAGCTTCAGGACACCGGCGACGGTGTGGACGCCACCAAGGCGTTGCACTGCAAGTACTCGCATCTGCAGACCACCGACGCTGGCGTGAAGGTCGCCGATGCCGAGAGCAATACCTCTGGCAGCTGCAAGTGGTCCGACCTCGAAGCGAGCGCTGGCGCCCCCACTCGCGAAGTGCCCCCACTCAACGTCAAAGCGCTGACCACCATCATCGCTGGAATCGAATTCCCCGCTGGCGACAACTCCAAGAGCTGGGACTGCGCGACCCTCGAAGTCACGACCAACAAGCGCACCTTCGTCGCCAAAGACTGCGCGCTGCGCGATCGTGAGCAGACCGCGACGCAGAAAGACTGGACCCGCGCCCTCGATGACCGTGGGAGCAAGAACGCCGACGAGGCCGCCTACCGCCTCAACGGCGCGTTCTAAGACCCTCGCGGCCTCCCTGGCCAACGCCTGAGGTTCGAACAGCAAGAAGAATGGCCTGGTTCACCAGGCCATTTTTTTTGGCATCAAGGGGGACTTGACCGCTCGATGAAGGGGAGTACACTCCCTCGCGCGCAGCCCGTAGGATCACCCAAGGACTTAAAATCATACGGGAATCGACATCGAACGCGCATCGGGTTCACGTCCGCGAAGTCCCCGGTGCCAAGCACGCCTCTCGCCGGGGAGTGGCGACCACAGAGGAGGATGCATGACCAACGCATCGATCGCAGTACGCGACCTCACGAAAGCCTATGGGGACATCGTAGCCCTCGACCACCTGAGCTTCGAGATTCAGCCGGGTGAGATCGTCGGCTTTCTCGGACCCAATGGGGCTGGAAAGAGCACTTCGATGAAGCTCCTCACCTGTTTTCTCGCCGCCAACAGCGGTGAGGCAAAGGTGGCAGGATTCGACGTCTACAAAGAGTCCAACGAGGTGCGCAAGAGGGTCGGCTATCTCGCCGAGACCAACCCCTTGTACGAGGACATGATCGTCCTCGACTACCTACACTTCGTCGCGCAAATCCGCAGGATTCCGCGCCCCAAGAGGCGCACACGCATCGAAGAGGTCGCCGACCAGTGCGGCATTCGACACGTCCTGCACCGCGACATCAAGCACCTCTCGAAGGGCTACAAGCAGCGGGTTGGGTTGGCCCAAGCGATCCTGCATTCGCCCGAAGTGCTCATCCTCGACGAGCCCACCAGCGGCCTCGATCCGAACCAGATCATCGAGATCCGAGACCTCATCAAGGAGCTGGGCAGCGAGAAGACCGTCATCCTCTCCACCCACATCCTGCAAGAGGTCACCGCCGTTTGCGACCGCATTCTGATCATCGACAAAGGCAAGCTGGTCGCCGATGGCTCCATCAAAGACCTGGCGCACAAACTCCAACGCCCACAGATCCTCAAGCTCATCGTCAACCTCACCGACGTCTCGACCCAAACCGTCCGACGTGAACTCAAAGCCATCCGTGGCGTGACCAAGGCCTCAGGGTCGGGTGGCACTTTTGACATCGTCGCCAAGCACAACATCGAAGTCGCCACGCACATCTACGAGCTCATGGTGAGTCGTGGCTGGGTTCTGCGCGAGCTGAGCCGGCGAGAGCCCACCCTCGAAGACGTCTTCAGAGGCTTTACCGGCGGCGTCGCTCCCGAAGACGCCATCATCGACCCAGACGACGCCTTCGACCCTCCCACAATCGAGACCCCGAAACAAAATCCTCCTCAAAAGGGTGAGCTCGACGACGACGAAGAAGACAACGAAGAAGAAGACGACGAAGAAGAAGAAGACGACGGCACCGAGGAGGACCAGTAATGCAAGCCATCTGGACTCTCATCAAGAGAGAGCTCTCCGCTCAGTTCAACTCGGTCGTGGCGTACATCGTCGTGATCCTCTTCCTGCTGATCACGGGCGGCATGTTCTTCCTCGATTTCTTCGAGGGAATTCAGGAGCTCAGCCTGCGCCGTTTCTTCGGGGACGCTCCGTTCTTCCTGGCCTTCTTCGCTCCAGCCATGTCCATGAGTGTCTTCTCGGAGGAGAAACGCGCCGGCACGCTCGAGCTCCTCATGACCATGCCTGTGAGCGACTTACAGATCGTCATCGGTAAGTTCATTGGCGTAGTGCTGCTGCTCGCCGTGGTCCTGCTCTTCACGCTCCCTTACCCCATCACGCTCTATTTCCTGGGCGATCTGGATTGGGGACCGGTCATCGGTGGCTATCTGGGCTTACTGTTCCTTGGCGCGGCCTACCTCAGCGTCGGGGTCATGGTGTCGAGCTGGACCAAGAACCAGATCGTCGCCATCTTGCTGGCCTTCTTCCTCTGCTTCGTGCTCTTCATCATCGACCGCTTGCTCGGGGTCCAGAGCGGCAACACTGCGACGATCCTCGAAACCATGAGCGCCAACTATCACTTCCGGAGCATCTCGAGGGGCGTCATAGACCTGCGCGATCTGGTCTATTACGTCTCCGTTATGGTCATTTGCCTCGCCGCGGCCCGCACCTCGCTCGCCGCGCGACGCTGGTAGGAGGACAAGCCCATGAGCAAGAAGAGAGGCTCATTCCGAGCTCTGAAAACCGGCTTCGATGACATCCTCACGCTGGTGGCGTTGATCGCCATCGTCGTCGTCGTCAACGCGATCTTGCACGGCACCAGCCGCCTGCGCGTCGACCTGACACAGGACGAGCTCTACACCCTCTCCCAAGCCAGTAAGGACGTCGCCAAGGCGCTGCCAGGTGAGGTCCAGATCAAGGCCTTCTTCTCTGAAGGGCTGCAGGCGCCCGACCACAACCTCGCCCAGAGCGTCGATGACCTCCTCGCCGAGTACGAGGCGGCCTCAGAAGGGAAGATTCACTACGAGGTCATCTTCCCCAAGGACGAAGACGGAGAAGAGGTCGCTGAGGGCTATGGCATCGAGAAGATCGCCGTTGGACAGCAGGACCGAAACCAGGTCGGTCTGAGGCTCGTCTACAAAGGCATCGCCTTGGTCTATGGGGACAAACAAGAGGTCATCCCGCAGGTGAAGAGCGACGGCCGCGTCGAATACGAGCTCACCAAGGCGCTCAAAGCGCTGGTGACCGACGACTACAAGAAGGTGGGCGTCCTCTCGAGCTCTGGTGGACCGGCGTCCAATCCCCAGTTCATCGGCAGCCTCCAGAACGCCTTCCAGAACATCTACGGGAAGCTCGTGGCGGTCGAAGCCGTCGACCTCTCCACTGAAGCGGTGATCCCGCCCGATTTGGACGTGTTGGTGCTCCTCAACGTCCAGGACCCCGTGCCGCAACCGGCTCAGTTCGCCATCGATCAGTTTCTCATGAGCGGGAAGTCTTTGGCGTTGTTCCAGAGCCCGAGTGGGGCGGACCCTCGCATGCCTCAGCTGCCCTTCCGACAACCCATCCCGCACGGGCTCAACGCGCTCTTCGAGAGCTACGGCGTGAAGTTGAACAACGACCTCATCCTCGACCGCGAGCGAAACGTGGTGGGCATCGGCCTGAGCCAGCGTGGGCTGGTGCAGATCTCCTACCCGAGCCTCCCCATGCTCACCGGCATCAACAAGGAGAGCATCATCGCCAAGGGCATCGACGCCGTCGTCTTCCCGTTCGCTGGCAGCCTCGAGCTCACCGACGACGTGTTGCTCTCGTCAAGCGTCACGGTCACCAAGCTCATCGAGACAGCCGACAGCGGTGTGGCGCGAAAGAACGTCTCGGATCTGGCCATCGAGAAGCTCATGGAGCCCACCGATGACGAGGTGGCTGGGCCGCATTTGGCTGCGGTGACCATCCAGGGCGCCATGAAGAGCGCCTATGCCGACGGTCCGCCCGAAGGCATCGCCGCACCCGAGGGTGGGCTTCGAAAGGTCGCCGATTCGGGGGCTCGGATCTTGGTGGTCTCCAACGGCGAGTTCCTCTTCCCTAACAACCGCATCGGTTACTCGGGGGAGTACGCCCAGCTCGGCGGCCTCTTCTTCCTCAACGCCATGGACTGGTTGGTCCAAGATGAGTCCCTGATCGCCATCCGCAACAAGGACGTGCCTCGCCTGCTCGAGCCTGTCGACGAGGACACTCAGACCCTGCTGCAGTTCGCCAACATTGCGGGTGTGCCTTTGGGGGTCTTACTCCTCGGCATGGTCTGGTTCACCTTGAGGTATTACCGAAAGCGCCGAATCGCTGCGTCTTTCTCGGCGTGAGCCGAGCGCTGTCTTCGACCCGGGCGCCCTGCGCGCAACCCTTCGGGTTTGCACGTGCAACCCTTCGGGTTTGCACGACTCTGAAGCCATTCCTGGCTGCGAGTTCTCGCTCCAAAGAAGTGTAAAGATGAGCAAGAAACTACTGGTTTCGATCATTCTCCTGGCGGTCGTGGTGCTGGTCTTCGTGGCGACGCGCAAACCCTTGCCACAGGTGGTCAAGGACACCTCGACGTGGTCCGTCGAGAAGGCGGACTCCATCGACGAGGTCGTTCTCGAACAGAGCGGCAAGAGGCTCGCCTTCGGAAAGAAGGACGGCGAGTGGGCCATGACCTCCCCCGTCGAATCGAAGGCCGCCCAGAGAGCTTTGGCCGATGTCGAGGCGCTCTTTGCCGCGGGCCTCAAGAGCGATCTCATCGCCGAAGCTCCAGACGACTCCTATGGCTTCGGCGAGGCCGCGCTGCATGTGGAGGTGAAGAGCAATGGGGCTTCGGTGGCCTCCTTCGCGCTCGGCAAGCAGGTCACCGTCCCTAACAGCCAGGCCCGACGGGCCTGGCTTCAGCCCGACGGCGGAACCACCGCCTATCGCGCGTACTCCCTCGCGGACTCCACCGACCTCAGCGCGGCTTTGGACCGTCCGCTCGACGATTGGCGAGAGAAGAAGGTCTTGGGGCTCGAGAAGGACACCCTCGAGACGATCGAGCTCGAGCGCGACGGGCAGACCGTGGTGGTCGCGCGCGGTGTCGGAGACGACACCTGGGTCATCACTGAGCCCGCAGGCGTCCCCATCGACGTCGGCCGCGCCTCGAGCCTCATCACCACCGCGGAGAACCTGCTCGTCGACGGGTTCGCCGACGCCGTCACCCTCGACGACGCCGGTCTACTCGCCCCCAGTCGCACGGTGACCTTCAAGAACGCCGACAAGTCCTTGGTCCTCGAGTTCGGCGACCTGGTCGACACCAAACACTCTGAGCTGGCTCACGGCGACACCACCGCGCGTTTCATGCACATCGTCGGGAGCGGTCTCATTTACACCGTCAGTGGCTACAAGGTCGACACCCTGACTTCGAGCCTCGCCGAGCTTCGGGACAAGAAGGTCCTCGACTTGGACAGCGACGCCATCGACAAAATCGCCTTTGGGTCGCCCGAAGAGGGCCTTTTCACCTTGGTGCGCGAGGGGACCCAGTGGACTATTTGGGAAGGTGAGACCTCCACCGTCGCCGATCCAGCCAAGATCGGTCCGGTGCTCGCCAACCTCAGCCGCATGAACGCGATCAACTTCGTCGACGCGCCCCCCTTGGTCCCAATTCTCGACGGGAAACCGAATGTCTTGGTCGTTTCCCTTGGCCAAGACCTGCAGCACACGCTAAGGTTCGGCGCGTCGAATTCGGGAACGGCCAACACGGTGCTCGCCCAGTTGGACGATGGTTTGATCTTCGAGCTCAGCTCTTTCGTTGCCAACGCGCTGCGCAAGAGCGCGACAGAGCTTCGCTCGGAATAGTTGACCAGCTAGGCTGCGCCTGGCCCGGTGAGTGGACTCCCGCTGCGGCCCAATAGCATGAACCAGCCGCTCGACCACCGTCGAGTCCGCTGCCGCAAAAGACTTATGAAGGCTGGGTGACGGCGAGACCGTCAGCACCGCCTCTGTGTGTCCAGCCAGCACGGGGCTGGCGCCCCCACAAGGACCTCGAGCGTCGTCTTTCGATGAGCCAGGCCTGAAAAATCACCTCGCTTCATCACTTCCCTTCCCTTCATCAACTCACTTTCCCAGGAGATTCGAACACAAAGACGCCGCCAAACGTTTTGAGTTCGACCGCGCTTGCGTGTAACGAGAACTGCTCCATCCCCCCTAGGAGCACAATCGACACGCGAGTGGTCCCCAAGCGACGGGGACACCCAAAAGGAGCTGACTCCACGTTACAAGGGACGGGGCCAACTCTCTGCCACAAGATTTGGAGGATGGAATGACAAAGCACGGGAATGCCTTCGACGCGACCGCCTGTATCAAATCCGGCCAACGTGTCTTCATCCATGGTGCTGCGGCGACACCACATGTCCTGATTGCAGGGATGCTCGAGCACGCGGATCGCCTCCGCGATGTCGAGCTCATTCACCTTCACACCTACGGCAAGGCGGCCTACGCGGACCCTCACTATTCACTCGCTTTCAAGGTCGTGAACCTCTTCGTCGGCGAAAACATCCGCCGCAAGATCGACGGCGACCGGGTCGATTACCTGCCCTGCTTCCTCTCCGAGATCCCACAGCTCTTCCGCTCGAAGAGCCGCAAGATCGACGTCGCCTTGGTCCACGTCTCACCGCCCGACGTGCATGGCTTCTGCACGCTCGGAACCTCCATCGACGTGGCCCGCGCCGCCGTCGACGCTGCCGACATCGTGATCGCGCAATGCAACAAGCAGATGCCCCGTGTTCACGGCGATGGCGTCGTGCACATCAGCCGTTTCGACCACTTCATCGAGGTCGACGAGCCTCTCGACGAACACCCCATGCGCCCTCTCAACGCCGAGGAGATCGCCATCGGCAACGCCATCGCTGAGATCGTCGAGGACGGCGCCACCTTGCAGATGGGCATCGGCGCCGTCCCTGACGCCGTCCTCGCCGCCCTCGTCGACCACAAGAACCTCGGGATTCACACCGAGATGTGGTCCGACGGGCTGCTCCCGCTCATCGAGTCGGGGGTCGTCAACAACTCCCAAAAGGCCATTCACCCCGGAAAACTCGTCTCCGGCTTCGTCATGGGCACTCGCAAGCTCTACGACTTCATCGACGACAACCCCTCCGTCGTGCAGCTCGACATCGCCTACGTCAACAGCGTCGGCGTCATCATTCGCAACCCTAAGGTCACCGCCATCAACTCGGCCGTCGAGGTCGACCTCAGCGGACAGGTCTGCGCCGACTCCATCGGACACCGCATCATCTCCGGCGTCGGTGGGCAGATGGACTTCATCCGCGGCGCCTCCCTCTCCGCCGGAGGCAAGCCCATCATCGCGCTGACCTCCCGCGCCAAGCACGGCCAATCGCGCATCGTCCCCACTCTGCGCCCCGGCGCCGGCGTGGTCACCACCCGTGCACACGTTCACTTCATCGTCACCGAATATGGCATCGCCGACCTCTACGGCAAGACCGTCAACGAGCGCGCCAAAGCCCTCATCAACATCGCCCACCCGCAAGACCGCGAGTGGCTCAGTCGCGCCTGGCAGGACGCCCGTTGCGCCATGACCTAGGCGTCTCCTGACTCGACGACA
>PFUG01000019.1:0-8649 GCA_002789955.1 Deltaproteobacteria bacterium CG_4_9_14_3_um_filter_63_12 | reverse complement strand
TCACGGCCGTTGTGAGCGCCCCCAAACCACGCCAAACACCTCACCGCGCACACCCCTCGAGTGCACAAGAAACACCTCACCGCGCACAGTGCGCATCCCTCGAGTGCACAAGAAACACCTCACCGCGCAAAGTGCGCATCCCTCGAGGGCACAAGAAACACCTCACCGCGCACGGGCGTTCACCATCGAGGGTTGCGGCCCCTGTTCGCCTCGAACGAGATCTTGGTGCGTATGGCGCTCGACATCAACAGCATCCTCAGTGTTTCCGCCGTAGAGAAGGAGACCGGATTGTCGAAGGAGAGCCTCATCGAGCGAGCCTTTCGGCGGCCACAGAGGCAGCTCTGGCGGGCGCTTTCGAGAACATCAGCGCCCTCTAAGCGCCGTGCCCCGACCCAGGCAACGAAGCCAGCAAACCGCCCGTCCCCGAGACGACCCAAGAATCGAGGTCGGCTCATCGCCCGGACGCTCGGCCCAATGAACGTCTGCGGCTGCCAGCTCGAGCTTTCCTGAAGAGGTCCTTGTGGACCGTGCAAGGACGGACTCCGTGAGCGATGGCGGGCCTCTTACTTGCTGCGCCCTTTACCTCTTGGGCTCCTTCTCGCTCGATGGCATACTCCTCGGGTCAGTCCTCGACATTACCCCAAGGAGACCCAATGCTGTTGGTCCTCTGCAACACTCCGCCCGATCACTCCAAGGCCATCGCCCGCAAGCTCGTCAGCGAGCGACTCGCCGCCTGCGTCAACCTGATCCCAGGGCTCGTGAGCTTCTATTGGTGGAAGGAGCGCTTCTGCGAGGAAGGAGAAGACACCCTGCTGATCAAGGTCTCCAAGGAAGGTCACGCGAAAATGTACGCGCGGCTCCTCGAGATCCACCCGTACTCCGTGCCGGAGATCGTCACCATCGAGCCCGACAAGGTCAACGAGGCCTACCGCCAGTGGGTCCACGAGGCGCTCTTGCCCCCAGCCCCAGTCGAGGAAACCTAGCGCGGGCGCGGACCGTAGCGAAGCTGCACGCCCTCCAGCCGCGCCGAGCTGCGCAACCGCATGATCCCTTCGCGGCTCAAAGGATTGTCCTGCAGATCCAGCTCCTTCAGCCCACTCAACGGCGCCGAGCGCCCCAACGCTCGCGCGCCGTCGTCCCCGATGGCGTTGTTCGACAAGTCGAGCCGGGTGAGCGCGGCGACAGCCGGATGTCGGGCGAGCAACTGCACGCTCTCGTCCTCCAGAGCGCAGCCGCGCAGGCTGAGCGCCTCTAGGTTACCGGCCCAAGAACCGTCGAGCAGCCGCCCCACATGCACAGGCGAGAGCTTCGACTTCACGAGCTCCAGGCGCCGCAAGCCCTCCAGGGATTGGGCCGTCGAGAACGCCTCGAGCCTCGCTGGCGTCCACTTCCATCCGTCCAACACCAACCACGGCAACGACCGCATCTCAGGCGCCCGAATCAAGGCGTTGAGCGAACCCGCGTCGTCCATGTCGGGGCCGAGCACGAGCTTGCGGACCCAACGCCAGCGCGGCTCCGGCTTCGTGTGCCGGAGGTTCCCCCACCAGCTCGCCGGCGCCAGGCAGACGTCTGCGGGCCAGGCGGCGAGCGGCTCGAGGTCGCTCGCCAGCTCCTCGAGGGCGGCGTGATCGAGCCGCTCGGCGCAGTAGACCACGGCGTGCCAGCTCAACTCCTCGGGAACGGCCCGCGACGCGGCGAGCAGCGCCAGTCGCCAGTCGCTCGACCGGCGGCCGTAGCGGTAGAGCTCTCTCGCCGCAGACCTCGCTGTGGCCTCTCCGCGCAGCTCGGCGAGCAGTCGGCCCAGGTCGGCGGCCCCCGCGCCCTCTTCGCCAGGACCAAAGTCGAGACGCTCGGGCAGCTGCGGCTGGGTACAGCGCAGCTCGAGGCCGGCAAACCGGACCGTGGCGCTCGAGGGCAGCTCCAGCGCCCCCTTGAGCCGAATGTGGTCGACCGTCACCTCGGCGCGGCGGTCCAAAAGCGTCAGGACGATGCGCTGGCCGCGATCCGCGAGGCTGAGCAGGCGCGCGCTGCTGACGGCGCGGGCCGGCAGACAGAGGTCGGCGCTGGGCTCGCGGCCGACCAGCGCATGGGAAAGCACCGTCCGCGTGAGAGAAAGATCGTTCGGCCCCTTGACGTGAATGGTAAACATGGGGTTTGAGCGAGCGGCACTCGTTGGAAGAGGATGGACGAAGTGGGGACTGTACGTGAAAAGCTGGCGCGCGACATCGTCTCCGCGATTCGGAGCGACGCCGCTTGGGATGAGCCGGCAAGCGGGCGGAATCTGGTCGACGGCTTCGAGGCGCTCGCCGCCGCACTGCAGACCTACCAAGCCCAGGCGAATCGCGCCCTGCAGCGATACCTGAAGCAGATGGGCCCATGGGGCGACGTCTTCGGGCCGCCGCTGCCCACGGAGGCCTTCAAGCGCGCGGCTCTGGTGACCTTTCCCCTCGAGGAGAGCGCCGTCTGCTTTCGCTCCAGCGGCACCACCGTCGCCGACCGCGGGCGCCACTACCTGCGCACCCTCGAGCTCGTAAACGCCACCATCGACGCCTCGTTCCGCCGCTTCCTGCTCCCCGACCTGGCTCCCGGCGCCCGCATCCGCATCCTCGTCCTCGCCCCGACCAGGCAGGACGCGCCTGAGTCTTCGCTGAGCCACATGCTGCAGCACGTCGTCGAGACTTGTGGCGACGAGGGCAGCCGGCATTTCGTCAGCGCGGACTGGACCTTGGATGTTCTTGCGCTTCGGGACGCCCTGGGCGCGGCCACGCAGGCCGGGCTGCCAGTGCTGCTGCTGGGGACCAGCTTCGCCTTCGTGCACTTCCTCGACGCGCAGCCCGCGCCTCTGCGCCTCGCCGAGGGCAGTCGCCTCATGGACACCGGCGGGACCAAGGGCCGCACGCGCTCGGTGCCGCGCGCCGAGCTGCACAGCGCCTTGTCGCAGCTCCTGGGGTTGGCGCCTGGCATGATCGTCGGCGAATACGGGATGTCCGAGCTCTCGAGCCAGCTCTACGAAGACAGCCTGCTGGTCGAGCTGGGCGGCCGCCGGCCGCCCCTACGACTCGACGCGCCGCTGCTGTCGGGCACGGCGAGCCGGCCGCCCCTACGAATCGACGCGCCGCTGCTGTCGGGCACGGCGAGCCGGCCGCCCCTACGACTCGACGCACGGCCACTCTATCAGCCGCCGCCTTGGTGTCTCGTGCGGGTGGTCGATCCCCTGAGCTTGGTGCCGCTCCCCGTCGGAGAGGTCGGGCACATCGCGCTCTTCGACCTGGCCAACCTGGACAGCGTCGCCCACTTGCTGACGGGAGACCAAGGTCGCATCGTCCCCCTCGAACACGCTGGCGCGCTCAATGCCTTCGGCGGCTTGCCGGCGCCGGGCCTCGGTCTCGAGCTGCTCGGGCGCGCGCCGATGGCGGCGCCGAAGGGCTGCAGCATCGCGCTGGACGCCGCGCTGAACGGCGAGCTCGAGCTGGCGCCGTGAGTCGGCTGTCCGTGCAGTGGAGAGGCCGGCGAGAGCTGCCATACTCGCAGGTCGTGAGCGAGTTGAGGGGGGCGCAGCGGTCCTGGGAGGCGATGGGCTTCGAAGCGCGTGCCGAGCACATCGCAGAGCTCGGCCGCTACTGGGCGGGCGACCACACCGCGCTCTGGGAGCGGCTCGAGGGCGAGCTCGGCACGAGCGCCCCCATGTTGAGCTGGGGATTCGAGCAGACGATGTCCGGTTGGACGCCCGAGGCGTTGATGGAGCTCGTGCAGCTGGAGCTCGGGCCCGCGCCCGCGCCCGCGCCCGCGCTCTGCGGCGTCGTGCTCGCCTCGACCGTGCCGCCGGCGGGCCTGCAGAGCGTGGTGCTCGCCTTGCTCGGCGGGAGCGCGGTCTGCGTGCGGTCGGCGCGGCGACTGCAGCCGCTCCTCGAGGCTTTTGTCGACAGCGCCGAGGAGTGCGCCCCCGAGCTGTCGAAGGTGTTGGCGCTGGTCGGCTTCGACTGGGCGGACGCGCTGGCCGCGGACGAGTTCGTGGCGCCGCTCGAGGTTCTGGCCGTGCACGGCTCGAGCGAGGCTGTGGCGAGCTGGAGGTCGGTCGCGAGCGCAAGGACGCGAGGGGGCTCGCTTCGAGGCCCCTCAGTTCTGGGAAGCGAGCGAAATCCGGTCACTGGCTCGCGACGACTGGTCGCCTACGGCCACCGCCTCAGCGCCGCTTGGGTCGGCGCTGGAGTCGAGGCCGCCGGCATCGCAAAAGCCCTTGCGCTCGACCTGTGCGCGTGGGACCAGAGCGGCTGTCTGTCGCCGCAGGTGCTCTTCGTCGAGGGCGACGTGGAGCGCGCGACAGTGGTCGCAGAGGCTGTGTGCGCCGCGCTCCCCGAGGTCGAGCGGGCGTTGCCCATGGGCGCCCTCGAGGTCTGGGCGCGTGGCGCTCGCGAGCGCTTCGTCCGCGCCCGAATGGTCGAGGCCGAGGTGTTGCGGGCGGCGACGGGCGCGATCCTGCTCGTGCACGACGAGCCAGGCCCCCTGGAGCCCGGTTGCGGAGCGCGAGTCTTGGTCGTACGGCCGACGCCCGACCTGAAGGGGCTCGTCGCCTCGCTCGAGGCGGCCTCTCCGCACCTGCAGTCGTTGGGCGTCGCCGGCCTCGACGCGGCGGGGCAGCGTAAGTTGTTGGCGCAGCTGCGGCCGCACGGTTTGAATCGGCTGTGTGCTCTGGGCGAGATGCAGCGGCCGGAGCTGTGTTGGATTCACGATGGCATCGGCTCGATGGCGCCGCTGCGGGGGCTCTAAGAAGAACTCGAAGCGGGTCCTGGGAATTCGACAGAGAGTTCGATGTTCACCGTCTGGAACGTCGCCGAACACAAGAAATGTGTCGAGGAGTCGCTTTCAGGCACTTTCACGTGTCACATCCATCTTCCCACCGCTTGCCCTCTCGAACCTGAGGCAGAATGAAACGCACTCCCTGGTTGTCCCCTGGATTGAGCCATAACATGCGCTCGAAGATGGCGGCCGCTTCGTCGTATGATGAGTTCGGCCTAACGTACATCCAACAAGCGCAACACTTCCTCACGGCTCAACGTCGACCCGACGTCCGCGCCTTCGAGCAGATCGTCGGCGAGCGCTCGCTTGCGCCCATGCAGGTTGAGGATGCGTTCCTCGATCGAGTCGCAGACCACGACTCGGTAGACCGTCACTGGCCGCGTCTGCCCAATACGGTGCGCCCGATCCGACGCCTGGTCCTCGACTGCTGGGTTCCACCACGGATCCATGTGGATGACCCGGTCGGCCGCCGTTAGGTTCAACCCAAAGCCGCCGGCCCGCAGGCTGATCAGGAACAAGTCACCCTCGCCCGCCTGAAACGCGCGCACGATCCCGGCTCGTGCCTTCTCTGGTGTGCTCCCATCCAAATACTGATAGGGGATCTGCGCCTGGTCGAGCCGGCTCCGCAGCAGAGATAGAAAGCCCACGAACTGGCTGAACACCAGCGCGCGATGCCCCGCCGAACGCAACTCCTCTACCAGCTCGTCGAAGGCTTCGAGCTTGCAGCCGTCGACTCCCGCGAGTTCGGCGTCGACGAGGCTCGGGTGGCAGCAAGCCCTGCGCAGCTTCGTGATCCAGGCCAACAATTGCATCGTTGGGAGTTCTTTGGAACCGTCGAGTTCGCTCAAAGCATGCTGACGAATGGCCTCGTAGAAGGCTGCTTCGGTCGTGCTCATCTCCACTCGCCGGACCACGTCGGTGCGAGCCGGAAGCTCTGTAAGCACCTCCGACTTGGTTCTTCTCAGTACAAATGGGTGTACCAGACGCCTGAGATTGGCGAGGGCCTTTGGGGCCTTGTCTTGTTCTATTGGCATCACGAACCGGCGCTTGAAGTCTTCATACGAACTGAGAAGCGTCGGGTTGAGGAACCGAAAGAGACTCCAGAGCTCGGTCAGACGGTTCTCTACTGGTGTACCAGTTGTCGCGATTCGGAAGCCGCCATTCAACTGTAGCGCGGCCTTTGTCCTCTGGGTAAACGGGTTCTTGATGGCCTGCGCCTCGTCCAGCACGAGGGTTGCAAATGTGACCTTGGCGAGCGCCTCGATTTCCAGCTGCATGAGCGTGTAGCTGACGATCAGCAGGTCGAACGGACCGAGACTCTCGATGGCCTCGGTCCTCCCGTCGATGCCCAATCGGATGGGCTTCAAGGTTGGTGCGAACCTTACCGCTTCGTCGGCCCAGACCGTGCAGACCGAAGTTGGAGCGACCACCAGAGTTGGGCCATATTGTGCCCGCGAGAGTGCGACTGCGATGGCTTGAACTGTCTTCCCGAGCCCCATGTCGTCGGCGAGGCAGGCGCCTGCACCCCAGGCGGCGAGTCGTGAGAGCCAGCAGTAGCCTTCCAACTGGTAGGGTCGAAGCTCGGCCTCGAGTGTATTGGGGACCTGGGGCTCGAGCGTTTCTGCCGCGCGAATGCGGTCAATCAGGGAATTCCATTCCTCATCGGTCTCAACCATCTCGAGGTCGCTGAGTAGTTCTTCCACGATAGACGAGGCGAGCCCGGACACGAGAAGGTCATCCTTCTGCCGATGGGATGCGGCCTGCAATCGCTCCAGTCGTTCGAAGAGCGATGCCGTGAGGAGAAGAAACGACCCATCTTCGAGCGCCAAGAAGCGTCCCGGGGAGCAGCTCAGCAGCCCGAAGACCTCTGTGAGCTCGATTGCCTCGCCGTCCTCCAATATCAATCGGCCCGTCAAATGGAACTCACCTGCTCGGTGTTTCAGCTCGATGCCGAGATCTTCCAGGTCGAGCGATGGCGCAACGGCGAACTGGTTCGCCGTCGTCCATTCGATGTCGATGTGTTGCTCGGACAGGGCAGAGATGGCGGAGATGGCCTGGCCGAGCGTGGGAAACGACCAATCGCCAGTGCCATCTCCCGCTTGATGAAGGGGGGGCACACGTTCTATCAGCGCGATGAGCCCAGCGAGCTCAGCCTGCAGAGCACGGCGGGTTCGTTGAATGACACCCGCCTGGGTTGCGATGACGAGCGCAGCGCCTTCACCAGGACGAAACTGGGGGCCAGAGCGTCCCAGCGGGTAGACGCGGGCGCGAAGCTCGAGCCGGTCGTCGACACGACTGGCCTCGAGGGAGAGCGTCGAGTTGGCCGTGACCTCGTTGGCGGTGTCGAGGGTCGGGGCAGTCGGGGACTCGACGGGAAAATGCGGGGCCAGTCGCGCGATCAGCGCGTCCGCGCGGGCTTGGGCCGCGGCTGGGATGATGATCCCATCGCCGAGCTTGGTCGCGATCTTGTTTTGGGTTTCGCTGAAGTTCGCCATCAAAATACGGTGGCCTTCGTCAGTTAGACCCCCTGAGCTGGGTTCGATGGAGACACGCGTCTGAATCTTCGTCTGGACGACCTTCACGCGGGGCTCGGTCAGGGCAATCTCGACCGCACGGGGGGCGCTCGGGTTCCGCATCACACGTGGGTGTCTCGACAGCGCCTTGGCCGCGTCCCACTCGTTGATGTGAAAGCTCTCGTTCATGTAGCCGCGATGGACCGAGACACTGCGCTCGATGTGCTTGATCACCGCGAGGTCGTGCGCGTCTAGGAAGTCGATGCTCGGGTCCCGCTCAAACAAGCGCTTGAGGGCGACCTTTCGACCGTTCGTCCACCCTTTCGCCTTCGCGTTCTGAATCCGAGGCTCGAGACTGACGCCCCAGCGGCCCACTTCCACGAACCAAACCAGGCGAGTGTCTTGCTCCACCTTCTGTGTCTTTTTGGCGGCCACGCGCTCCGAAGGGGGCAGGGGGATGGTGGCCAGTACCGACTCGAGCTGTCGCTCCCAGGCTGCGTTGGGGACAAAGAGCGACGACAACGCGGGGTAGCGCCCGCCCGAACCCGGCCGAATCAGCTGCCGAAACTGGTCCTCCAACCAGGCGAAACTCGCCGCTTTCGCCTTGCCTGCGTATTTTGAGATGGCCTTGGCGGTGCTAGTGAGGGCCTCGTCCGTCCAGCGTTCCACCAGACCGCCAATGAGCACGTCGATCGGGTTCTCGTCGGGCTCGTCCCAGCGATTGAAGGCGCTATGCCGAATGAAGGTGCTGTGCCGAAAGACGCTGGTATCCTTTCTGAACTCGATGAGTTCTTGTAAAAAGGTGTCCGATTCACGGTGACCAACAGCGATTGCCCCGCACGTTTGCCAGTCGGTTCGGTCGTTCGAGGTCGCGAGCAGCAGCGCCTGAAACTGACCGGCCGCTTCGGGTAGCCGCGTCACTCGGCGTTTTCGCCCGCGAGCGAGCTTCTCCGCCGCAGCGAACGCCTGCATCGCCTCTTCCCGCCTCGACGTGACCGCAGCCACCAGACCCCATGCCGCGGGGTAGACCATCAAGCGTTCGAGCCGCTCGGCCTCGGCGGCCCGTCCCTGTAGGACCATCAGCTCCGTGAGTATCATCGCCTGCGTTTCGCTCACATCCTTGGCACTCGAGAGCTCGCGCTCGAATTGCGCGAAGGCGACGAGCTGAGGCATGCAACGGTGAATCGCCTCGTCAACCACCAGGGCCAGCACCTCTAGACGTAGGGATGCCGAGCACTCTGCAATCAACGCTGGGTCGAACGGGAGCACCTTCGTCAGCCACAACCCCGGACGGGCGCCCCACTTGGCTTGGACCTGCTCCAAGTCTCGTCGAAACTCG
>PFUG01000106.1 GCA_002789955.1 Deltaproteobacteria bacterium CG_4_9_14_3_um_filter_63_12 | reverse complement strand
CAACAGCACCTGTAGGCTCGTGGTTGGGCGACCTCTGAGGCATCCTCGCCGTCCGTGACGAGGTCTGAGGGTGGGGGAGACAACGTGTCGGGTGTTCTCGCGAGGCCGTCGCAGCCCACCGCAAACATTAGGAGGGCGAGCACCGCGACCGACAATTTGGGAAAATAACTTTGACGCGCTGCCATCAGCCACCTCGTGTAGTTTGGGCGCGTCGATCGCCCCGCCTCGCCAGAGAACTCGTCGCTCGTGTCGGCTTGCAGAATTGCAAGGCAGGTTGTTTCCTGACGACGCCTAAGGTACGGAGACCCAGATGCCGTCTTGAAACACGCTGACCACGCCGCCTTTGTTGCGCTCTAGGCGGCCCTCCTTGACGGTCCACTTCTCCTCCCAGTCCTCGTCGCGCTCACGATCGATCTTGGCCCGGTCCCAGTGGCCGTCAGCGTCGTCGTCGTAGAGGTTGATCTTGATTCCCGTGCCGCCGTTGATGTCCTTGGCCTTGACGTCGGTCGCCCGCTCATTAAGCACTCTTCGGGCCACGTCGGCCAAGTCGCTGTCCCCCTTGGGGGCCTCTGGGGTGGAGTCGAGGACAGTGTTCCCTGTCACTTCGACATGGGGCTCGGGGGGCGCTGTGGGTTCAACGGGCGGTGCCGCCGCGGACACCCAGGCGTCGCCTGACCAGAACAAGGTGCCGTCGTCCTTCTCCCAGCGGCCCTCCTTGTAGGTCCATTTCTCGTCCCAGACTTCGTCGCGGTTCTTGTCGATCTTGGCGCGATCGAAGTGGGTATCCCCGGTCTCCTCATAGAGGTTGACCTTCCAGGTGTTCGGACCCGTCAGCGCGTCCTTGGTTTTATTGTTGGGGACGGCCCGGTAGTTGGCCGCGGCCATGGCGTGGGCGTCTTGCGACGGATAGACCGTGCGCGCCGGCGCGATCGGAGCCGACGCCGCGTTGGGAGGCGCGGCCTGGGTGTTCACCGTCGACTTTGCGGGCGCCTTCGACAGCGAAAAGACCACGATCAGCGTGCCCGCACCAGCCACGACGAGGGAGAGAACAGCCAGTTTGACCCATTGGTACTTGATGAACATCGGTCGAGCTCCAGGTTCCAGGTCTCAGAAGTGAAAACAGTCTATCAGAGGAGGCGCGCTTTGATGAGTTCTCGCATTTCGGCAAAGTCAGGGGGGGCACCCCCACGTCTTCATGGGCGCCGCTCGTCGCGGTGTTGCCCCCCCGAACAGTAGGCGTGCGCGAGGCAGAAGAGGTCCGGTTTTTCGGCCCGTCAGTCTTCGAGAGACACCCCTTCACCCCCCAGACGTAGGACCCCGTAAGGAGCAGCAACACAACCACGAGAAAGATCGCCTTCAGAGGCCGACTGATGCTCTGGTACCGAACGAACATCTACTCGCCCCACATCTTGGACTCCGCCGACGGCGAAACTCCCTGAATCATCCCTCGCTGAATCGGCACCGTGCACCCGCAATGGTCGAACGGACACACGCGCGGCTCCTGCAGCAGCGCAATCCCGTCCAGAAATGACCCCAGACGGTTATGAGGTCCCGTCCCGCGGCTTGCTGGGTAGCAGCGATACGCTTCGCCACTGGACTTGATGATGAAGTAGTTCGCACCCGCGTAGCACAACCGCCCGCGGAAGTTCGGCGCCACCTGGCCTGTCTGGTTGTGCCCGCCCAGCGCCCTCAACATCCCGAGCTGTTCATCGCTGTAGTCGCGCAGCACGCCGTGCACCTTCTCGGGCTGCACCTTGAAAGTGATCCCATGCTGCGCAAAGAACGGCGCCACCTCGTCGTGGAGGTGCTGCAGACGCGCAGGCGTAGCCACACTCGTCACACAGAACGAGCCGCCCTCGGTCAAGAACTCCCGAACCACGGCCGCCTTCTCGACGAAGGACTCTGGCGCGTCGTACTCGAGGTGAAGACTGGCCGCGAAGACGTGTAGCGCGCCTCGGGCTGCTTCGAGAAAGCTCAAAAGGCGCTCAGGGCTGGCCGAGAAGTTGGTCTGGATCGAGACCAGATGTCCCCGCGCCACCAGCCCTTCGACGAGCTCGTCCAGGCCTGGCTGCAGGAACGGCTCGCCGCCAGAGAGCTTGATCTCCCAGGTCCCAGGCAGCTTTGCGAAGGCATCGAGGTAGGCCTGGAATTCTTTGAGGCGGTAGGTGCGCTCGGGCATGAAGCGCTGCGTGCAGTAGGTACAGCGGTAGTTGCACGTGTCGTTCATGTTCCAGCTGACCACCCCCGTTACCGGGCGGCCGAGCAAGGTCAGAGGCGGCAAGGGGCGCTTCTGCGCGGCGCGCATGGCGTCAAAGCTCATCGGGCGCCTCCGATGCTGGCGGCAGCCGCACGACACCGCGGTTTGCGGGGACCGTGCAGGGGCAAATGGGGTAGGGGCAAGGGGCGCCTTCGGCGCGCAGCGCGAAGGTCCCCTGGGCGAGGTTGCCCAGGTACGCGTCCTCATCTTCGTTGGCCAAGCGTTTTCCCGTGCGGCAGCGAAACGCCTCGCCGCGCTGGTCGACCACGAAGTACCAGGCGCCCGCTTCGCAGTGCAGCCCTTGATAGCTCGGGGCTCGGTTGACCTTCGTCGGATCGTGGCTGCCGCCGGTCAGCTGCTCGATGAGCCGCACCTCGCGGGCGGTGTAAGGGAAGACCCCGCCCTTGATCTTCATGAGCTGCGGGAAGACCCGGAAGCCCAGGGCCTCGAGCGTTTCCTTGACCGCAAACTGGCCCTGGACCTTGCCCGGAACCAACACCGAGTTGACCACGAAGCTGCTGCCTGGGTTGTGCTCGGCGCGCAGCGCGCGGTACGCGATGGCCTTATCGACGAACGCTCCCAACGTCTCGTGCTCCAGATGCAGGCTGGCGCTGGTAATGCGCAGCCGTGCTCCGGTCAGCTCGCAGAAGCGCCGCAAGACCGAGAGGGGCGCCGAGAAGTTGGTGAGCGTCGAGATGTGGTGCGGCGTGCGTTCGACCAGGCCAGGCAATACCCACTTCATGAGCCCGTGATAGGCGAAGGGTTCGCCCCCCGACATCTTGATCTCCCAGGTGCCAGGCAGCCGCGCGAAGCCATCGACGAGGCTCGCGATGGTCTCCTCTTCGGGTAGGCCAGTGCGGTACTGACGGGATTGGATGCAGTAGGTGCAGTCGTAGTTGCAGTGCCCGTTGACCTGCCACTCGACGGTGGGTTGCAGGCTCATGACACGCCCCTCCCCAACAGCGCCTCGAAGGCCATGGGCTCCAGTAGCTCGCGCAGCTTCTGGGACCACTTCAGGTTCTGCTTGTACTTGCCGCATTGCTCGCAGCCTTCAAAGTACTCGCCGCGCCGGAGCTGCTCCCTGCGGGCTTGCCAGCCCTCTCCGTTCCAAAGGGCTTCGAAGCTGCCTGGGCCTTCGAGGACGCCGACTTGCACCTTCGGATTGCAGCAATAGAGCACCTCGCCCTGCACCGTGATGCGGCTGTAGAGCAGGCCCATGAAGCACCCCACCTCGGCGATGGGTGCGGTGCCTTCGGAGTTCAACGCGATCTGGCTGGCGAAGGCGTCCAGATCGGTGTCGATGCGGTAGGCGTGGGCGAAGGCCTTGGCCCTGGGCACGAGATCGCGCAGCAGTTCTTCTTTCTGGGCGCGCGAGAGCGCCACGACCTCGGTGCCGTTGGCCAACGAGGCGAACTTGAAGTTGATGCGCTTGGCCGGGTAGCGCCGGGCGAAGTGCACCATGTCCACCAGCTCGTGGAAGTTCTGCTTGTTGATGACCTGCACGTGCTTGGGCTGGAATCCGCGGGACTTCAGGAGCTCGAGCTGGGCGATGAGCTGCGCGAAGCCATCGGGCTGCGGGTGCGCATGAAAGGCTTGCCAGACAGACTCGCTGACGCCGCAGATGGAGGTCAGCAGGTCCAGCGCGCCGCGGCTCTCTAGTAGGCGAGGCAGGTCGGCCCGCAGGAGGTTCGTGATGATGGTGACGCCGATGCCCTGGGCGTGCGCCTCGGCCACCATCTCGTAGATCCCTGGGTTCAAGAATGGCTCGCCCATGCCCGACAGAATGAGCTGCTCCAGTCCGCCTAAGGCGACCAGCTCCCGAAAGGTCGCCCGGAACTGCTCGACGCCGAGCTGCTGCCGCTTCCAAGCGGCGCTGGGGACCCGCGCAGGATCCAGGTGGGGGCTGTGATCCCAGCAAGTCGCGCAGCGGGTGTTGCAGGCGTTGGCCAGGTCGAAGTGAACGGTCTGAGGCCCCTGCAGAGGCCTATTCTCGAGGACCGCGCGCAGCCTCAGCGCCTTGCGTCTCTTGCGTCCCTCCGAGTCCGTCACGTTGCCTCCTCACCAGTCAGCGCCGCCAACGATTGGGCGGTGATCCGCTTGTGAGTGAACTTGAGGGCGCGCAGCTTCTGGAGCAAGCCCGAGAAATCCAATCCCGTCGCGACGCTGTGGTCCATCATGGCTACGAAGGTGGAGAAGGCGGTGTCGAGGTCCGCGTCGAAGAGCCGCGGGAAGGTTCGGTAGACCTGTAAGACCGACTCTTGCGGCCACCCTTCCCAGCATCGGGCGAGCAGACCGTGCAGCTGGGTGAGCAGGCGCTCGAGCCAGATGAGCCAGGCGGCGCCTGGCTCGTTGGCGAGTGGGTGTTTCTTCATGGCGTTCTCGACCAAGGCACAGAGGGTCGAGATTCCGCCAGGCAGCGCCTGGGACTCGTCCAGCAAAGTCACGAGACGGCGCGCTGCTGCGTCGCTGTTCTGGGTGTCGCGGGTCGCCGTCAGGACGCGTTGAACTTCTTGCGCGGCGTCGGCTGGGAGGCTGGCGACCAAGGCCTGGAAGCTTGGATGAGACTCGAGGCTGTCGATGTGCACGGCAGGGAAGAGCTGCGGCAGCCACTGGGCCATGGTTCGCTGGCCTTCGGGGCCATGGGCCTCGAAGGCCAGGGCGAGCGTCGGTGTGAGCACGGACTCGGCCCAGGCGAGCTGTGCTGCGGAGTAGGTTTGGGCCAGCAAGGCGCGGGCGCAGCGCGCGGCGCCGTTTTGGGGGACGTAGGCGCGAGCGTTGGCGCTCAGGGATTCACGTGCCTCAAGGGCACGGGACAGCGCTGTGCGAAGGGCGGCGGGGTCTAGCGCGCTGTCATCGAGCCAGAGGCAAGCCCCCGCCTGGGCCGCCGTCTGGATCCGGTGGGCTTGATCGTCGGCGACCTTCGCTTGGGCGAAGAAGACGGAGGGGACGCCCAGGTGGAGCAGCTCGTGGAAGGTGTTGTAGCCGCCGGCCGAGATGGCCGCATCGCAGGCGGCCATGTAGGGCGCGACCTCGGGCTCAGTGAACCAGGTGAGGTTCTGGCCGCCCATGCGGGTGCCGCGATAGAGCGGGCCGGCCCCAACGAGCAGGTGCAGCGTAGGATCTCCGCTCAGCGCCTCGACGACGCTGGCCAACGCTGCTTGGCTGTGGGGATCTCCGCCCCCTCCGGCGCTGACGTAGACCAGGGTGCGCTCGGGGGGCACCCCGAGCTGCGCCCTGGCCTGTTGGGCGGGCATGAGCGCCTCTCGCTCGATGTGCAAGACCTCGCCGCACCAGGCCTCTCGGGCGTCGTGGGGGCCATGAGAGGCGTGGGGGACGACGATGCTGTCGTAGAGGCCCAGTGCCGCCTGGAAGGTGGGGCGCTGGGCGTACTCCGGTTTCACCCGGCGGTGGATGAAGCCCTTCTGGAAGGGGGCGTCGAGCAATTGCAGAAGCTCGTCGAAGCTGCCGGAGGGGAAGGTGTCCACGACCAGCAAGTCCGGGGCAAAGGTGCCCAAAGTTTGCCAGACGAATTGCCGAGCCAGGCGTCGATACTCGAGCATGTCCATGCCCGTCTGGCGCACGATGGTCTTGCTGGGCAGCTTGAACGACGCGAAGCCGGCCTGCAGCAGCACCTGGGTGGCCTCCGACGAGGTCAGGAAGAGGATCTCGGGGGGACGTCGCTCGAGCACGCCGACAGTGCGGCGCAGCCATTTGGCCACGCTCATGAGGCGGGTGACGTGTCCCAGACCAGAGCCGTTCACGGCGTAGCAGACAATGCGTTTGATCTTGGCCATGGCTCAGGAGGCGTCCGTGTCCCAGCCGTCGTCTTTGGAGGCGGCGGGCTGCATCTGTTGGGTGAGGGCGAGGGCGGCTAGATCCATGGCGGAGTCGGTCGAGGTGTCGGTGCCTGAGTGGGAAGTCTTGCTCTGCGTGGGTGCGGTGAAGGGGTCCATGTGGGAGCGCCAGTCCCAGTCCGGGTTTGCGCGACGAAACGTGCGGACCTCGTAGATATCCTGGCCGGGGGCGCCACGGGTCATGAGATCCCACCACAAGTAGTTGGTGGTGAAGGCGCCCTGGTCGTAGTCCTTGAAGTCGCTGATGCGGGAGCGCATGGCGCCGAGCTTCTCGTGGCGCTTCTCCCACTTGTCGCTCTTGAGGTCGCGCAGACCGTCGATGGTCTTCTGGTCGACTGATTTGTACTTGCGCTCGGCCTTGAAGATCTTGCGGTTGAGCTTGGCGATCTCTGCATCGAGCTTCTGGATTGCCGTCAGGATGCGGGTCGCACGCAGCTCGGAGAGGTATTGGAGCTGTTTGGTGAGGCCAGTCGACTTCTTCATGAAGGTGGCCATGAAGACGTCCTCCGCGGCGATCTCGAGCCGCAGGGCGTCGGAGCAAGACTCGAGGTGGTCGAGGATGGCTTCGGTGAGGGCCTCGTACATCTCCAAGAAGATTCGGTCGGGAGCTAGGAGGGTCTCGGCGTAGTCACCCTTGAGGCCGCTCAGCGTGTTTGCCTTCGTGATGAGGTCGTCCCACGCCTCGGTGAGCGGGTCGACCTCGGTCCGCAGGTCGGTGTAGGCCTTCTTGACGGCGTCCAGGTTCGGGAAGTCTTGGCCCAACTTGTCCTCCAACACCTCCATCAACATGGAGACCGCACGCCAGTCCCAGAAATGATTGAAGAACGTAGGTTTGTAGGTCGGCGAAAAGAACCCCCGTTCGTTCAGCTCCACGAACCATTCGTTGTCGCTCCAGGCCTTTACCTGCGCGAGGAAGGCGTCGCGAGGCTCCCGGAGCTCGGCGATCTCGTCTTCGACCTGGCCGATGTGGAAGTCGTAGTGTTGAATCTCGGGCATGGCCTCGAAACGCAGCTTTTCCTGCTCCACATCGGCCAACTTCGATTCGAAGCCACGCTTGATCTCGATCAGCATGGGGTATCGCAGCTTGACCTGGAGCAGCCCGAGCGCGTCGTCGTCGACTTCAGCCAGGAGATAGCTGGCCATTTCCTTGTTCGTGCGCTGCAACAAGGTTCGCAGACGTTTCATGTCGAGGTCGAAGCTCTCCGACTGTTCATTGAGCCGATCGCGCTGTTGCTCGAGGAATTGCCGCTTTGGCCGAGCGAATTGGAGAAGATCACGGGTATTTGGCATGAGTGACTCACTCTTGAGGAGCTGGTGAGGCCTCGAACAGGTGGCTCAGCGCCTCGTCTTGGGGTCTCGAGGGCTCAAGGGCGCGAGAGGAGGCCGGTGCGCATGAAGAAGGCTTCTGGCCACGTGATGGGCAGCTGAGCTGACTCACCGAGCTCGACGAGCGCGCAATGCAGGGCGTCGCGCTCCCGGCTGAGGTCCTCGGCCAGCTGCTCGCGCCCAATTTGATTCTTCGCCCGTGTCGTGGCCAAGCTCTGAGTGTCCTGAACCGCGGCTTGGGCTGCTGCCGACCATTGGGCCAGGGCCTCACGGTGGTTCTCGAGGATGGGGTCGTCGTGGCCGAGCCACTTAGCCACCGCGACGACTTGGCGGGCGAGGGCCTGGCGGATGAAGCTGCCGACGGGCATTTCGAAGAAACGGCGCCAACGCTCGGCGCTCAAGTCCCCGCCAACACCCTCGAGCAACGCTGCTCCGAAGAGCTCACAGGCGTTGTCGAGGTTCTCGTTGGAGACCACGCGGCGCGCCTCGGCGTTCACCACCCCAATGCGTGTTCGTTTGTCGAGCTTGCGGACCTCTTGGAGGCGACTCAGCCAGTCCGCCGCCAAGGGCAACAGAGCCGCCGCTCTGGGGTCCGCCTGCAAAGCGGAGAGCGTGTAGATCAGCTCTTCTTCTATGGCGTCGAGGGGGTCGTCCGAGCGAAAGGAACGAAGGGTGGGCTGCATGTGGGCTCCGATTCTCTGGGAACAAACTGTGACGAAGGTGTCTGCGTGGCTGCATCTTCGGACAACCCACGGCCGAGCGCAAGCACCAGGCACGGAGCAACCGGAACCCCTACAAAACAACTTGGGTGCTCTTGCGGAGGCAGGGCTCTGCCCTGACCCGCCGGGGGACTCTGTCCCCCGGACCCCCTTTTGCTTTTTCTTTCTTGCCGTTCGGCCAGCGACCGGAGGCTTCCCGCCTCAACGGGAGTTCCATTATTGCACTTCTGGGGCACCGTTGATTAATTAATTAATCCTAGCAGTATTGCCCGCAACCACTCTGGTGAGGTGCCAGGTTCTCCTCATAATCGGCAAGGTGTGCCCCCACGGTGAGGACACGGAACTCCCCAAGAGGTATCCCACCGAACAATGGCCAGTCCTCGTCAGGCAGCAATCCCTGGGGGTGCGGCCGATTTTGGGAGCCCTACTTGACCAGGCGTAAGTGTGGAT
>PFUG01000254.1 GCA_002789955.1 Deltaproteobacteria bacterium CG_4_9_14_3_um_filter_63_12 | reverse complement strand
ACGCCGACGACGGCGTCGTGCTCGTCGAAGAGGAAGTTGCTGATCTTCGGGTCGCCGTGGGTGATGCGCCGAGGCAGAGCGGGGATGTCGCCCCAGTCCTCCCAACGAGCCATAATGGCCTGCGCCAGCGCTTCGACCTCGGCGAAGAGGCGGTGTTCGACGTGCTTTTCGAGGGCCAGAACCATCTTCGCCATGTGGGCCGGCGTGTCGTGCACGCCGAGCCGCGAGAACGCGAAGTCGTGCTCGAGCTCGAGCAGCGCACCATGGATGCGAGCCAGCATGGCCCCCAGATGGCGCGCCTGCGCCGGCCGCTCCACACGGTCCAGCGTACGGCCCTCGAGCCGGGTCATCAGCCGCCAGATACCCGCCTTCGGGCCCTCGGCGACTTCTACGAAGAGCGCGCCATTGGCGGTCTCGAGGAGGCGCGGTACGGGCACGCTGGCGGCCCGCAGCACCTCGGTCAGCGCCGCGATGTCCTGATTCACCTCCGCCCCAAAGATGGGGTGAAGCCGCTGCAGAACGTGGTGCTCGCCGACCTGAAACGTCTCGTTGATCAGCCCGGTGCCGATAGGAACTACGGGGCTTGGGTCTTGCAGCTCAGGGAACCGAGACAGAATCTGACCAAAATCATCGTTCAGCATCGGGTCTCCTCAGACCTGCACCAAGCCGTCGCCGTAACCGTTCAGATAGGCGAGCAGTCCGTCGGGAAGGGGGTCTCCGCCGACCTTGACCGCGACGCGGTCAGGTCGGCGGTTTTGCAGCATGGCCAGGTGCGAGAGCGCGCGGTCGTACTCCAACCCGCGCCCCCGCTCAAAGGCTACGAGCGGCTCGTAGTCGGCGATCGCCTCGTCACCCCAGGTGTCTTCGACGAGGCCGAGGTTCCAGTGGTCGACGTCCTCGGGATAGGGCGTATAGAGGTCGAAGAACGACGTGTCGTCGCCGTCGAGCCAGTTGAGCACGGCCGAGGCGACCAAGTCGTGATCGACGGCTTCGCTGGAAGCCAAGGCGAGGATGCCGTCGAAGTCATAGTTGGAGCCAAAGTCGGGGCCGATGTTGAGCAGCGCAGCGTCGCCGAGGGTCAGGTGGACGCGCAGCTTGTCGCGCAGCGGCTGGAAGTGGTGGATCTCGGCCATCTTCTCGAAGAACGTCGCGGCCTTTTGATGCAGCACTTTGCGGCTGTCGTCGCGCAGCCAACCCACGCCGTTCTTGACCGCGCAGGTATAGCCGGCCAAGGAGTGCGTGCCGAGGCGAGGCAAGTTGATGACGTGCTGGACGCGGTTGAGGACCTCGGGGAGGAAGAGCGTTGCGCCGCCTTCCCAATGGTCTCCCGCGAAGTCGGCCTGGGCGGCGAAGCTGCTGTTCCAGCCTTGGTCGTCGAAGGCGTGAAACTCGGCGCCGGACTCCTCGATGGCGGCGAGCAGGCCGTTCTCGGCCATGGTCTCGCGGGTCGAGGAGACGCGGCCCTCGGAGGTCAGCCGGACGTGCTCGACGCCGGCTTGGTCGCCGACGAGCACGGCGCCAGCGCCGCGGTCCTCGAGGACCGCGACGATGGCGCGCACAGCGTCGGGGGAGGTGACGGCGGGGTGTTCGCTGGGGGAATTGCAGGCGACCTTGACGAAGACCGTGTCGCCACGGCTCAGCCAGCTGCTCGTGTCGGTCACGGCGTCGAGGGCTTGCTCGCAGGCGGCGCGCCAGTCTTTGGTGGCGTGTCGGGCGAGGTGGACAGAGCCGGTCGGGCCCTTGGGGAGCGCCAGGTAGGATGGGTTGGGGTCGGTGCGTACAGGGCCCGCGCAGGCGCCGCTCAGCAGGGCGGCGGTGCCGAGACTGGTTCGAGCAAGGAAGCGGCGACGACTCAGTGTCATAGGGACTCCATGCGCGTCTGAAACGACCGCGAAGCAGTCAAGACCGCGCGCGGCGGGCGGACTATGGCGGAAGGTGACTCGCCGAGCAAATGACGACTTCCCGAAACCCTGGGAATCGTGCCCGACACCGATGTCGCGATTTGTCCGAGTCTTGCCGCTACGCCCACACAACCCGGCGAAGAGCAAGACGACAACGAGCCTCGCGACTGCTGGCACGAATGCTGCTGAGGCTTCCGCCGACGCATTTCACTTCACGTTGTACTTGGGGGACTCGAAACGAAACTCTCTCGCTCCACTTTCGCGCACGCCTGGATGATGGCGCTGGCGGTCGTTCATCAACAACGACTACCACCCGGACGTGCTGGCTCGCTGGCGCAGTGAGGGCTGTTACGACGAGATCGGCGCTCGCTTGGGTTACCGACTGTCCCTGACCGAGGCCCAGTTGCCCACCGAGGTGCGTCCTGGCGGCAACTTCACCTTCTCCATCTCCCTGGAGAACACAGGCTGGGCCGCGCCTTTCGGGCAGCGTCCGGTGCTGTTGGTTCTCGAAGGCGAGGGAACGACTGCCTCGGTGCAGCTGCAGAGCGACCCGCGCCGCTGGCTACCAGGTACGCCCGTCGTCCTGGAGGGCCGCGTCGAGCTGCCAGCAACCCTCGCCGAAGGACAGTACCGTTTGGCGTTGGCCCTGCCAGACCGTGCCCCCTCGTTGAAAGCCCGACCGGAGTTCGCCATTCGACTCGCCAACAGCGGGGTGTGGAGCTCGGTAGACGGCAGCAACACCTTGGCAACCTTGAGCGTCTCGGCCACGGCACCTGGGGGCACAAACCCCGCGGCGAGCGGATTTCGGCTCGAGTGATGAGGTGATCTCGAGCACGGCACCAGCGGCTAAACCTTCGAAACCTCTTCGAGGAGAATCACATCTGTGAGGTCCTTTGGGCGGGCCGTTGCGCGCTTGTTCGCGATGAGGTCGGCGAGGCCGATGATGTTGACTCTCAAGTCTTCGAGGGGGATCTCGAGCCGTCCGCGCCACGCATCGTCGAAACTGACGCCGTCTATCGCAGTGAGCAAGTCTATGCGACACGGAACGACACCAATTTGAAAGACGATTCCTGGTGTTGACAGGTCGTCTGTAGTCAGACCGTGCAGCGCCGCTCCAAACACTTGCAATGCCGACATGACGCAAGAGGCGTTCGACGCACTAGGCCTGACCCAAAATGTCCAGATCACCCGTCGCCCTCGGCACCCCATGAGCCGCCATCGCGTGCGCCCCGACGATCAGAAAGTCGGCTCTCGCTTCGGATAACGCAGCTAACATCTCGACGAAGTCGCGGTTCATTCCAGACCCCATCTTTGAATAGCCAAGTCTGCACGGTGAGCTGCCAAACCATCTGTACCCGCTCAGATACGCTCATCGCGGCGACGACTACCTCTGGCCCTTCCTCGCCGAGGCGTGTGATCCGGATTTGGCGGTTGGGGTCGGACATGTGGCCTCCGCAAAGCTGCAGTTTCATCTTCGCCGAGCATGGCAGTCGGTGCAAGCTCCGTTGCAGCCTTCAGAACCGGAGCGCAAGGCCGTTCGTGCGTTTGTCACCTCAACTCAGCCAGCAACATGTTACTGCAAGGGCGACGAGCGCCGCGAGATGGTGTAGCGGACTACGTGAAGCTCAGCCGACTTGGCGGCAACGATGAACCATGACCCAGGAGGAACAAATATGAGCGATAGCGAGGGCCGCGCACGCTTGAAGATCTTATTGCTCGGCGCTGGCGGAACCATCGGCAGCACACTGGGGGCGCTGCTCGAGGCCCGGCACGAGGTCATCAAGGTTGGACACGGCCACGAAGAGGTGACCGTCGACATGGCGACCCCCGAATCCCTTCAGAAACTGTTCGCCGAGATCGGCCCTGTTGATGCGGTGATCAGCGCCCCAAATGTCGTCAGACTGAGCAAGATTGAGGAGCTCCTGAAGGAGGACTTCGCAGCGAGCCTCAACAACCGACTCCTGGGCCAAATGAACCTCGTGCGCTACGGTCGAACCTATCTCCGCGAAGGGGGGGCGTTCACGCTGACCAGCGCCATCCTTCCGGATTACGACCACCCCGCCAACACCATCCTGTCGGCGGTGAACGCCAGCCTGCACAGGTTCGTCAGCTCCGCCGCTCTGAAACTCCCGCCAGGTCAACGGGTCAACGCCGTCTGCCCTCCGATGCTCCGCGAGACCGTCGAGAGGTTTGGATTGGGCACGGGCGGGACTCCCGTTGCGCAAGTCATCCCGCTCTATGTCCACGCGCTCGAAGGCGACGAGACCGGCCAGGTCATCACCATGGGCAGCATCGGCCACTAGCTTCTTCGAGGAGGAGCAATCACGCAGGATACATGAGCCCATCGTTGTGACGAAGAGAACTTGCAGGCAGGCTGGGTTCGAATTCACCACGAAGGTCACGAAGGACACGAAGAAGAGGAGAGAAAAAAGGCTCTTCGTGCTCTTCGTGTTCTTCGTGGTAAAAACGAGCCCAAGGGAACGACGAGGGCCTGAGCTCTGCTGTGAAACCCAGTGGGGTGAGCCGCAGCGCCTACCCCCAAGCCCCAGCTAGGCCTCGGCCACGGGCTCGGCGGCCGCCGCGCGCTGCTGAATCCAGCTCCGCACGGCCCAGGGCGTGGCGATGATGAACGAGGCGATGACTCCGTACGTGGCGGGCACGGCCGGGTTGAGGAGGCCGAGCTGGTACATTCCGGTGTCGAAGAGGTGCTGCAGCGGGCCCCAGCCGGACACGATTTCGACCAAATTCGCCTGGTTGCGCATGGCCCAATCGCCCCACAAGAAGAGGCTGATGTAGATCGACAGCGAGGCGACGGACGCGCTGAAGATGACGGCCTTCGGCATGCGCACGACGAAGATGCCAAAGAAGATGGGCGCAGCGCTGGCTGCAGCGATGCCGAAGACGCCGATCTGCCCGAAGATGCTCAAGAGCTCCGGCGGGTAAAGGCTGATGACCAGGGTCGTGATGCCCAGCAGGATGAGGATGATTTGGCTGGCGCGGTGGGCCAGCTTGCCCTTCTCTTCTGGGGTCTTGGTCTTGAGGAGGTTGTTCTCGGTAATGTTGAGGAAGAGGTCGTTGGCCGTGATCGAGGAGAGCGCCACCAGGATGCCATCCAGCGTGCTCATGCCCGCGGCCATCAAGGCGACGGCGATGACAGAGCGCATGACTGGGCTGAAGGTCTCGGCGATGTAGACGGTGACCACGGCGTCGGCTTTGGGGAAGCCGGTGACGGGGTCGAGGAAGGCGGCGGGCGGGATGTCGGCGACGTGGGCGTAGAGGCCGACCAGCAAGAGGCCCGTGAAGACCAAGGAGACCGCGGTGCTGACCAGGAGATATTGCAGCACCGCCTTGTCGGTCTTGACGTAGAGCGCCTTGGTCAAAATGTGCGGCTGGCAGACCAGCGCAAAGCCAATGACGAAGCCGGCGATCCAGACCGAGAAGAGGCTGCCGTAGAGGGGGCTCTGCGGGTTGATGGTCGCGACCAAGTTGGGGTTCACCGCCGCGATCTTGTCGAAGAAGGCGCCAAACCCTTCGGCCAGAAGGGGGAAACCGCTGGCGACGATGATGCCGGCGATGACCACCATGATGATGCCTTGCAGCGTGTTGGTGTAAGCGTGCGCGTAGGTGCCGCCCATGAAGATGTAGCTGAAGACGAAGCCGATGATGAGCACGACGCTCTCGGTGTTGGTCAGCCCCAGCGTGAACTGCATCACGATGGAGAGACCGGCGACGATGAGCACCATGAAGGTGATGGAGAAGAGGTTCACGCCAGCGAAGAAGATGGCCATGGCCTTGGAGCCGTAGCGCTGGCCGACCCACTGGGGCAGCGTGATGGCCTTGGTCTTCTGGCCCAAGCGCCGAAAGCCGAAGCTCAGCGTGAAGAGGCCGACGATGACACCCAATGCCGCGGCGCCACCCAGGTGAACTAAGGCCGAGACGCCGAAGACGTAGACCAGACCCGGGTTGAGCACGAAGGTCGCCGCCGAAGCGACGGACGCCGCCAGCGTGATGCCGACGATGACCGGGTGCATGTCCCCCTTGCCGACGGCGAAGCTGGTGATGTCGGTGGTCTTGCGGTGTCCCAAGTAGGCCAAGAAGCTGGTGCCGACGAGGTAGACGCCGAACAGGGCCCAGATCAGGGGGTTCTCGACAATGAGATGGATGTATCGCATGGGAGGTCGGTGTGCTTGGGGGCCTAGGGCTAGGCCGCGGTGGTCTTGGGCACAAACTCGGGAATCTGAGGCTGCTCGAGGGAGGGCGCAGCACGCTGCGCCCCTACGACCCGACGATGACGAGGGACTAGGAAATACGTGGGTTTGGGGCTCGAGTCGAGGTTGAGTTTGAGAGAGCGCCGGCAACAACCGGCGAGGTGTGCTGAACCTAGAAAAATACTCTCCAGCATCGAGTTCGACTCGAGACCCAAGACCCACGGACAAAAGCAGTCTTGGGGTGAGAGCCCAGTCCGATTCGCGGGGAAATTCGCGCGAACGTCCCCACGAGCCGGTGCCCTCTGGGCTCTCGGTGACCGACCTCGGCCACGCTTGGCGGGAGGGCGCCCGCAATATGGCTAGGCTTGCCCGTCCAGCGCCGCTTTCTCCACTGGCGTGACGGACTTTTCTTCACTCTCCACGGGCTTGGCCGCAGAGCGGCTCGATTTGGGCGTCGCTTCCTTTTTTGGCGCTGTTTTCTTGGCGGCCGTTTTCGCGACGACTTTCTTGGCCGGCGCCTTCTTCTGGGCCCCCTTCGGCCTGGTGGATTTCTCCGCGCCCTCGCCCGAGGCGAGCTTCGCCGCCTCGCTCGCCGGCTCATCGACAGCGGGAGCAACCCCCACGGCCTCCGCGCTGACCACCGGCTCTGCGACCGCGCTCTGCACGGCCTCCTTGCTCACTGAGGGCTTCGGCAGCCGCGAGACGAACCACTCGATGAGCGCTGGATAGGTGACTTGTTTGGCCTTGCTGCCCACGACGACGCCGACGTGTCCGCCTGGGATCACCATCACTTGCTCGTCGTCGGAGCTGCACATCCGATTGAGTCCGTCGGCCGCCGGCTGCGGACAGATATTATCTTTGCTGGCGCAGATCGTCAGCACCGGGCAGGTGATCGCCCCCAGATCGGCGTGGCGTCCGCCGACCCAATGCTGACCCGACATGAGAGTGTTCTTTTGGTAGAGCTCTTCGATGTAGGTGACGTAGGCCTCGCCTGGGAACGGGATGTTGTCGCCAGCCCAAGCCTCGAGCGCCTTGAAGGAGTCGCGGAACTCGGGGTCGAAAGCCTTGTCGAGGAGGCCGACCCACTTCGAGATTTGGGCGGTGGGGCGCAGCGAGATGAAGCCGTCTTGCATCTGCTTGGGCGAGATGTTGCCGGGCGCGGTGAGCGCCCGCGGGTCGAACCAGCGCGCGTCGACCATCTCGGCCAGCATGCCGGCCTGAGCGAAGTCGAAGGGGCCGACCAGGTTGACGAGGCCGGCGATGTCCTCTGGGTGCAATGCGGTGTGGATGCCGGCCAAGGTGCCGCCCATGCAGTAGCCCAGCAGACCAATCTTCTTCGCATCTGCAAAACGCTTGGTGGCGCGCACGAAGCGATGGAGCCTGGCGAGGACGTCGTCCCAAGTGAGGTAACGGTCCTCGTCGTTGGGGATGCCCCAATCGAGGAGGTAGGTGTCGAGCCCAGCCGCCACGAAGGCCTCGACGAGACTGGCCCCTTCGCGCAGGTCGAGAACGTACCAGCGGTTGATCATCGAGGGGACGAGCAGCACAGGGGCTCGGTCGACCAGCTGCCGTTGCGGGCGAAAGCGATAGAGGCTCGCCGTGCCGTCGGTGAACAGCGTGTCGCGTGGAGTGGGAGCGAGGTTCATGCTCGAGTCCTTTCGGGGGTGGAAGTTTGGGGGGAGGGTTCGGCCCTCACCCCTTCCCTTCCCCTCTCCCACTGCGTGGGCGAGGGGAGCGTCTGTCACGATTCTAGGATGTTGTGATTCCGTTCGCGCGACGATCATAAGATCCCGTCGCAAACTCGTTGATCTCCAACGGAAGTCGGACTCCCCCTCGCCCACGAAGCGGGAGAGGGGGTCGGGGGGTGAGGGCGAAGAGCCCACCGCAAACCCTCCAACTCCTCCTCTCCCGTTTCGGGCCCGTTTCGGGGGAGGGGGCCGGGGGGAGGGGGGGGTAGTTAGTTAGCGCCCTTAACGTAGTCCTGCGCCTTCTCAGTGGCCTCGACGGCCATCTTGCGCCACTCGGACTGCAGCTGGCTGAAATAGTTGAGCTGGCCCTTCCAGAGGTTGGCCATCTCGTCGATGCCCTGGGTGATGCGCTCCATGCCCTTGGCCTCTTGCTTGGTGAACTCGGCGAAGGCCGCGTCCATGCGGGCCTGGTGGTCTTCCATCATCTTCTGGAAAGGAGCGATGAAGGGGTTGTTGACGGTGGCGTCGACGGTCTTAGTGGACTTGGGGTTGGTGTTCTGGGTGGTCATGGGAACTCCTCTTGGGTGGTTTTCGGCTCGACGTGAGCCGAGTGTGTTGTCCGTGATGGGAGGGAGAATATTCACGGCCCCCGAGGGAGTCAACCCCTTTTTGCTGCACCGCACAAGAAAACTTATTTCGACTTATCTTTCATCAACTTAACTGCATCTACTAGGGCCTCTTTCAGGGCCTCTACTTCGCGCCGCAACGTATCCACGTCGGATTCTGGTGGCTCTTCCTCGTCGAAGGGCTCGTCCTCGGATGGAGGACGGTACCCAGGCGGCGGCTGGACGTAAGGGGGCGCTTGGGGCGGATAGGCCGGGTACA
>PFUG01000299.1 GCA_002789955.1 Deltaproteobacteria bacterium CG_4_9_14_3_um_filter_63_12 | reverse complement strand
AGGGTTTGGGCTGGCCACGGCCGGTGCGTCCTCGAAGAATTCGAGCGGGTATTCTCCGCATCGAATCTTGTCTCCGTCGGTCAACGCCTGGGACTGAACCCGCTTGCCGTTGACGTAGCAGCCGTTGGAGGACCCCAGATCCTTGAGGATACACTGTCCCCCCTGAAACGAGATCGTCGCGTGGTTTCTGGAGATCGAAGCGTTTTGAAGTCGAATGGTGTTGTTGGGATTTCGACCGACCGACACCTCTGGACTCGAGGCGTTGAGTTGGATGACGACTTCCTGGTTCGACGTATCGCGGTAGACGATTCGAGCCACTCCGAATTCCTCCTTCACTGACGAGAGCTCCGCCCGTTCCCTGGCGCGTAAGGGGCCGACCCTCTCCAGCGATCGGCGGGTTCGCTTCGAGGGCTCGGTGCCGAGGTGCGCGCGAAAATCCGACCGATTCGAGCGAGCCCATCTGAGTCCCCGCATTTAACACGATGCGCGTGGCAGTGTCACGGGGCCATTGGTGTTCTTGCATCATCTTTGCGCACAACGAGGAGAGGCCCACCGAGCGTTGCTCGGCGGGCCTCTCTGTGCCTCTCTACGCGCCTCTCGGCGCCGGGGTCACCTAGGGTGTGATGGTGATGTCGAGCGTGAACGCTCCCGCAAGGGGAGAGTCCCACTTGTCGGCGATGACGAAGACCGTGATGGGCGCGGTCGCCGTGTAGGTCGCGACCTCTGGCTCACCTGAGTCGCTGCCGTCGAGGCAGGAGTTCACCACGTTGCCACAGTCGGAGACAATGTAGACGCCGACGTCCGTGAACGTGGAGCTGTCGAGCGATGCGGTCACGGTCTGTCCAGCGCTGAGCGTCACCTGGTAGGCGGCGTCCGGTCCAGGTTGGGCATACCCACCGGCGCAACCACCGCTGCCAGGGTTGTAGTTGTCCGCAAAGTCCGCGAAGTTGCCAGTGAAACTGCCCGAAGAAGTCACGACGACGGGATCGGAGCAGGAGTCGCCAACAGGCATGACGGCGCAAACCGACGGCGTCCCCGTGCAGTTGTAGCCAGCGTCGATGACGCAAGCCGTGCAACCATCATTGTCCACGGAGTTGCCGTCGTCGCAGGCCTCGATCCCTTCAGCGACACCGTCGCCACAGCTCGGCGTGCGGACGGTGATCGAGATGTCGTACGGACGCACCGACGCGCTCCCGCTCCATGTCTCGACGACGAGGAACACGGGGCCGTTTGTGGTCGCCGTGAAGCTCACACCAATCGCCTCGTCGAAGTCGGTCGAGGCGGAGCATGCTGCGGCGCCGTCACACACTGGAAGAACCGACAAGATGAAGTCCGACGCCGTGTCCTCGGACAGTGTCACGATTTGACCGGCGCCGAGGTCGACCACGAAGACGGCCTCGACCGGGGTTCCAGTCGATTCGGTGGTCGCACAGCCGGTGCCCGTGAACGCCTGCTGATCGGAGAAGTCTGAGTTGAAATCGGGCCCGGTGAGATGAAGCCCGGCGTTGGGGTTGACAACGATCGGATCGGTGCAGGAATCGCCGCCCACGGGTGCCATGGTGCAGACGGAGGGCTCGCCGCCACAGTTGTAACCCAGGTCGATCGCGCAGGCCGTGCAGCCGTCGGCGTCCACGGTGTTGCCGTCGTCGCAGGTCTCACCCGCGTCGAGGAAACCGTCGCCACAACCAGGGGTGCGAATGGTGATTCGGATGTCGTAGGGACGCACCGACACGCTCCCGCTCCAGGTCTCCACGACCAAGAAGACGGTCTCGTTAGTGGTCGCCACGTAGGTCGCGCCCACGTCTTCGCCGTAGTCGACCGAATCTTCACAGGCCACGGTTGGGCCGCAGCTCTTGAGGATCGACAGGACGAAGTCCGACGTCGTGTGCTGGCTGAGATTGACGATCTGGCCAGTCGTGAGGGCCACCGAGAAGACCGCCTCTTCCGGAGTACCGGAAGTGCTCGTCGAGAGGCAGCCGGTCCCGTCGAAGTACTGTTGGTCGGAGAAGTCGGCGTTGAAGTCGGTGCCAGTGAGCGTCAATCCAGTCGATGGGTCGACCACGGTCGGCGCCCCACAGCTGTCGCCAGGAACGGCCAACCCGCACACCGACGGGGAGCCCGTGCAATTGTACCCAGCGTCGACCACACAGGCCGTGCAGCCGTCGGCGTCGACCGCGTTGCCATCGTCACAACCTTCGGTCGCGTCGACGACGCCATCGCCGCAGACGATCGCCGAGGTGCTGAGGGTCAGGAGCCAACCATCGACATCGTCGCCGCCAGCCCAGGCGTGGATGACGAGGTAGTAGGTGCCGGCCGGCAAGGTCTCGTCCGCCCAAGTCTCGTCGCCGTCGGCAGTAGAGTCGAAGACCACGTTGCCGTCCGCGTCCACGACGTAGAAGTCGATGTCGCCGGTGCTCGTGCTGCTCAGCGTGCCGCTGACCCTCACGTCTTCGGTGAAGGTGATGCTGTAGCCCACAGAGTCTCCCGAGGCGATGAGCCCACCCGTGGTGTCAGGAATCGTGTCGCCCCCAGCGAAGTCGCCAAGGTGCGTCCAGGGCTTGCAGACGCTGGGCGAAGCCACCGAGCAGTCGTAACCGAGCTCTGGGGCACAGGTCGCGTCACATCCGTCACCGTCCACGGTGTTGCCGTCGTCGCATCCTTCTGCGGTTGTCTGCTCGACGATGCTGTTGCCACAGGCGGGATCGATGTCGATGGCAATTTGGAAATCTACTGATGTACCGGGCGCACCATCGGACTCGAAGATGACATATACCGTCTCGTCGGCCACGGCAGTGTAGCTGACCGCAGCTGCACTCGGCTCCATCTCGGAAATCTCACAAGCGGTGGTGTTGTCGCAGGCCTTGAGGATGTGGATCCAGGCGGCCCAAGGACCGTACTCGTCGGCGTAGACGGTCTCACCGGTTTGCAACGCGACCTCGAAGACCATGTCGGCGGCGGCCGTCGTGGGGTTGTCGCAGGCTGTGCCAGCCAAGGTCTGAGCGTCAGTGAAGGTGCTGATGTCGCCGACGAAGTAGAATCCCGACTGCGGCACGACCAGAACGTCGGCGGCGGCGCAGCTGTCGCCAGAGCCGTTGGCGGCGCAGACACCGTTCGTGGCGTCGCACAGGTCGGTTCCGCACGCGACGGCCATGAGCTCGAGGCAACCATTGCCGTCCGTATCAGTGCAGACGGCGAGGTTGTTCAACGTGCAGGTCGCATCGCCTTCGGTGGCGGTGGCGCAAGCGGCGTCCGGCGTGCAGGGAGGCTGACAAGCCACGTTGCCGGCGCCATCGTCGTTGCAGATGTTGTTGTTGGCAGTGGCGCAGTTCGTCGTGGTCAGCACGAGGCAGCCCACGCTGTCGTACTGGCAGTCGAGGAGGTTCTCGGAGCCGGTCTCACAGGTGGTTCCCATGGTCGTGCAGAGGGCCTTGCCAGCGCAGCGGTCGCCCACGTCGATGTCGCACATGGCGGTCATGCCACTGGCGTCGCAGAAGCCGTCGGTGACAGCGGCGCAGTTGGTCGTCGTCTCGACGAGGCAACCAAACGCATCGGGGGCGCACTCTACCAAGGAGTTGCCCATGCAGTCGGAGCCCGCGGTGCAGGCGGTCGGGCAAACGTCCGTCGTGGTGCAGAGCGCGGTGGCGGTGTCACAGGTGCCTGCGGTCGCAGTGGTGCAGTCCGTGGTGGTCTCCACGAGGCAACCGAAAGCGTCCGCGGCGCAGACCACCAAGCTGTCGCCGTTGCAGGAAGCCCCTGGCGTGGTGCAGTCGCTGATGCCGGCGCAAGCGTCGTAGGCACACGCGACCGGGTTGGCGGTCGCATCGCAGATGTTCATCCCGCCGGTGGTGCAGTCCGTGGTGGTCTCCACCAAGCAACCGTTGGCATCGGCGGCGCAGACGACCAGATTGGTTCCGTCACAAGCGCGGTCGGCGGCGGCACAAGGGTTGGTGACCGTCAGACAGAGATCTTCAACCTCGCAGGCCACCGTGCCTGCACCATCATCGACGCAGACTTCGTCGGTGGCACAGTTTTGGGTGCTCGAAACCAAGCAACCGTCGGCGTTGGCTTCGCAGGTCACAATAGAGTTGCCAGAGCAGGTCGCGCCTGCCGCGGCACAAGGATTGGCGAGGTTGTCGCAAGGGTCAGCCGTGTCAGGCACCAGGTCGGGGAGTCCCGTGTCCGTGGTCGTGACATCCGTCGTCTCGCTGCTGTCTGGGTCGGTCTTCTTGCCACCAGAGTCATCGCAGCCGGCCGCGATGAGCAGGGCCGACGCTGCGATGAGCGCCAATAGGGTGGATTTCAACTCGAATTTCATGGTTCCTCCGTCGATCTGAATGTCAAAAATACGAGCACAAGGCCGACCTGGTGCTCTTGACTGTTTCCTGGCCAAAGATTGATTTCGATCAGGTTCCCGAGAACAGCCTGCCTAGCCGATGCAAAACCAGATTTCAAGTGGCGTTCGCATTGATGGATTATGCTTGAGCTTGCGTCCATCCGGCGCACGGCACGATTTGACGGGACCCTCCGCGCTAGAATGCTTCGAGAATCGTGAAATGCGCCGACACGAAGTCGGCGCTGAACCCGAGATCGAAGCGGAGATTCACTCCCGTCGCTGGGTCGATCAGGAAGCGCACTCCAAACCCTGCGCACGGGTGCACTCCCTCCAAGTCAAACGCGTCGATGGTCTGGGCGACCTCCCCAACTCCCGCGAACAACACCCCTCCGAAACGCCACCAAAGCGGTGCGCGATATTCGAGTTGGGCACTGAGGAGATTTCGGTCGCGGTATCGGCCCTCGAAAAACCCGCGCAGCGTGTACTTGCCCCCAATGGCTGCCATCTTTTGAATCGGTGGAGACTTGGTGGCGACCTTGCCCAAGAACCGCAAGGCCAAAACATGCTCTCCGACGATCGGCAGGTATTCGCGCAGGTCCAGCTCGGTCATTGAGAACGAGTATTGGCTGCCCAACGCACCGTCATAGAGCATGGTGCTCAACGTGAAGATCCCTCCGCGATGGGGGCTCAGCGACGAGTCGCGGTCGTCGTAGACGAGCTGCGCGCCGATCCCAGAGGTGCGAGCTCCCTTGCCGCCAGGTTCACCGACCAAGGCGCCACCTGCCTGCGCATCGAGCACTTGGGAGAGGGTAAACTCGTAACTGGCGCCAATGAAGAGATGCGCCGCGATCTCGCGCTCGAAGTTCCACAGGCTGCGAAACTGCAGCGAAACGTAGGACTCGAAGTTGGCGTCGCTCTCATTCCCCAAGCCGTAATAACGATCCGGAAAGTACCAGAACCAGTTCTTTCCTTTGAGATGGTACTTTCCATCGAAGAAGAAGAACTCTGGATGGACCTCCCCGACGAACTGATTGTTGAGGGTATAGGTCGCCGCCACCTGAATATTGGACAGCCGCTCGTCGACGCCTGGGGAGGTCTCGCCGAACGTGGCCAAGAATCCCACGACCAGCAGGAAGCTGGTCTCGGTCGAGTAGAAGATGGCCGGCAGCAGGAACCAATCCGAATGGTCCACCTTTTCTGGGTTCTGGTCGTTCCCTGCGGTCGTCCCGGGGTCTGTTGGACCAGCCGTGCCCGCGTCGTTTGCGGCCTCGCTCTGGGGTTCGGGCTCGGACGCCCTTGTGGCGACCTCGTCGGCCTGAATCGGCGAGGGCACCAGGTGCGCGGCGACGAACAGCGCGGCGAGCAAGAAACAGGCGGCTCGCCGAGCGACGTTCACCCTTCCAGCGAGCCAATTCCCTGCAGTGATGTCGAGCACTTCTATCCCTTGAATCAGTGATTGGATTTCGCTTGCGAACGGCCCGAGGATCGATCTTGGCGCCCTCCTCGTAACCGGAAACGATCGAGCGGAGCAACTAGTCCTCGGCGCGTGAGGGCGCAGGTTGGTCAGGAGGTTGACACTGCGGGCGACACTCCTATACGAAAGCTCGCCCTCGGAGTCGCTGGGACGGCCTGGCAGCTCGGGGGTTTGGAATTCACTTATGGCGCTGCGCAACGCCGCGCCAGCTCTCGAGGGCCACCGCCTCGAGGTCGAGGTTCAGATGTCCGTCGCCGAGTCGAGCCCGACCGAGCCCCACGCTGCCAAGCCTTGCCGGCGCGCCGCCTTCTACGACGTCGATGGGACCTTGGTCCGGACCAACGTGGTGCACGCCTTCGCTTACTACACGCTGAGCCACCCGAGCTGGCAACGGAAGGTCTTCGGCATGGCCAGATTGCTGGCCAACATCCCGGTCTACCTGGCCCTGGACAAGTTCGGTCGCAAGGCCTTCAACGAATATTTCTACAGTGGTTACAAGGGCTTCTCGGAAGACCGGTTGGTCGTCGTGGGCGAAGAGGTCTTCGACAAGGTCATGAAGCCGGCGATCTTCCCTGGCGTCTTCGACCTCGTCAGCCGCTCCAAGGACCAAGGCGTCGAGCAGGTGATCGTCACTGGCGCCCTGGACTACGTCGCGGCCCCGTTGGCCCGACACCTCGGCATTGAGAAGTGGCTCGCCAACCGCCTGGAGATCGTCGACGACATGGCGACGGGTCGCCTGATCCCGCCGTTGCTCGCCGGCCCCAATAAGTCACTCGTGATCCGCGAGTACGGACGCGCCCACGACATCGACCTCGACTCGAGCTTCGCCTACGCTGACAGTTTTTCCGACTTCCCCATGCTCGCCATGGTCGGGCATCCCGTGGCGGTCAATCCCGACACCAAGCTGCGGCGCATCGCGGAGGATTACAGCTGGCCGGTCATCTCGGTCCAGTCTTAGTCCTCGGCGGTCCGACGCCGCGCACCCCCTTCCTTCCTAGACCCGCTGCGGCGCCGTCGCTGCCAGGTCACCATCGCCCAGTGCTTCGGCGAATTCACGAAAGGTCAACATGGCTCTCGAATCCAAGCAGGTCATCTACACAGACTCCTCGAGCCCCGCGCGGGTCTTGTTCTTCGGCGAGGATTTCCTGGAAGAGCACCTTCCCATCGGAACCCGAGTGATCTTCCCGAAGCCTCCGATGGAGCCGCTGGCGAACCCGAAGGCGGCCATCCGGCACGCGCTCAACCACCCGGAGGGAGGCGCCAAGCCACTCTTCGCGCAGCTCTTCCCGGGCATGAAGGTCACCATCGCGGTCGACGACATCTCGCTGCCCTTGCCGCCGATGGTGCGCCCGGATCTGCGCCAGACCATCTTGGAGATCGTCCTCGCTCTGCTCGGTGATCACGGCGTCGAGGACATCCACATCATCGTCGCCACCGCGGTGCATCGGCGCATGACCGACGCCGAGATTCGGCGCATGACCGGCGACAAGATCTTCAACGAGTTCCACCCCAAGCGCCTTTACAACCACGACGCCGAAGACCGCAACAACATGGTGGAGATCGGCGAGACCAAGCTGGGCGAGGTGGTGCAGCTGAGTCGTCGTGCGGTCGAGAGCGACTTGACCATCTACGTCAACATCAACCTCGTGCCCATGGACGGCGGTCACAAGTCGGTCGGAGTCGGCCTGACGGGCTACAAGGGGCTGCGCGCCCACCACAACCCACAGACCATCCGCGACAGCAACTCCTACATGGACCCAGACCACTCGGCCCTGGCCAAGTCCACTCACCGCATCGGCGCCATCGTCGAGAAGGAGCTCAACGTCTTCCACATCGAGACGGCGGTGAACAACAACATGTATGGGCCCGCCCTGAACTTCCTGCAGAAGCCCGAAGAACACTGGCGCTCCAGCGACCGCATGAAGTTCCAGGCGCTCAAATACTCGCTCTCCAAGCTGCCCAGAGCCGCCAAACGGCGCATCATGCACTCCACCCCCTCCCCCTTCGGCCTCATCGCCGTCGCCGCGGGTGAAGCCGAGGCCGTGCACGACAAGATCTTGGCGGCCTGCTGGAAGCAGTACCTCATTCAGGTCGAGGGACAAGCCGACATCCTGATCACCGGCATCCCCTTCGTCTCGCCCTACAACGTCAACTCGATCCTCAACCCCTTGTTGGTTCAGGTCATGGCGTTGGGCTACTTCTTCAACATGTACAAGGGGGGAACTCCGCTCATCAAAAAGGGCGGGACGATGATCCTCACGCATCCCCTGCCCGATGAGTTCCACTCCGGACACCACCCGTCCTACATCGAGTTCTTCAATCGGCTGCTCCCCGAGACTCGCGACGCCATGATTCTGCACCAGAAATACGAGAAGGAGTTCGCCGAGAACCCCGCCTACGTACAGATGTACCGCTTCGGCAACGCCTACCATGGCGCGCACCCGTTCTTCATGTGGTACTGGGGCGAGAACGGCCGTCAGCACGTGGGACGCGTCATCTGCGTCGGCGCCGAGAGCCCGCATGTCGCTGAACGACTGGGCTGGGAGTGGGCTGCGGACCTGCAGACCGCGGTCGAGATGGCCCGCGACAGCGCGCCGCCCAGCCCGCAGATCACCATGCTGCACCACCCGCCGATCCTCATCACCGAGGTGCGCTGAGGCGGTGGATTGGGGGCGCATTTGGGCGAAGTCAGAGGTGGGAGGGCAAGGAGGTCGATGCAGGCGATGCCCAGCATCGTCGAAGCAGACCGACGCTGCCATCACGCCTCTGGCGATGCTCAAATGGGCAGGTTGTTTCCTGACGACGCCTTAGGGCTCGCAACGGTCGACTTTTCCATTCGTCCACCACCGGCGCCTTTCTCCTCTGCTCGCACAGACGATCACCCAACACGACGAACTTGGCGAGTTTTCGAAGAACACAGACCGCCCGCGGGTCTCGTTATTGCTCCACACCTCCGCCGCTGCTATCACTTCGTCGGATGATCGGAGTCGTCAGGAACCAATCCCAGCGCGATGAACCATCCAGCCCAAAATCCTTTGCGTCCTAGCGTCCTAGAGCCTTTGCGTGAAAACAGAACCCGGGCTTTTCACTGCATCTTAGGCCAACATCAGAGGTCCCCGACCCAAAACCTTTGCGCCCTAGCGTCCTAGCGCCTTTGCGTTGAGAAGAAGCCCAGGATTATCACCACATCTTAGGCCAACATCAGAAGTCCCCAAGGACAACGGTGAGTGCTTGCATGGTACGACGACCGCCACCCGACGGTTCACAGACGGTGAAGCGATGAGCGCCGCGAGCAAGCAGGTCACTCACGTCGAGGTCCCGCGTGACGGCGTGAGGATTCGTTGTCAGGGCGTCTCGAAGTACTACCGCCGGACGGCGGTCCTCGATGCCGTCGACCTCGAAGTCCGCGACGGAACCATGCTCGGCCTCATCGGACCTGGTGCAGCCGGCAAGAGTCTTCTGGTCAAGATCATCTGCGGCTTGGTCGCGCCCGACGAGGGGCATGTCTTCATCGACGACATCGACGTCACCCGCCTGCGCGAACGCGAGCTGCAGGCGCTCAGGATGAGGTTGGGGATGGTCTTCCAGAACTACGCCCTCTTCGACTTCATGAACGTCGGGGAGAACATCGCCCTGCCGTTGAGAATGGAGGGACGCAGCAGCGAGACCAGCATTCGAAACCGGGTTGCCGAGGTCCTCGAGCAGGTCGCGCTGCCAGGCATCCAAGACAAGATGCCCCGCGAGCTCTCAGGTGGAATGAAGAAGAGGGTGAGCTTCGTTCGCGCCGTCGTCCGGAGGCCCCCGATCGTCATCTACGACGACCCCACTGGAGGCTTGGACCCTGTCACCAGCGCCAAGATCTTTCGCCTGTTGAGCGACATGAAGGCGCAAGGCACCACCTCGATCACCATCTCTCACGATCTCGACGGAATTCGCCCCCTCTGTGACCAGTGGCTGCTCATCGAGCACGGCAAGACCTTGTTCTCAGGGGACACGAGCGCCATCGACCAGTGCGAGACCCCCTATGTCCGGCAGTTCTGGCGAGGGGAGCCCGCATGAGACTCACGTCGGTCCTCAGTGTTCCCTTCGCCATGGTCGGCCGCCGTACGCTCGACATCGCCACTGAGATGGGCGGCATGACCCTGATGGCAGGCGCCATCCTGCGCCGCTTGTTCCCGCCGCGGGTCGATGGTGCCGAGCTCATGCGCAACCTCTACAACGTCGGAGTCAAGAGCTTCCCCATCATCCTGGTCACTGGCGTCTTCGTCGGCGCCATCATGGTCATCCAGGCCGGTCTCTACGTCGAAAAATACGAGGCCACCGGCTTCATCGGCTGGGGCGCCGGCTTCGCAACCCTGCGTGAGGTCAGCCCCATCATGATCGCCTTGATGTTCAACGGGCGTGTGGGCGCCAAGAACACCGCCGAGATCGGCACCATGAAAGTCACCGAACAGGTCGACGCCCTCAGGACCCTGGCCATCGACCCCGTCTCATACCTCATCATGCCCCGCTTCATCGCCATGGTCGTCATGATGACCCTGCTCGTTGTCGTCGGGGACGCCACCGCCCTCATCGGCGGCGCCTTTACCAGCCAGTTTCTGCTCGGCGTCGACGTCCAGCTCTTCTTTCGCTCCTTTGTCGACCTCATCCACCTCGAAGATTTCCTCCTTGGCGTCTACAAGGCCATCACTTTCGGCATCGCCGTGGGCGTCGTCTCCTGTCACTTCGGCATCACGGTCACTGGTGGCGCCGTAGGCGTCGGACGAGCGGTCAACGACTCCGTCGTCGCCTCGGCGATCTGGATCTTCGTCCTCAATTACGTGGTCACCACCCTGATCATCTAGATTTCTGTCCTCGCCTACCACGACCGATTGTCGTGCAATTGCCAATCACTTGCGGAGCGAAAGTCGGTCGTCCGCTCGACAATCTGAGCTCATTGTGTCCGCCCACCCGCCCCACAAACCCAACGTGCTCGAGCTCTTCCTCGCAGCCCTCGGCAGCCCGTTCGTCATTGTCGGCGAGCAGTTCAGGGAGATCTTCAAGGTCTTCGGGCTGACCGTTCAGTACGCGCTGCATGGGCGTCGCCGCTGGAAGGAGGTTTGGCTCCAGGCCTATCGCATCGGCAACGAGTCGCTGGTCTTCATCGTCTGCGTCGCCGGCTCGTTGGGCGTGACCCTGGTCTACCAGGCCGGATTACAAGCCGAGCGCATCATCGGCGACTTGACCCCGTTGGGCGGCCTCTACTTGCAGATCCTCCTCAGAGAGTTCGGCCCCACCATCACCGCGCTCATGATCTCCACCCGCGTCGGCACAGGGATCGCCGCCGAGATCGGCAGCATGGTCGTCACCGAGCAGGTCGACGCCTTGCAAATGAGCGGCGCCCACCCAGTCGAGTACTTGGTTGTCCCCCGTTTCTGGGCCAGCGTCGTCATGGTCTTCTGCCTAACCTGTGTCTCGGTCCTCGTCTCCTGGCTCGCCGGCCTCCTCACCGCCCTGCTCGCCTTCGGCGTCAGCCCCTACACCTTCGCCACGCTCTCCTTCGTCATCCCGGGAGACGTCATCCTGCTGCTCATGAAGACCACCGCCTATGGCATCGCCATCCCCATCGTCGCTGGCGCCAGCGGACTCTCGGCACACGGGGGGAGCGAAGGCGTCGGTTGGGCTACCACGCAATCCGTCGTAAACTGCTCGCTCGCCGTTCTCTTTCTCGACGTCTTGCTCTCGGGGTTCGGCTATCTCGTGCTCTTGAGGTGAGTGTGCGCACCCGACCAAATTTCGCGCGCTACTCGGAACCAAGCAGGCTCGAAGCGAGCCAGCGGCATCCCTACGCGCGATCCGCGCACATTGTCTCGGCGGCGCTCTGGATTGGGCTGAGTCTCCTGCTCCTGGCTGGCTCGGCCGCGGCCGAGGTCCCCATCCAAGACAACGAGCTCGTCCTGGGCGTGGCCGTCGGGCCCCTCGCCGTGCTCGAGCGCGACGCGCCTTATTCCGCGGACAGCACGTTGCGCTTCGGCGTCGCGGCCGAAGCCTTCGTCGGCCTCCTGAATCGCTCCACCACTTGGCTGCACAGCGAGCTCCTGGCAGGCGTCAGCGCCCTCTGGCTCGGCGACTCTGGATTTGTCCAGCAGGTCGGCACGGGCGCCCGCCAACGCAACGCGCTGGTCGGGCTCATGCTCCGAGGGGCCTTCAGACTCACCTCGAGAGAGGGCGTCATGAGCCTCGCCCTCGGCTTCGAGGCCGACATCCTCACGGCCCCTGCTTCGGGCGTGCTCACGCGGGTCCTGCTCGACGCCGCGCTGGGGACACGCGTGTTCCACACCCCGCAGCAGCAGCTCATCGTCGAGCTCGCCTACGGCGTGCCCCTGCTCAACGGCTTCAGCGACGAGCCCGGATGCGAGAGCATCCTCATGGATCACCGGTTGCTGGTGCGCACCCGCTTCTCTTTCTGAATCGCGCACTTGGAGACTTCAGGGTCTGCGCAGCGTCTGTTCGACGAACTGCGCCATCGCCGCTTTCATCCTCTCGGCTTGCTCACTATTGGAGCGCAGGATGTTCTTCTGCTCGGTGGGGTCGTTGGTGAGGTTGTAGAGCTCATAGAACCCCTTGGAGACTCGCCACACGAGCTTCAGCTCCCCTTGAGTCAAGGCTCGGATCTCCTCGTCCCAGCTCGGACAAGCCAGCACCTCGGCGTAGGTCGGTCTCGGCAAAAACGAGCTCGGCTCTTCGATGGCGGGGACCAAAGAGCGCCCGCTGAACGAATCTGGAATCGCCAACCCCGTGGCATCGAGCAAGGTCGGAGCGATGTCGATGAGCTCGACCGGGGTGTCGATCTGGATGGGCTCGACCCCAGGCAGGTACATCACCAAGGGCACCTGAAGGATCTCGTCGTAGATGGTCTGACCGTGGAAATGCTGTCCGTGCTCGCCGAACGCCTCGCCGTGATCGCTGGTGATCACGACGGCCGTTGTGTCCAAGAGCCCTTTGGAGTCGAGCAGCTCCCAGATCTTGCCCACGTAGACGTCGGCGAAGCGCAGATCCTGGTCGTACTTGTCGACCAGCTCGTTGCCGAAGTCCGGCACGACGCCAGCGTGCTTCATGTACCGACCATGCGGATCGGCGAGGTGGATGAACATCGTCCAGGGCTTACCGCTGGCCATCAACTCGTCCAGATGGCCCGGGAGCTTCTCGTAGATTCGAGGCGAAGAGACGTCGGTGTTCGACGGCGCGATGTCCACCCAACCCGTGTTGTCCCAGTTGTCGAAACCGGCGTTGAGGTTGCGCACCTCTTGGAAATACCAGTGACTGGTGACCGAATGATTGACATAGCCTCCGGCGGCCAGCACCTCGAACACCGTGGTGACGTCGTCGCGCACGGGACTGAAGTTCTGGAACCGCTTCTTCCAGGCCACCTCCGACGGGTAGCGCCCCGAAAAGATGCTCGGCATCGAGCGCGGCGTGTTGGGCGCCTGTGAGTGGGCGTGCCGGAAGACGACGCTCCTGGTCGCGATCTTGTCCAGCTCTGGCGTGACCTCGCGCCCGTAGCCAGCATAGCCCGTGCGATCTTGCCGCATGGTGTCGACGATGAGGAACACGATGTTTTTTTGTTTCAGATCCACGATGGTTCTTGTCGGGCCTCGGCGCGTGGCTCCGCATCCAGCGCTGCCGCCGGACGCCAAGGTCCTCGCCACCTCGCGCAACAGCCGCCCCGGAATCGACGAGCGCTTCTCGCGCACCAAGACCTGGGCATCGCCGCCGATGCAGTTCTCGTCGATGCCGTTGCCGGGCTCGTCGAACGCCGAGGGGTTCACCCTGGTTGAAGAGTCGTCGCAGTCTGGACCTCCGAAGAGCCCGGAGAATCCGTCGCCATCGCGGTCGCCCATGACGTCGTAGAGCGCCAGCGCTCGCCGCTCGAGCTCTGTCCCTTCGAAACTGGCGATGCGTACGGGATCGTCGGCTGTGAAGCCGACCGCCGGGAGGTAGGCCAGCCCCACGACGGCGCCCAACCAGACGATGACAGCGGCGGGGTGTCCGGTCAGCCGCGCCGAGAATCGGGTCAGGAGCACAAAGGCGAGCGCCGGTCCCAGCACGACGAGGGCGAGCTGGACGATGTAGCCTGGGGACCAAATGTTCGGATCGTAGAAGCGCAAGAATCCGACGCCAACGATGACCGCTCCCAGCGCAAAGAGCACGTAGAGCGTGCCGATGAGCTTCAGGCCGTAAGGTTTGCCGAGCCGTTCGAGGGGCAGGCGCCGAAGTAGGAGCGGCGCCGCACGCAGGGCAATGACTGCGCTCAGCGCCGCGACGCCAGCCGAGCCGACGGCCAAGATGGCGGCGAAGACCGAGGCGAGCAGCTTGTTGTTGAGGTCGTGAAGAAAGAGCCCATGGGCGGCGCCGGTCATGACCACCAGCGTCGCCACCCCGACCAATCCGGCCCACAGGCCAGCGCTCCAGCGCAGATCGCGCTCAGGCTCGCCGGAAAGTGCCCGCAGCCAGCCGCGCAAGTCGTGGTCGGCCGCGTCGTAGAGGGCGGCGAGGGCGATGCCGACGAAGACACCCCAAGGCACGAGGAGGACGCCGAGGAGCCCGGTGGCGTAGACGAAGATCTCGGCGGTCTGCGCGCCAGTGAGACTCTCGATGCGGCCAGCCGCGAGCCCAGCATCGAGCAGCGCCGCAGCGAGGGCGACGACCAGCCCGGCCCAAGCGCCGCGCGCGGCTCCTTCCAAGCTCCAATGCCTTTTGCTCTCACTCATCATTCGGATTCGTCCCATCGATGGTATTGGACAGCTCGCCGTCGAGTCCGGCCGGTCTGCGTGCCGTGGCAAGGAGGATGCGGTTCATCGGCGTGATCTGTTCGGGGATATGCCGCCACTGCACCTGGTAGTTGGCGGCTTCGAGTCGGTAGGAGCGATGAACGTCGGAGGCCAGCTCAGGTCCGAGGTACCGCGCGATGGCTTGAGGTGCTTTGACGGCGGACATGGCGTAGCAGCAGGGCATGGCGGCCAGTGAACCGCCGAACTGTATGGCCAGGTCGATGCATTGATCGGTTCGACGCCCGCAGGCGTGCAGGGCGAGAATGCCGCCGTTTGGGCGCAGCTCCAAATGCGCGAAGTCCAGGCGTGATTTGACGAAGCGCACCTTGTCGCGGACCCAGGGCGCGACCTCGGCCACGGCCTCGAGCGTGAGCTGCTGGTTGGGGTGTGCGGCGCGGTCCAGGAGGATGACCTCCTCAACCTCTCTCTCTGCGGCCGCAAATAGCATCCCAGTCAGCCCGTGTCCGCAGCAGAGGTCGGCTAGGAAGCGGTGGCGCACTCGGGAACGGGTGCGTTCGAAGAACTCGAAAGACTCCATCACCTCTTTGATCGGCAACGCCCTTCGATTGGCCAGTTCTTGGACGATCCGCCCATAGAGGGTGTCGCCGTCGATCCAGGTCATGAAGCGTGGGTCGAGCCGTCCTCTGCTGCCTACGATCCGCGATTCCTCTGGGTCGACGGTGTTGAACTGCCGAAATGCTTTGAACAGTGTCATTGAGTCTCTTCGGCCGGCGAGTCTCTTCGGCCGGCGCGTGTCTTCGACCGGCGTACCAACTGATGTGTGCCGGCCTCCATCCGTGCAAGAAACGGCTTCATGAGTCGGAGGCGGTCGCCTAACACAGCGACTTGCTGTGTGCAAGCAAAGGAATCGCGGTCGGTTGACGAGGCATGGGGGAACGAGGTCGGCGGTCGATTTTAATTGCACGCCGACCGAATTCGTGCATGTCATACGCCGTCAATTCGAGATTGAGCCGTAGGGAATAGGCCCGAAGGCGGCGCTTCATTCAACTCTATGCGTTGGGGCGCAGCGCGGCTATACTGGTGGCGAGCCACTTCTCAGCGCTCGGTGACTCCCGACCTTGGCCGCATTTCGTGGCGCGAAGGTCACAACTTACCGCAGAAGGAGGTTGAGCATGTCCAGGACACCCTCGATCTTCGTAGATACTCTTCGAATCGTTGTCGCCGTTGCGACGCTCATCGTTGCGCCTACCTACGTGGCCGCCCAGGCCGGTCCAGCCGATGCCTCCAGGGCTGGCGTGACCGAGAGCCCACAAGCCGATGCAATGGTGCGGGCACCGGCCGCCGTCGCGCGCTCCGCCGCAGCGGCCATGGCGTTGCCGGCCAAAGCAGACCTCGCGCTCGTCCAGGAACAAGAGGTCATCACTGGAGACTTGGTCCTGCAGGCGACCTCCGACCTCACGCTCGACCTCTCCAAGCTCGAGCGAATCGAAGGCCGGCTCGTCGTGACGGACAACCTGCTGCTCGAGCGCTTGAACCTGCCTGCGCTCAAGAGCGTCGGTGGCTCGGTGGAGATTTCGGGCAACGAGTCCCTGCTTGAGCTCAACTTGAGCAACCTGAAGAAGGTCGGCGGTGAGCTCAAGGTCGCGGACCACGTGCGTCTCGGTTCTTTGGTGGCCAACCGACTCGAGTCTGTCGACGCGGACTTCGTGCTCTCGGGGAACCAGCAGTTGGGTGAGCTCCGCCTGGACAAGATGGCTCGCGTCGGCGGCAACTTGCGGTGCGAGAACAACGCAGCTTTGAAAACCTTGGCGCTCGACCGACTGGGTTCGGTCTCGAACATCATCAGCATCTCGGGCAACACTTTGCTGACTTCCGTCGCGCTGCCGACGCTGAAACACGCGGGGGGCCTGATCGTGATCGCGGCGAACCCGTCGCTGAGCGCGGTCGAGTTGGCCAAGCTCAGTGAGATCGGTGGGCACCTCATGGTCTCCGACAACCCCGTGCTCACCACCGTCTCCATGAATCACCTCGGCGCGATTTCGGGCAATGTCGAGGTGGCCAACAACAGCAAGCTGCAGTCCCTCGGACTGGCCCAGCTGAGCCTGGTCGAGGGAGACCTCGTTGTGGCTGACAACATCGCGCTGCAGAAGCTCGGCATGACCAAACTCGTGAGCGTCGGAGGCAACCTGGCCATCGCGCTCAACGACGGACTGGACAGGCTGGGGCTGAACAAGCTCGAGCATGTCGGAGGCATCCTGAGCATCGCAGACAACCTGACCCTGTCTGGACTCGAGCTCGGCAGCCTCCAGACCTCTGCGGCGATCGAGGTCGAGAACAATTTCGCGCTCCCGAGTTCTGCCGTCAGTGATCTGCAGCGCCGAGTCGATGGCTCGAACAACTCGATGCTCGATATCGTCGAGAACGCAAAGTAGCGCGGTCACTCTGGTCACTCTCCGAGCGCTTGCCCTGATTCGCCTTCCGCATCTATTTTGTGGCAGGTCAGCATCGAGTGCTCTGCACGGGGAAGTGGGATTTCATGACAGCGACGACTCATCGTCACACGCCGGCTTCTCGAGGCCGGTTCTGCGCCTTCTCGTTACTCCTCGCCCTGCTGGCGGCGCCGAATGCCTGGGCGGGAGGCTACAACCACCCCGACAACGGGCCTGAGGCCC
>PFUG01000275.1 GCA_002789955.1 Deltaproteobacteria bacterium CG_4_9_14_3_um_filter_63_12 | reverse complement strand
GCAGATGCCGCTGCGGCAGTCGTGGCTAAGGCCGTCGCAAGTCGACCAGTCGTTGTTGAGCAGGTCCGGCGCGCAGGTCTCACAAGCGCTGGTGGGGTGACTGTCGCAGCGACGGTGGCACTCCCCGCCAATGACGCAGTCGCCAGGCCTGATCACGTTGCAGGCATCGGCCTCTTCGTCACAGGTCGTGGTGCAGAAGTAGGCGTCGGCGGTGCACGGCGCGGTTCCCGGCTGGCAGGCGCCGGACTGGCAGGTCTCGGCGCCATTGCAGAAGAGCCCGTCGTCGCAATCCGCGGCGTTCGAACAAGTCCCCGTGCGCCCACTGGTTTGGTCCGAGTTGCGGCAACCCGCCCAGGCGTCCGGGTCGCAGGCCCCAGCAGCGGTGTGGACTCCCACGCGCACGAAGGTGGTTTGGGTGTCATCGAGTCCTGTGAGCAGGAAGGACGGGTGCTGCGCATCGTTCAGCCCGCCAGGGGTTACGAGCACGGGGGAGTTGCCTTGGTCCGCGCCGGTTCCGGCGTACACCTCCCCAGTGGCTCGCGAGACGACATCGTAGTGGATGAGGTAGTGGTCGATGGTGCCATTGTCGTCGGCCGAGGGCGCGTTCCAGCTCACTCGCAAGCTGCCGGGGCCTCCGGGGATGGCGCTCACCGAGGTTTGGTAGACGATCGTGACACAGACCTCGTTACTGTAGGTGCTCTCCCCGGCGTCGTTGAAGGCTGTGAGCGCGAAACACACATGGGAGCCTGTATCGAAGCCGGTGGCGGCGAACGTCGGCGCGTTGATGTCCTCGAACGAACAGAGACGCAGCTCGAACGGAGCGGCGCCCTCATTCGCGAACGTGCCGTCGTACACGCCGGCTGCGGTGCCGTAGTAGAACTTGTAGCCAAGCAGTGAGGCATCGACCACCGGGTCCCAGGCCAAACTGACGTCGGCCGCCTCTACTGCTGGCGACGCGCAGACGAGCAGCGCAACGAGCAACCCCGTGAGCCGATGTGCCAAACCAAGCGTCGCTAATCGCTTCATCCTGTTCCCCCAAGACCTTCACGGCCTGCTGCGATCGCGCGTAGGGACGCGAGGTGGCTCGCTTCGAGCCACCTCTGTTCCGAGTGCCGCGCGAAAATCCGATCGCGCTCAGAGACCGGCGCGGTAGCTGATGTGCACCCCGACCTGATGGAAGAAATCGTTGGCCACGCCGCCGCTCACATAGCCGCAGAGCGAGCCATATTGACAGCCGATACCGTCGTAGGCGGTCTGATAGGCCTCCAGGCTGTAGCCGACCTGCGCGACGAGGCTGTCCAAGAGGGTGTAGGAGACGGCGAGGTCGCCGCCAAAGCCGATGCCCGATGCCGAATCTCCCCAGTCCTCGAGCATGGTCGCGTCGCCGAAGCCGAAGAGGGGCATGACGAAGGCGTGCAGGTCCAACTTCAGCCCGCTGACCCCCAACGGGGTCGCGAAACCTGCAGTGATGCGAGCCCCTGAGTAGCCGTGACCCTCGTATACAGGGTTCTCGGCGACATCGAAGGTCATCATCGAGTACTCGACCGCCAGGTTCGCCGCCAATCCGTCGGGATCCGGCGTCCCCTCTGCGGTGTCGCTGAACAACGCTCTGAAGACTAGGCCCCCGGCGAGCTCGACGTGGGTCGTCGGGCAGGTCAACAGGTCACCGCTGGCCGTACAGTCTGGAGCCGCATCCAAAACCACTCCAACCGGCGTCGGAATCTTGCTCTCCAGCGGTCCATAGCCGGCGCGCCCTGTCAGGCCGAGGCCCGAGAGGGCCCCATCGGTCGCGAGAACGAACGGGTAGAACGCCAGATCGAGGGCGTAGACGAAGTAGAGGCTCGAGTCGTACATCAAGCTGGCGCCGTTCCCCGCGAGCTGGTCGACGCCCAAGCTGCGGAAAGTCGACCTGGCCCCCACGCCGAGCTCGATGAGCGCCTGACCGCTGCCAACTCCATCTGACGACGCGAGAATACCCGGCGCGTCGTCGTCCGAACCTTCCACCTCGACGCCGTCCAGAGCCACGTTGTACGTGCCGTTCTTCGAGAGGTCGATCTGCAAGCTTCCAACGACCTTTCCTCCAACCCGGAACTCGATCTCCTCGAAGGCGTCCGAGGCGTCCTCTACGATGGTCGTGGGGGTGGTTCCCGCCGCCATGTTGTCTCGGAAGACCGTCACGCCTGGGGGCGTGGTGATGATCCGAATCCCCACCCGTGCCCCGGTGCTCGTCTTGGCCACAGTGTTGGTCTTGGAGACGCTGTCGAGGCCGTCGACCAGCTCCTCGACCTTCTGGATGATCTTGTCTTTGTCGTCGCTGCCGATGCGCTTCTTCTTGCCGATGTTGACCTGGAAGCTGCCGACGACGTCGCCGCTCGAGCCGCTCATGACCTCGATCTTGAGGTGGAACTGCTTCTTCTCCTTGACCATCGTCGTGACCACGACCGCGGTGTAGCCCGAGGCTTTGCACACCTTGGCGATATTGGCCGAGTCCTTCCAGAACTCGTCGCCGCTGACGCCCGCCGCTTTGGCGGCGGCGACGAAGTCGTCGTGATCGATGGTCGTGAAGGACGTCTTCTTGAGCAGCGCCCGAAACTTCTCGTTGACCTCCTTGGCCTTGGAGCCCTCGATGTCGAGGACGACCACGGAGCGCTCGTCTCCTTGGGCGAGGGCCACTCTCGGCGAGGAGACCAAACAGAGGGCCATCGTGAGGATGAGCCCAAGGAAGGAGAGCAGACGTGCAGCCTCCGTCCACGAGGCTGGCTGGCTAAATGGTCGGCGACCCATCAAAAAGCTGTGCATGCTGTTTCCCTATCTTGCGGGCGTGCACATAGCCTCGCGTCAGATTTCAAAGTTGCCGTGCACTTGTAAGTGCTCGATTCCTCAGCGATCTTGTTTTTCCTGAAAAAGCAAAAGCCAAGGAGAACCGCACACGAGCAGAATAATCAAAGAAGGGTTGAATCGACAGCCACCAGGCATGAAGCGTCGAAGCGTCGAAGAGCTGAGGGACGACGTGAAGGATGCCGCTCAGCGACTGATCGATATTGCTTCGGCTTCATCATGGCTCACCGAATCAGGTCACAGGAGCACACAAAGTCTGGTGAAGTTCGAGCGACTTGTGGTCTTGCTCCCTACCAGCGTGCGGCGGCCGAACCCAGTACGTACTGACCCGCACATCGGCGCCGTCGAGCTCCCGAGCCAGGTGCTCGCCCTGGCTCGCAGCCCGCAAAAGAACGAGGGCCGGGAAGCAGCGACTGGAAACCCCAGTCTACCGCCCTCCAGGCCCTCGCGCACATTCTCGCGGTCGGCTCTGGCCTGCCTCAGCCCTAGCCGCACATCCCCGGACAAGGACAGGTGGCGCAGGCCACCGACTGACAGGTCTCACCCGACGGGCAGTCCACGTCGGCGTGGCAGCCGGGCACACACACCATCGCCGACGAGCAGCCGGCGCCCGGTTCGCAGACCGTGCCGGTGGGGCAGTTGGCGTCCGAAGTGCAGTTTGACGGCGTCGTGCTGGCCTCGCAGATTCCCGGGCACGGACAGGTCAAACACTGGACTTGGTTGCAGCGCTCGCCGACGCCGCAGTCGGCTGCGTCGCGGCAGCCAGCCACACATTTCGCAGGGGCGGAGCACCCAGTGCCAAGCTCACAAACAGTTCCTGTGGGGCAATTCGCGTCCGAGGTGCAACCCGCCGCTGGGTCCACCTCGCACGCGCCAGGACAAGGACAGGTCAAACAGTCGGGCTGGTTGCAGCGCTCGCCGAAACCACAATCGTCAGCGCCATGGCATCCAGGGACGCAGGTGGCGGGCGCCGAGCAGCCCGTCCCCAGCTCGCAAACCGTGCCGGGGAGACAGTTCCCGTCGGACGTACACGGGCGCGGCCCTGGGTCTGGCTCACACATTCCTGGGCAAGGACAGGTCAAGCATTGGACTTGGTTGCATATTTCGTTGGCGCCGCAATCCGCCGCCGTCCGGCAGCCGGGCACGCAGACGGCCGGGCTCTGGCAGCCCGTCGAGAGCTCACACACCTTGCCATCCCCACAGTCCGTGTCGTCGGTGCAGCCCGTCGCCGTGTCGGGCGCGCAAGCACCCGGGCAAGGACACGTGAAGCAGGCGGGCTGCAGGCAGCGCTCGCCGTTGGGGCAGGCGGCGTTGTCGTGGCACCCAGGGACACACGTCGCGGTCCCTTGACAGCCGGTCGGCAGCTCGCAGACCGTCCCGTCCGCGCAGTCCGTGTCCGAGGTGCAGCCGACGGGCGTCGGCTTCGTTTCACAGCTTCCTGGGCAAGGACACGTGAAACAGGCTGGCTGGGCGCAGAGCTCGTCAGCACTACAGTCCGCGTCCTCGTGGCAGCCTGCCACGCAGGTCGCCGGATCTTGGCAGCCGGTCGAGAGCTCGCAGACCTTGCCGGCGGCGCAGTCGTTGTCGGTCTCGCAGACGGTCGTCGTGGGCTTCGGCTCGCAGTTTCCAGGGCATGGACAGGTGAAGCAGTTGGGCTGCGAGCACTGCTCGTCGGTCGCGCAGTCGGCGTCGTCGTGGCAGCCGGCGACACAGCTCGCTGGCTCCTGACAACCAGTCGAAAGCTCACAGACCTCGCCGGCCACACAGTCTTCGTCGGTGGCGCAAGACACCGGTGGGATGGTCGCCTCGCAGACACCAGGGCATGGACAGGTCAGACATTCGAGCTGTGAGCAGTGCTCGTCCGAGGCGCATTGAGCGTCGTTGTGGCAACCGGCAACACAGGAGCGCGGCTCTTGGCAGCCCGTCCCCAGCTCGCAAACCATTCCGGCGGCGCATTCGTCGTCGTTGGTGCAGCCCGTGGTGGTCTTCACCTCACACCTTCCCGGACACGGACAGGTCACGCAGGTGACGACCGTGCAGGCCTCGTCGGCTGCACAGTTTGCGTCGGTTCGGCAGCCGGGAACACAGGCGTTGTCCGCGCTGTCACAGCCCGGTCCTGCCGGTTCACAGACGCTGCCCTTGCCACAGTCCGCGTCCGTCGCGCACGCAGTGGAGACGGGCGGGGCCAGGCCGGCTTCGCGCGCCGCAGCCTCTACCTCGTCAGGAACCACCGCCGTGGAGGTACAGGCAACAAACCCCTCGAAGGCACGTCCGACGGGGTAATCATCGGGGCAGTCGCTCACCGTGAGGCTGCTCCCGTCGAGAATGCAGTAGCTCGAGGTGCCCTGGCTCAAGAGCCTACTGGGCGGACAGGAAGTGGACGTCGAGGGCTCATTGTCCGAGCAACTCGACCCCAACACCAATGCAACGAAAACGAACACCAACCCCACCCTCAGCGTGACTCTCATCGCGGGACTCCTCTTGTTCGACACCCCAATCGTTTGTGACGCGGGCGGGCACAAGGCCCGCCCCTACGGGTCCAACCGACGCAGCGTCCGCCTAGCGGGATACGGACTGCATTGCCCCAACGGTTTCCAGTCGTCTGCCTAGACGCGTTTGTGACGAACGTTGCACTCTTGGTTCTAGCCAAACCGCACGCGGGTTTCCAGAGAAGCGATACGCGGCAGTGCGGATTGACGGCGTTCGACAAATTACAGAGTCTTCTTCCGACAAATTACAGAGTCTTCTTCCGACGCCAGCCATCCTCTATTGCGCGGGCGATCCCGCGGGCGAACACAACGTCTTTGTGGAATGCAGTCCAGGGCGCCAGGCCACGGGCGATTGAGCTACTCGCTGTCGCTCGACGTTCCCCTTCTGGCACAAGTAGACCGATTCTCGAGAGGTGGTTCATGTGGAAATTGTCGTTGATTGCGTTGACGATGCTTGCGGCAGCGGGCCTATTAGCCTGCGGAACCGAAAGCGAAAAGACCCCTCCAGGCGACGTCTCGAACGTCGACGCCGACACGGTCACCGCCGACGGTGACGCAGACTCCGACCTGGACACGCGCCCAGAGGACACCGCACAGAGCGATGGAGTCGAGGTCGGCGCCGAGGCCGACGCGACGACAGAAGACGCCGACGCCCAAGACCTTCCGGAGCTTCCAGAGCCTCCAGCGACGACCTGGGAGACGACGACGCCAGGCGAGCGGCTGCTCGCCGTTGCCCTCGATCAGGTCGGCAACGTCAGTGTCTTGGTCGAGAAGGCCGACGGACGCGCGTTCCTCGAGAGGTTCAGCACCCTCGACGGAGCCCAGGTTTGGAACAGGCTCTTCGACGACCTCTCCGACGCGCGTCTCCTCGTCGATGAGGAGACCACGCTCGTGGTCGCCGACAGCGTGGCGGCCACGGGAACTGGAACACTCACCCAGCTCGCCTCCGGGACCGGCGAGCCGAGCGGGGTGGGGACAGCCAATGTCTCGCCAGCGGACATCCAGGGCGTGCGAACGCTCTCGTTCTGCTATGCGGCGCAAGATGAAACTCAGTTGACGCTGGTCTATGAGGTCGTCGTCTCCAGCGGCGGTCTCTACCAGCACTCTTTCAAGCGTGAGGTCCGCGAGCGCACCACGCTCGCCTGGATAGAAGATCAAACCCTCACCGGCCGGCGTTCTTCAGTGGCGTCTCCCTCCTGCTCGGCACAATTGGAGGGAGGCAGCGTATTTCACCTGACCTCCAGTGGAGGCATCGACCCCAGCCCGGCGCTCGTCGATTTCGCCACCGGCGATGTGACCGCCGCGGTGCCCTTCCCGGCCGGCGGGTTGCGAGCCGTCACCCTAGACGGCGTGTACAACGCCCTGACCGCAACGGTTCTCGACGTTCCCGGCAACGCGAACTCCGCAAGGACGATTTGGCGAGTGAGAGGCGAGAACCACGAAGTCCCGCCGGCTGAGCTCTTCGACATCGAGTTTACTCCCTCGGTCGCCGGCCGCTTCAAAGACGCGCTCGCCACCGCCATCTCCGGAGATGGAGGTGGCAGCGTGTTCGTCGGCGGCTACGGACAACGCAACGAGTTCGAACCCTTCGACCGGGTCTGGACGATCATCCGACTCGACGCCCTCACTGGAGAGCTCGCCTGGGAAAAGACCGTCGAAAAGACGAGCACCACGATCGACACGCCACTGTTCATGGGAAATGTGGGCGGCTATTTGCTGTCGGTGGGGGATTACCACTACGACCCCACCACGAGAACCACGTTCCGTATCGAAAAACGACGTGCGTCGGACGGATTCTTGAAGTGAGCCGACGGCGCAACTCGGCTTGCGCACCGCGAACACGATGAACGGCAACAACGGGTTGCCGAGCCGCTGCTCGAACTAGAGGCATCGTCAGCGGCCGTATTCGATGTCCGAGAGCTCTTTGGGGGCCGCAGCGGTCAACACCTCGTTGCCGTCGGCGGTGATGAGCACGTCGTCTTCGATGCGGATGCCGATGCCGCGGAACGCCTCGGGCGCCTGCTCGTCGTCGGCGGAGACGTAGAGGCCGGGCTCGATGGTCACGACCACGCCGGGCTCCAGCAGGCAGGGTGTGCCGTCTAGGTGGAAGTACTCGCCGACGTCGTGCGTGTCGAGACCCAGGTAATGACTGGTTCCGTGCATGAAGAAACGCTTGAACGTCTCGGTCTCGAGGATGGTCTCGACGTCTCCGGTGAGGAGCTTCAGGTCGAGCAGCCCCTCGATGAGCACGCGGCGCGCCACCTCGTGCGCTGTCCGCACGTGGTTCCCGGCGACAGCCACCGCGATGGCGTCCTTCTCGGCCTGCAAAACGATTTCGTAGAGTGCCCTCTGCTCGGAGCTGAAACGTCCAGACGCCGTGTAAGTGCGCGTCACGTCTCCAGAATACGACTGAACCTCGGCGCCGGCGTCGACCAGCACGGCGTCGCCAGGTTGAATGACGCAGTGGTTCTCGAGGTAGTGCAAAATCGTCGCGTTGACGCCCGCCCCGACGATGGTCCCGAACGCTGCACCGTTGCCGCCGCCGGCGCGAAACGCGTGGTCGACCGCGGCCTCGACGACATACTCGGGGACGCCGGGCCGGATGGTCTCGAACGCCGCGCGGTGGCCCGCCACCGTAAGCTCCGCGGCTTCGCGCATGAAGACGAGCTCCTCGGGCTGCTTGATGCGTCGAATCGCGCCCAGCACATGCTCCAAGTTGACCAGCCGTCGCGGACCGCCGCGCGGTTTGTCTTTGCGCCGCCCCAGCGCGGCGATGGCGCGGTGGACGGTGGCCAGCAGCGTCGCATCGGAGAAGGGCACGTAGAGCTCCTCGATGGGCTCGAGGTAGACCGCCAGCTTCGCGTCGATCTCGGCGAGCACATGGGCCTCGTCGGCACCGAAGCGCTCCTTTGCCCCCTCGACGCCGGCGCGTCGGCCTACCCACTGCTCTTTCTCCCGGTCGCGCTCCTGCACAAAGAGGACGAACGGCGTCGCATGCGACTCTGGCAGCACCAGCACCAACGTATTCGGCTCCGCAAAGCCGCTCAGATACAGCACGCTGCTGTGCGCCCGAAACAGGTACTCGTTGTCCGCATTGCGAATGCTCTCGCCGGGGCTCGCCACCAGCGCCGCCGCCTTTGGACCCATCGCCTCACGCAGCCGTTGTCGTCGTTTCTTGGTGTGTTCCACGAGAGCTCCTGGTTCGAGGAAGGCCACAAAGGTCGACGGCACGCCAGGCCCTGTCAAGGGTGCTCTGGATCGCTGGCCGCTTTGGAATCCACGCGCCCAGCGCTATGGTGCGCCCACTTGTCCAAATCCTCGCGTCCGACGA
>PFUG01000404.1 GCA_002789955.1 Deltaproteobacteria bacterium CG_4_9_14_3_um_filter_63_12 | reverse complement strand
GCTTGGTGGGCCAGGTTGGGGTTGCAAGCGCCCAAAATCATGTAGTTCCGAAAGTCGACGTCGAGCTTCTTCTTCAGGGTCGCTTTCACGTCGATCTCCGTCAGCACCCCGAAGCCCTCTTTCTTCAGCGCTTCTGGCAACGCCTCCAGGACATTCGCAAAGCTGCGGTCTTCGAAAACTCTTACAAAACCATACTGGATATCGTTGTTCATCGGTGTTCTCCTAAATACTCGTCTCGTGAACGGACGAGCCCAATGCCTCGAGCTGACCTTCTCTTGGCGGGGATTATCGCGTCTGAGACCCTAGCGGGATTCGTTCTCGAACGCAATTTGGGTGCTAGTGGCACACACAACCCGTGTACGTCTCAAACTACGAGGAGGTTTCTTGCCGAGCGACAAACCGAAGCGCCTCATCTCAGCGAGCCGCCGCACCGACCTGCCCAGCACCTACGGTCGATGGTTCCAGAACCGCCTCGAGGCTGGCTTCTGCAAGACCGTCAACCCCTTCAACCGCAAGCAGGTCAGCACCGTCTCGCTGCGCCCGGAGCACGTCGCGGGCTTCGTCTTTTGGACCAAGGAGCTCGCCCCTTTCTTGCCGCAACTCGACCAAGTGTCGGCTCGTGGCTGGCCCTTCGTCGTTCAGTACACCATCAACGACGCTCCCAGGCTCATCGAACCCAACACCCCACCTCTGGAGCACACCCTGGAAACCCTCGCTCGTGTGTTTCCCGGCTCCGACCCTCCCCAAGGAAGTCCACTGAGACGACTCGTCTGGCGCTACGATCCCATTCTGCTCACCGACGTCACGCCTGTGGCCTTTCATCTCGCCAACTTCGAACGCCTGGCCCAGCGTCTGCGTCCATTTACCGACGAGGTGACGGTCTCCTTTGCTCAGCTCTACGCCAAGACCCGCCGACGACTGAACGAGGCGCAAGAACAAGGGCTGCACTGGGTCGATCCGGGCGACTCAGAGAAGAGAGCGCTGCTCGACGAGCTGGCGCGCGTCGCCTGCGCCAATGGCCTGCGGCTACACGTCTGCTGCCAACCCGAGTTGCTGACCGACGGCGTGCGGGCGGCGAGCTGTCTGCAGGCGGCTCGATTGGGTCTGGACAGTCCGGGGGTAGCGCCCACTCGCCAGGGCTGTCAATGTGAGGTCGCCAAGGACATCGGCGCCTACGACACTTGTGTTCGCGGCTGCCTCTATTGCTACGCGGTGGGCTCCCAGAAGAGAGCCGAGCAGAGGCTCAAAGCCCACGACCCGACCAGTCCTTTCCTCTTTCAGTGAGGGCTCGGCCCTGATTGACCCCTCTCCGCCCTTTCACTATCGTCGGCTCCCCGCTGTGCGCCGGAGGTTTCGCGAACATTGGTCGCGGGCAAGCGAGGCAATAGAATCCAAATGAGCTCAGCAGAGGATCAGCATCGGCGCAACGCGGCTCTGCGAGAGTTGCCGGGCGTCGACACCGCTTCGGGCTGGCCGGAGCTGGCGGGCGTCCCGCCGCGGGCGCGACTGCAGGCGTTGCGTGAGCTGCTCGACCAGGTGCGCACCGAGCTCTTGCACGGCAGCCGTGCCGATTGCCCAGGCCGGGCCGAGCTCGTCGAGCGCTTGCTCAGGCAATTCCAAGTGCTCGTCACCCCCTCGCTCAGGCCGGTGATCAACGCGACAGGGGTATTGCTGCACACGAATCTGGGCCGCGCCCCGCTGCCTGAGAGCGCCATCGAGGCGGTCCGCGCAGCGGCTGGCAACACCAACCTCGAATATGACCTCGACCTCGGAACACGGGGCGGCCGGGGCTCCGGCGTGAACCAGCTCCTCTGCACCCTGTCCGGTGCGCCCGCCGCACTGGTCGTGAACAACTGCGCCGCCGCGGTGCTCCTCTGCATCAGTACGCTGGCGGCTGGCAAGGAGGTGATTGTCAGCCGTGGGGAGCTCGTGGAGATCGGCGGCAGCTTCCGCATCCCGGAGGTCGTCACACAAGGGGGCGCGCGGCTGCGAGAGGTCGGAACGACGAACCGCACCCATCTGCGCGACTACGCGGCGGCCATCGGCGCGGACACTGCGGGGATCCTCAAAGTCCACGCGTCGAACTTCCAGGTCGTCGGGTTCACCCATGAAGTCTCCGTCGCGGAGCTCGTCGAGCTGGCGCGGCAGCGCTCAGAGAGCGAGGGACGCAAGCTCTTTGTCCTCGAGGACTTGGGCTCGGCGAGCTTCCTGCCGCTGAGCGTTGACGGCGCGATCCGTACGCCGACGCCTTTGGACTCGCTGAGCGTTGGAGCAGACCTAGTGTGTTTCAGCGGCGACAAGCTCATCGGCGGCCCTCAAGCGGGGCTCATCCTGGGCTCGAGCGAGGCGGTGGGTGCCGCTCGCCGTCACCCCTTCTATCGGGCGTTGCGTCCGGGCAAGCTAACCTTGGCCGCGCTGGAGGCGACCCTACGGCATCACCTCGACCCCTCGGGCCGCGAACACCTGCCGTTGCATGCCGCGATTTCGAGGACCGTCGAGAGCCTGACCGCCCGCGCCGAGCGTCTGCTCGAGGCGTTGGCTGGGGCTGAGGGAGTGACCCTCGAGCGGGTCCCGACCGACGCGACCATCGGCGGGGGGTCGATCCCTGGTCAGCGCGTGCCCAGCGTCGCTGTGCGTCTGCGGTTTCATGAACGCGAGGCGAGCGAGGCGGCGGCGGAGCTGCGCCGTGGGCCGCGGCCCGTGGTAGGGCGAGTCAAGGATGGCGCGTTGTGGCTCGACCTGAGGACCGTTCACCCCGACGCCGATGACGCCTTGGCCGCAGTGCTGCGCGGGCTGCTGTGGGGAGCCTCTTGAACCTCACCCGCGCCGCAGGTTCTGCCGAACGCGCCTCGGTGATAGGCCTCGCCAGCGGCAAGGGCGGGGTCGGGCGCAGCATGATCGCCGTGGAGCTTGGGCGCGCGTTGGTCCGTCACGGCAAGACCGTCTTGCTGGTCGACCTCGAGATCCGCTCGCGTTCCCTCGCCGCGTTGGTCGAGCTGACCGTCTTCAACGAACCCGACTTTTACGCTCCCTTAGTGGAGCGCATCGAAAAGACAGGGAACTCTTCGCTCGACGTCTTGCAGCTCGACGGTTTCGAGCTGACGGCGGAGAGCGAGGACCACGGCGACGTCGCCCACGACCTGACCGACTTCCTGCGCACCTTGGACTACGACTGGGTGATCCTCGATCTACCAGGCGGTTTCGAGCTCGACGTGGTGTCGGCGTTCGTCTCTTCGGACCTGTCGATTCTGGTGACGTTGCCGGAACCCTCGGCGCTGTCGGCGGCTTCGAACTTTCTGCGCTCGTGTGTGTTGGAGGCCTTGCAGCGGCAGCTACACCTCGCGCCGGCCGAAGCGCTCTTGGAGCTCATGTTCCGCAACCCGTTGGGTTGGTGTTTCGCGGACATCTATGAGCAAACGTCGGATTCTGCGCAGCGAGAGCTGTTCGTCCAAGCCTGCTCGCGCCTGTCCATCGGGCTGTTGATGAACAAGGTGCGTGAAGGCAGTGAGTCCGAGCAGGCGCTCTCTCTGTGCCACGCTTGGGCGCTCGAGCTCGGGGTCTGGCCGAGAGTGCTGGGAGGAGTCCTGCACGACGATCGCCGCTGGTTCTTCGCTAGGCGTCTCGCCCCTGCAGCCAGCCACCCCCAGAAGGACAGCATCGCCGGCGACATCGAAGAGATCGTTCGCCGCATCAATCCGATGGATTGGGAGGCTTGGCGTGCCCCTCGAGCCTGTCTCCCCTGCATCGACCCCGCACAGAATCCGGCGATCTTCTTGGATTTGGACGCGGGGGGCGGGACCGTACGGCAACGCTACCGCCGGCTCTGGGAAGGCTACCGGCGGGAGGCAGGGCTGATCAGCTTCGTGCTCCAGAACGAAGCCCGCACCGACGCGGTCAAGCTCCTTGAGGCCGCCTATCGACGCGCGGCCATCGACGACGGCGACCAGAGCGGCGCCCCCTTGGTCAGCCGCGTCAGTGTCCCTCCGGGCCAGCAACTCAAAGACCGCAGGCTCGCTCTGGGACTGAGCCAACGAGAGCTCTCGCTGAAGACCCGGGTCGGCGTTCGGCACATCGAGGCCATCGAGGCCATGAACGAACGCGCCCTAACGAACCGCGTCTACCTCAAGGCCTACCTCGCTGAGCTCACCAAGACGTTAGGGCTCGACACCGAGCGGCTCGTCGAAGCCTACATGCAGGCCTTGGGGCAAGACTGAGGACTCACCCTAAATCCTTGACCCGAACCGCAGACGCGACGCATGATGACGAGGTCAGAGTCGCGATTCTTCGATGCGATGAATCTTTATTGGTGAAGGAACCCCATGAGCAGCAAGACGGCAGACCCAGCAAGAGCGGGACGATTGGCCCGTGCCATCGCCTCGGACTTGTCGATCTACTACCAACAGAAGATCCAAGAAGGGCTGGAGAACGACTCGTTTTTCGAAACGCTGGCCGATGAGCTCGAGGAAGGCAAAACCCTCTTCCGGGCTCGTGTCGACGAGGAGCTCATCGCCACGACCAACATCTTCGAGAAAGCCATTGTCGACATCATCGTCGCCCCTCGCTCGACGGTCAGCTCGAAGATTTTCTGACCGACGTCTGCTCGCCCGCCATTTCGCGTCCTCCAGCACGAGGTGCAGCGCACAGAGCCGGACGGGCACGCCAATTTTTGTCGGTGCTGGCCTTGCTCGACGAACAGAACCGATTGGGATGGCACGGTGAAACGCTCACGAGCGAACGAATCTCGCGCGCTGCCCGGCGCCGAACCGGCTCGAAGCGAGCCTACTGCGTCCCGCCGTGCGATCGTCGTGGATGAGGAAGCCGTTGGCTTTCGGCTCGATCAGTTCCTTGCGCAGCAGGATTCGTCCCCGACCCGCAGCCAGCTCAAGGGCGCCATCGAGCGTGGTGAGGTGACCGTCAATGGGCGCGTCGTCAAGCCGGGCCACTCGCTGCAATGGGGAGAGCGCGTCGAGGTCGCCCTGATCGACGTCACAAGCGAGCTCATCGCAGAGGACATCCCGCTGCACATCCTCTTCGAAGACGACTCGGTGATCGTGCTCGTCAAGCCGGCCGATCTCGTGGTCCATCCCGCAGCCGGACACCCAACGGGGACCTTGGTCAACGCACTCCTACACCACTGTGGCCCCCAGCTCAGCGAGGCCGGCGACCCCGCTCGCCCTGGCTTGGTCCATAGGCTCGACAAGGACACCACCGGCGTCATGGTCGTCGCCAAGAACCTGGCGAGCCATGCCCACCTCGCTCAGCAATTCGAAGTCCATTCCACCACTCGACGATACCTCGCCCTCTGCTTGGGGCCAGGCTTCCCCGACCACGGCACGTTCGACACCTTACACGGACGCCATCCCGTAGACCGGAAACGCTTCTCCTCCAAGGTCGAGAGGGGCAAGAGAGCCGTCACGCACTATGAAGTGCTGGAGCGGTTCCGCGACGGCGTGCTGCTGGTCCGTTGCCAGCTCGAGACCGGACGCAGTCATCAAGTCCGCGTGCACCTCTCGGAGAACGGCGCGCCAATCCTGGGCGATCCGCTCTATGGCGGGCGCGCTGCGGCCTCGACCAAACTCATCCAGCGCCCGGCGCTGCACGCCGAAAGCTTGGAGTTCGAACACCCCGTGACCCACGAACGGCTCAGCTTCACCCAACCGCCGCCCGAGGACTTCGCAGCTGCCCTCGACGCTTTGCGAAGAGGGGGCGCTTGGCGGTAAGACAGGGATCACCCTCGTGGCGCTACAGATGAAGGGAGATCCATGAAGAATTCGAAGCGGAGCCTCTTGAGATGCGCCGTCAGTGACATCAGTCGCTTCGGACAGATCAGCTCCGTCTTGATCCGGCACGGCTTTGGCCAGATCGCCGGACGTGTGGGAATCACCGCCGCAAACACAGACGGCATGAGCCCGGCTGAGCTCGCCGCCGACCCTGCAGGCACCGCCAAGCGCCTGCGCGCGGTCTTCGAAGAGCTCGGTCCCACCTTCGTCAAATTGGGGCAGGTGCTCTCAACGCGCCCGGATTTGCTGCCGCCAGCCTACATCCAAGAGCTCTCGAAGCTGCAAGACAAGAGCCCGCCGATGCCCTTCGACGTCGTGCGCAAGCAGATCGAAGAGGGACTCGGGCAACCCCTCGAGGCCATCTTCAAGCGCATCGAGACCGTCGAGCTCGCCACCGGAAGCATTGCTCAGGCCCATGTCGGCGAGCTCTTCGATGGGAGAGAGGTCGTGGTCAAGGTGCAGCGGCCAAACCTCAACGAGATCATCCGCAGCGACCTCGACCTGCTCTCCCTCCTCGCCCGTTTGCTCGAGGCGACCGTCGAAGAGATGGGCCTCTACTCGCCCACCGACATCGTCACCGAGTTCGACAAGACCCTGCGAAAAGAGCTCGACTTCTTGGTCGAAGCCAAGCACATCGCGCTCTTCAGAGAGTTGGTCAAGGACCGCAAGGAAATCTGGGTCCCGCTGGTCATGGAGAACCTGTCGACGGCGTCCGTGCTCGTCATGGAGCGCATCCCGGGCGTGAAGATCACCGACCTCGAACCGGGCTCACCACGCGCCATCAAGATGGCCCTCTACCTGCTCGACCTCGCCTACTCCATGCTCTTCGAGTACGGCACCTTCCACGGCGATCCCCATCCAGGCAACCTGATCGTCACCGACGACGACCGCATCGGACTGATCGACTTTGGCCTCATCGGACAAATCAGTCAGCAGCAGCAAGACATCCTCGTCGGACTCATCATCGCGGTGGTCTCCGGCGACATCGACGGCATCTCACGAGCCGTCATGCAGCTCGGCCGGCCCACCTGCCGCATCCCGCTGCGGGAGTTCCGCGAAGAGGTCGTCTCGATCCGCTCTCGCTACCTGCACAACAGCCTCGGAGACATCGATCTCTCCCAGTTCGTCCTGGAGCTGCTCGAGGCAGGACAGCAGTACCGCATCCGGATTCCCGCCGACTACGCCATCCTCACCAAGGCCTCGGTGACCATGGAGGGGATCATCCGGCACCTTTACCCAGCCATCGACATCCCCTCGACCATGGCTCCGTACTCGCGAAAGCTTCTGCTGCAGCGTTACGGGCCGCAAAAAATCTCACAGTCGCTGCTCATGACGGCGCTCAGCGCCGGGAACATGATGCGCGAGCTGCCCAGCCAGCTCTCACAGCTGCAGATGGATCTCGAGTACGAGGGGCTGCGCGTCAAGGTCGAGAACCAAGGCCTGGCCGAGCTGCGCGGGGCCCTCAACGCGCAGGGCACCAAGCTCGCGCTGAGCATCTTGGCCAGCGCGCTCTTGCTCTGCTTCTTCCTGAGCTCGGAGCTGAGCCATCATGGGCCCAGCATCATGGCCGTCGTCGCGCTGGTCGTGGCCATTATCCTGACCCTCTGGGTCTTGGCTTGGCACACCCTCGACGGCCGCGTTCGCAAGGTGCGCATCACCCCCCTTCTGCGCTTGATTCAGCGCGCCCGCGGGGAGTGAGCAGGTCCCATTTGCCGCCAACCGCCTCACGCTCAGGGCAAGCGCAGCCTGAGCACCGCGAAGTTGTCGCCGAAGAGCAGGAAGTGGTCGCCGTTTAGGACACCGTGCCGCAGGTTGAGCTCCAGCTTATCTTGCAACGCCAGCGGCCATGGGTAGCCCATCCGCAGGGCGAGCGCTTGGGTCTCGCGAGACCAGGACGCGCCGCCGTCGACGGACACGGCGATGGCACCGAAGTCGCCGAAGGCGACCCCGCGTCCCTTCGAGTCGAAGGCCACGCCATTGTACTTCACCCGGCCGAGGGACTCGACGAGCGTCCATGAGACCTCTCCATCGTCGGTGCGGCGCCACAGTCCGTGGTCCGTCGCGGCAAACAGGTCGGCGTTGTGTCCGTCTTCCGTGGTCGCCCGGGCAAACCCTCGCACCGCCGTATTCTGACTCTCGGGCAAGAGCTCAGTCACCCACTCGCCCTTCTTCGCCGTGTTGTGTCCGATCGCGCCTTGCGCTCCTCCGAGCCACCAGGCGTCGAGCTTGTGGTTGCTGTCCCTCGGCTCGCGCTGGTAGGCCGTGACGAGCTGCCCCAGATGCGGATTGCGCCAATCCCAACGTTTGCCGTTGTTCTTCGAGGCCAGAATGAACTTGTCGGTCACCAAGGAGAGCTCTGAGCCCTTGATGGCCAAGAAGAGGGGCTCAGGATCGAGCTTCTCGCCTGTGACTCGCGGTTCCCAGGTGCGCCCTTTGTCCTGCGAGCGGAGGACTCGCTGGGCGTGGCCCAGACGGTCGCTGTCTCCCAAACCCCACCAATAATAGCCGTCCGGGACGGCCTGATTGACTCTGAGGTTCGTGGCCCATGTTTTCCAGGTCACGCCGCCGTCTTTGCTCTCCATCATGAGGTCGCCAGGTCGGATGGTGGCGACGATGTGGCCGGCCTGACCAAGAGTCACCGAGAGCACGTCTCGCGCCTGGGCCGAAGGGTTCACGCCGACCGGCAGCGTTGGGGTCAGGCCCTCGGCGCCGCCAAAGATCAGCTCGTAGCTGCCAAGGCTCGCGGCCTCCTCTTGGCGCGCCTCGAGGTCGAGGCTCGGCGACGACGCCGGCCCTTCGTCCTTCAACGGAGCGGGTTCCCTGGTTGCGAGCTCGACGCTCGGTTCGTCGTCGGCAGTTGGCGGCTTGGTCGCCACCTCGCCAGCACAGGCCGAGTCTTCGGAGGCCTTGCATCCAGCACTTAGCGTTCCGGCGAGACCCAGTATGACGAAGAGGGTGAGGAGATGGAGGATTCGCACGATGGGCTCCCTGGTCCGATTTC
>PFUG01000544.1 GCA_002789955.1 Deltaproteobacteria bacterium CG_4_9_14_3_um_filter_63_12 | reverse complement strand
TCCCGAAGAGCCGGATGTGAAAAGCACAAGTCCGGTTCTGTGAGAGCTGGGGACGGGTAACCGTCCCTGGCTACTCGACCGTACACCGGTACGCCGAGGACCGAGGGAGGAAGGCGACGCCGCAGATGGGGCATTTTCGGACGGGCACCAGCTAGAACGTGATCTCGTGCACCCCAACCACCCGCAGGTGATTCTGCAGAGACCCGAGCAAGATGCCGGTTGTCTGCCTCCAGTCTCCGTGGCGACTCACGCGGAGCTCATCGATCCAAGCGAGGCGACGGTGAATGAAGAAGAGCACGAAGGCGAGCAGAGCGCCGTCTCGTTCGGCGACAAGCGAGTGGCGCAGTCCCAGCGCCAGATCTCCGAGCCGAGTGCTCGGCGTGGAGGGCTTGCTGTTCGACGCCAGCTCGGCCATCGCATTGCGGTCGGACGGGAGTCCGAGTCGGACCGTCACCGCTTTGTCCCGCCCTACATCAGGGGGAGAGAGCTGGGTCGCGCCGCAAGGCGCCATCGCGCGTAGGGACGCAGCTGACTCGCTTCGAGACAGCTCGGTGCCGAGTAGCGTGCGAGAGCCGAGCGATCCCGCCAAATAGTGGTTCAAGAGCTCGGTCGACATCGTGTCACCTCCTCGATTTGAACATCCGTGTCCCCTCATCATAGGAGCCTAAACGCTGCGGTCGAAGTTCGAGGGTTTCCCACGGGTGACCCCGAAGGGTTGCGGACCAACTCTCGCAGGCGATTCGGTGACCGCACGGACCCGCCATATTTGGTGTCGGACCCAATTGGCACGACGCTGAACGCCGACCTTCTCGGCGACACCTCTGGCTTCGCCCACTCCTAATGGGCAGCCCGGGTCGCCATTGCCCTGAGCGCTGGTCTTGGACTTCGCCCCCGACATCTCCTCGCTTCTCGCCATCGGCACAATTTTCGTGGCCCTCCCGGTGCTCCTCGCCGTGGCCGGAGCGTGGCGGCGGGGTCGATTGGCCAGGCACGTCAACCAGAAGATGGTTCGCTGCTGCTTGCCTTTCGTGGAGGGGCCGCTGCGCGAGGCGGTCTGCGGGGCGATGCTGGGGGCTGCCCTGGCCGAGGCCGCGCTGCTGCCGCTCTCGCGCCGCCCACGCTGGGTGGTGAAGACGCGTCAGCCGAGAAGCCTCGACGGGGCTCGCTACGCGGTGATGACGCAGGTCATGCTCTGTGCGGCTCGCTCGCTGCAGCCTGACGGCGCCATAAGCCTCCGCCATTACGGGCTGGAGTTGGCGTATCTCAGTCGTTACGCCTATCGAGCCTCGGGCGCTATGCAGGCCGTGGCGCGGCGTTTTCGCCAGCGCACGCTCAGCGACGACCTGGGCAGTCGCTTCTCGCAGTCGGTCGAGGCCCTCTTGTGCGCCGTCCCCATCGCGTTGGCCTGGCACCACAGGCCGCCGCGCGCCGCGGAGCTGTCGGCGGCGACCGTGGCGCTCAGTCACCGCTCCGCGGCCGTCCGCGAGGGCGCGCGCAACCTCGCCGCGGCCATTGTGCGTGCGATTCCTGGACGAGCCGGACCGAGCATGGACAGCCGCCGAGCCTGGCTCGAGGCCGTCCTGTGCGACGCGGACACCCTCGACAGCGCGCGCAGTGTGGCCCTCTTTAGGGCCGCCGATCTCGCTGTCGAGCCTCTCTCGGTCGCGCTCGAACACTTCTCGTCGGGCTCCTGTGTAGACGAGGTCATGCCCGTCGCTCTGTACTTGGCTCTGCGCCACAAGGATGCACCAATGGAGGCGCTGGCCGAGGCCTCGAAGTTGGGGCGACAAGCGCGCTATGTCGCTCCGCTCGCCCTGGCCATCATCGGCGCTCATGTGGGGGCGTCTGCGCTGCCCGAGGCCCTCGTCCAAGCGCTCCAGGACCGACAGCTCATCGAGCTTTGGGGCGAGAAGATCGCTGTGTTCGAGCCCAAGTGACCGCGAGCGCAGGGACGTGAGGTGGCCCACTTCGAGCCACCTCAGTTGTGGGAAGCCAGCGAAATCCGATCAGAAGCGAGCCAGCCCGCTGACCCTCGGACCTTCGGGTCCCAAGGAGATGGTGGGTATGACGTAGGGCTCCGCTTCGGACTGCGCCGCAGTCAGGTCCGCCCAATAAAAGAGCGCGCCGCCAGCCATCATCAGGGCCGCTCCCGAACCGACGCAAGCACCACCAATGGTCCGCTCGTCTTGAGACATCAGGACGCCACCAGTCGCCAGCGTGGGCAACGCAAACCCCACCAGCAAGAACGCCGTAATCTCGGCTCCAGAGAGCTCCTCCTCGGGCACGGGGACGAACTCGAACTTCCCGTACGCAAAGCGCTGTGGTCCCGTCGCCTCTCCTTCGGGGAGGATCGTCACCGTCATTGGCGGGGCTGCTGTGTCTTGGATGTCGGTGTTACCTTCTGTCTGCACTCCCTCACTCTCTGCTGGCACGGCCTCTCCCTCGGCAGGGACAGCCTCTCCCTCCGCCGGAACCTCCTCTCCCTCGGCAGGGACAACCTCACCCTCCGCCGGGACGGCTGCACCGTCGGCAGGAGGGGCCGTCGTGCCCTTCTCGAAAGGGTCGACCACAGGGGCGTCCTGAGCGGCCAGAGTGATGGGAGCCAAGAGCAAACAGAGTGTGACGATGAGCAGAGTGGAAGCGCTTTTCATGACGTCCTGAGCGTTAGAGAGGCGACGCACCATACCAGAATTGCGGGCGCAGGCACGCGTCTTCGAGCGAGGTCGGCGCCGGAAGCGAACCCGCTCAGTGAATCTTGCGGGGGCGATAGCTGAGTTTGACGCTGATCTTGCCCCCAACTTCGCCGTCGAAAACGATCGTCTCGTCGTAGTGGTCGTCCTGCTTGAGGGTGAAGTTGAGCTTCTCGGCGCCTCGCGGAAATCGCTTGATCAGAGGGGTTTTGCCGATGCGTTTGCCATTGTAGAGCACCTTCGCGCGCTCGGGGTTCGATTCGATCCACACGTCGACCATCTCCGAGGGTTCAACAGCCGAGGTGTCCTCGGTCTTGTCCTCACTGTCCGAGCCTTGGTCGATGGCCCCCTCGATGCGCGCGAGCTGCTTCTCGGCCGCCTTCTTTTCCTTGCCGCCTTCGGCGACGGCGACCGCTTCCTTGAGCGCGTCCATGGCCGAGTCCGCGCTGCCGCGCTTCTGGTCCACAATCGCCTTCTTCATGAAGAGTTCGTACTCGCCTTTGATCGCGGCGGCTTTTCCGTAGGCGGCCGAGGCGGAAGCGAGGAGGTTCTTGGTGTCCTCGTCGAGCTTCTCGATGTCTTCGTCGGCATCTTCCGCGGGGACGGCCGCCGCTTCTGCCGCGATCTCTTCATAGAGAGAGGCCATCTCGACGTACGCCTCGGTCGCGTTGGCATCGACCTTTCCTTCGTCCTCGAGCTTGGTCGTCGCTTCCTCGTACAGCTTCACAGCCTTGCGCTTGTCGCCGGCGATGGCCTCGGCTCGCGCCTGGGCGAGGAGCTCGTCGGCGTTGAGCACGACCGAGGCTGGCAAGACGCTGTGGCCAGCCTCGACGTCTTCGGCTGCTTTTTCGGGAACCGGTTCTGGGGCTCGAGTCTCTTTCGGTGGGTCGACCTTTGCGACCGGTTTTGCCTGCTCCGCGGCTTCGGTCTTCGGTTCTTCGTTCGAGCTCGAGAGGAACAAGAAGACCACTACGCCGGCCAGCGCCAGGACTCCGAGCAAAGCCAGTAAGATAGGCCAACGGCGTGGCGTTGCGGTGGGAACCTCGGCGATGAACGAGAGGCCTTGCGCGCGAGTCGTGTTCATTGTTGGGGCAGTGCCCTGCAAAGTCGCAGGACCCGGCTGGATACGCTGTGTGCCTTTGTGGGTCTTGCCCTTCTTCCCCGTCGCGCCTTCGGCCAGATTCCCACCGACCGTCGTCATCAGCGCAGCGAGCTCAGCGTCGCGCTCACCCTTTGCAAGAGCCCGCAGTCGGTCGCGAATCCAGATGGCGGACTCCGGCCGCTCGTCGGCCTTCTTCGCCAACATGGCCTGAATCAGGCACTCGAGTTCGTCCGAGACGTTGGCGCCCAGGCTCGACGCCAGCGGCGGAGTCTCGTTGTAGACACGAAACGCCAGCGAGCGCAGGCCACCGCTGACCGAGAAGGGCACGTCGCCGGTCAGAGCTTCGAAAATGCAGCAGCCAATGGCGTAAATGTCGCTCGCTGGCGAAGCGTCTTTGGCGCTGATGAAGAGCTCCGGCGCGATGTAGCCCAACGTCCCCAAGACGAGGTTCGTCTTGGTCTTGGGCTGGTCGAGCTGTTTCGAGATGCCGAAGTCCATGAGTTTGGCGAGGAAGCCCTCGCTTCGGCTGCCTGTCAGGAGGATGTTCGACGGCTTCAGATCGCGGTGTACGATGCGGCTGGAGTGGGCTCGATGCAGGCCGTCGAAGACCTGCGAGAAGATCTCGGCGAGCTCGCTCTCTTCGAGCACTTCACGCTCAAGGAATTCCTCGAGTGTGGTCCCCTCGACGTACTCCATCACGAACCCGACGGGCTCTTCGTGGAGCACGCGGTGGACGGCGACGATGTTGGGATGTGGCTCCGGATGGACGAGTTGCGCCTGGATCGAGGCCTCGTTGAGGAAGCGCTCGACGACCGCCGGCTCAGCCAAGCAGGCTGCATTGAGGAGCTTGATCGCCACCCGCGTGCCCAGGACCTTGTCCTTGGCTAGGTAGACGCGGGCCATGCCTCCTTCGCCGAGCAACTTCTCGACGATGTACTGTCCGGCGACTTCGTCCCCAGGCTCCGGACGCTCTACGGACTTGCGCTCCTGTTCGGGCTCCGCCACCAAGCCTGAGAGGATGTTTCGGATGGCAGCGAACGACTGGAAGCGTGCGGCTGGGTTGGCTTGGATCGACTGGTGAACGACGGCGACGACCTCTTCGGGGAACTCGGACCCGACGAGCGGCGTGCTCAGAGCGGCGGCGTCCGGCAACTTGCCCGTGATCGCGAACAACAAGGTGGCGCCGAACGCATAGACATCCGCCAGCTGAATCTTGCCGTCTGCCTCTGGAGCTCGGTAGGATTCGGAATCGAGGTCGAGCTCTGGCACGAGCTTTACGACTGGTCCCGAGCCGGCGTTCATGAGGAGGGGTTCCAGGCGGCCGGCTCTCTGTTCCACGAAGATGCTGCTGGGGCGCAACACCCCATGCCCGATCCCCTGTTCGTGAAGAGTCAGCAAGGCGTCCGCAATCGGCAAGAACAAGTCGAGCGCAACCTCGACTGGCAGAGCCCCATATTCTGCAACGTAGTCCGCCAGCGTGGTGCCCTCGACCAACTTCGTGACGGCGCCCACGTCCCTTCCGTCGTCGATGATCTTGCGGACCGCCAAAACGTTGGAGTGGTCGACGCCAGCGGTCGTCTTCATGGCCTCGAGGAAGGCCGCGCGCAACGGCGCTCCGCCACTCTCGAGGCGCGCCTCGGATACGAGCGTCAGCCGGACCGATTCTGCCATCCCCTCATCGAGGCAGACGTAACACTCGCCCAGCGCGTCGGCGCCCAGAAACCGTCGGATGACAAGGTTCCCGGCGACGGTCTCGCCCAGCAATCGTGAGCCCGTCGACGACAGCTCGGGTGTGGCAGGTTGCGTCATGAGAGTGCTCTGAAGGCGATGGCCCGACTATCATTCGTGAAGTCAGCGTGTCGGGATTGGGATCGCGCAGGGCCCGACTCTGGACGAGCCGACACTGCGCCATTGGACCATTGCGCCGCAGTCTACCTCGCTTCGCGCCAAGATCAAAAGTCAGAGCCGGTCGAAGGGCCGAGCCCTAGAAGAACCACTCTTTTTCGTAGCTCTCCTCGCGACCGGAAGGCGGGAAAGTCAGCGCCTGCAGCTTCTCGACGACACAGTCTCCAAGCCCAAGAAAATCAAGGTCGTCCTTGAGCGCCTCAGCGCTCTGGAAGACGCCGTCGGCGTCGACGTAGACCTTGATCTTGAGGCTCCGTGGCTCGTTCTTGAGCTTCGCCGCTTTCTTGTGCCGAAACGCTTTCATCAGGCAGGGGTTGATCACCTCTTCGGTCTTGCCCGCGAGGAGCTTGGCGACCTCGCCGGAGACGTCAATGAAGGTCGGCTCGGGGGCAAGCTCGGGCCCCACGTCGAGCTCGGCGACGATCACCTCGGCGGCCACATCCTCGACGACGGGTTCGGGCGGCTCTGTCGGACTGGATGTGACCGTCGTCGTCACCTTGCCTTCCTGCGAGCCCAGCAGCCAGCCTCCGACGCCCAACAAGGCCATGGCGACGAGCACCAGTGCCGCCCACAAGAATAGCCCCGAACCCTCTTTCGGAGCGGGGGGCGTGATCTCGATTGCGCTGACCGGGCCCCGCTCGCCGGTCATTTCGCCAAGCCCCTTCTGCAGCGCCTCGAACATCGTCCTGGCGCTCGGCCGGTCGGCCGAGCTCTCCGAGAGGCTCGCCTCGAGCAGGTCACGCAACCAAGGCGAGACTCGGGGGATTGCCGCTCGCAGGGCTTGTCCTCGGGGTCCTGGTTGGGAGGTTTCGGGCAATCGCCCTTGCAGCGCCAGCAGCATCAGCGCCCCGAGCGCGAAGACATCGGAGGACTCGCTCGCAACCCCATTCGAGCCCCACAGTTCAGGGGCGAGGAAGTTTTCAGACTTGGTTTTGCGCGCGAGCTCTAGGCGAGAGAGCCCGGAGACCGTGTCCAGTCGGAAGTCCGATAGCTTGAGCTTTGGTTTGCGACGCTCGGCCGCTTCGCCTCCGGTCCAGGAGACCAGGACATTGCTTGGCTTGAGGTTGCGGTGCAGGACCCCCAATTCGTGTCCATGGGAGAGCGCCTCGGCGGCACTCGAGAAGAGCTCGAGGACGGTTGCGAGATCGGGCCTGGCTTCGGAAACGTAGCGATCGAGCGCCAAGCCCTCGACATACTCGACGACCAAGGCAGTGATGGAGTCTTGGGCAACGACGTGTCGGATGGCGGCGATGCCGCTGTGGGTTCGGCCCTGGTGGAGCGAGGCTTGGGCCTTGGCTTCTTCGAGCAGTCGGGCTCGTCGCTCGGGGTCGTTCCCACGCAAGAGCTTGATGGCGACGGGGACGTTCAAGCTCTCGTCGACGCACTTGTAGACCGAGCACGTAGGTCCGCGGCCGATCCGACGTTGTACTTTGTAGTCGCGGGCAATGCGCGTCGGGTCCTGGTCCGAGCTCAGCAGCGCCTTTTCGTCGCCCACATCCACGCCTTCCCCTTGCAGGGCTCGGACGAAGGAGTGGGCGGATTCGAAGCGTTCGGCAGGATCCTTGGCCAGGGCGACGTAGATGGCGTGTTCGAGATCGCCCGAGAGCTCGGGGCAGTACGTGCGAGGCGTAGGAACCGGTTGCGACGAGACGCGCATGACGTGGGAAGGCATGGCATCGACGACGAAAGGGACGGTACCCGTGAGGATCTCGTAGAGGAGGATGCCGACCGCGTAGAGGTCGCTCTTGGTGCTGGCGCTGGTCGCCGAGTCGAAGAGCTCGGGCGCCATATAGGCGGGAGAGCCGAACATCGACTGTGTCTGGGTCAAGGTGCTGGTGAAGCCACTGTCTTCGTCGGGCCGGTTTTCCAGCTTGGCGATGCCAAAGTCGCCGATCTTTGGTACTAGACGGCCGCTTTTGCTCAGCCCTAGAAGGATGTTGGAGGGCTTGAGATCGCGGTGAATGATCCCTTGTTCGTGGATGAACTGCAGTCCGGCGAGGATGCCGGTCAGAATCTCGATGGCGGTCGACTCGGCCAGCTGCTGGTGAGTCTCGAGGTAACGATCGAGGGTGCCCGCACCGTCGACCAGCTCCATCACGATGCCCAACTGCGTCGGTCGGGTGATGACTTGCCGCACGGCGACGATGTTTGGGTGGGGCCGCGGTTCGCTCAGCCGCGTCATCAGGCGTGCTTCGCGGCGAAAACGCGCGACGATCTCCGGATTGTCGGCCATCAAGTGGTCGTGCAGCAGCTTGAGCGCGACGTGGTCTCCCGTCTGGGTGTCCGTGCACTGATAGACAGTGGCCATTCCTCCCGAGCCGAGTCGTCCCAAGACGACGTACCGGTCGGCGATGGTTTCGCCCGATTCGAGGACGCTCATTGGCGCCCTCGAGGTTTGCAGAGGAACCACAAAGCCAAAGTCCGCACCGAAGCTGGAATCACGGGATGAACTGCGAGAGAGAGGAGGCGCAAGGGATCGTTCTCAGCGACCGGCGATGGAGTTGCCGTCAGTCGGAGCGTCAGTAGTCGAAAGAGGGGGAGTCGTCGGGGTCCTCGAAGTAGTTCTCCACGCCGTATCCATCGTCTTCGGTCTCGTGACCGAGCACGTCATCGAGCGCCCTCTTGGCCATGTCGACGATCTGGATGGATTCCGCCGCCTGCGACGCCTGGTCGCGTGCGGTAACACTCAAGATGCCGTTCGCGTCGATCTTGAAGGTGACATCGATCTGGGGAACCATACGAGGCGCTTGGGAGATGCCCACCAGGTCGAACTCGCCGAGGAGCGTGTTGTCTTTGCAGTAGCGTTCCTCGCCCTGGTAGATCTCGATTCGAACTCGGTCTTGGTTGTCGCGGCTGGTCGTGAAGCGCTTCGAGACCCGATGCGGGACCTTGGTGTTTTGCTTGATGATCGGCGTGAAGATGTCGTTCAACGAGCGGATCCCGAGGGTGAGCGGGGTCACGTCGAGGAGCAGGACTTCTTCCTGGGGATCGACGAGGGTTGCGGCCTGGATGGAGGCTCCTGTAGCGACGACCTCGTCCGGATTGACGCTGGCTGCAGCCTCTTGACCGAAATACTCCTCGGCGAGGCGGCGAATCAGCGGCATTCGGGTCATGCCGCCGACCAGGATGAACTTGTCGATTTCGTGCAGCCCGACTCGCGCGGACTCGAAGGTCTTGTCGCAGATCTCCAAGGACCGCTCGACCAGATCGATGCACATGTCCTCGACTTGGTCGCGGGTCAGGCGGGTGTAAAGGTTGACGCTCTGGTCCACGTTTGGGGCGACGCGGTTGAGTCGGATCTCGGTGCTCTCCTCGGTGGAGAGGCGTACCTTGGCCAACTCTGCCGCGTCGAGGAGGCGCTGCATGGCCATGCGATCGAAGGCGATGTCGACCCCAGTCGTTTCTTTGAGGTGCTTGGCGAGGTAGTTTGCGATGCGTTGGTTGAAGTCGTCGCCTCCAAGGTAGCTGTCGCCACCGGTCGACAGAACTTCGAAGACGTTCTCGCCGATCTCGAGGATGGAGATGTCGAAGGTGCCTCCGCCATAGTCATAGACGGCGATAGTCTGCCGTGCACCGGAGCCATAACCGTAAGCCAGAGCGGCTGCGGTGGGTTCGTTGATGAGCCGCAGCACCTCGAGCCCAGCCCGCTCGGCCGCGCGCTTGGTCTCGCGGCGTTGGGAGTTGTCGAAGTGGGCGGGGACGGTGATGACAGCCTGGGTGATCTCCTCGTCCAGCGCGCGTTCCGCGAGGCGCTTTACCTTCTTGATGACGGCCACGGCCACGTCGACGGGCGTCAAGCGCCGCCCGCCGATCTCGCACAGCGGGGTGCCGTCAGGTGCCTGCACGACGTTGAAGGGTAAGTACCGCAGGGCCTGTTGGACGTTGTTGGAGCTAAACTTCTGCCCGATCAGCCGCTTGGCCGAGCAGATCGTGCCGTACGGATTGGTGACCATCTGGGCCTTTGCCAGATGTCCAACCAAAAACTTGCCGTCTCGGTTCAGGGCCAAGACGGACGGAGTGGTGCTCCTTCCTCGCTCATCCGTGACAATTCGAGGCTCACCATCGAGGACGACCGACACGCAGGTGTTCGAGGTTCCAAGATCGATGCCGACGACGTAACTCATGAAGGGTACTCAATCGCTAGGTTAGGGACCCGCGCCACTTCGGGATCGAGAACTGGCGGGTCGGGAGAACAAACCGTATCGTGCAGAACGACTGTAGCTGCTGGGAAGGCGCGCGCAAACATGTTGGCGTTCTTGGGTTCGTTTTCGAAAACCAAGACCACGTCCCCCAAGGCTCTGAGCTCCTCGATGACCTCCGTCTTGAAGCGCAGGTCGGTGTCCTCCCAACAAGGTTTGGTCCGCAACACAATCTCCCCATCCAAGGGGAACCCGTGGCTGCGTAGGGCTTTGACAGTGCCTTCGCGCATGTTCTCGGTGTCGCGGCCCGTCAGGTAGTAGGGCAGCATCCCAGCCTCGATCGAGCGCTGAACGAGTTCCAGAGCCCCGGGATAGGGCAAGTCGTATTGGATGTAATTATCCAAGAAGAATCGGACCTTCCAAAAATCTCCCAACGCTTCCAAGACCGCTTCGTCCTCGTAGCCCAGCGCTCTCAAATCGTCTTGGAGCAGATAGCCCATGGTCGCCGGGTCGAGGGCCGCGGCAAAGGGCAGCAGCTCTGGTCGTAGGACGCAGAACTCCCGCAAGATCTGCAGACTGCGAGCTCCCGTGTTGAACAGCGTCGAGTCCAGATCATAGATGACGATCTGGGGTCGGTCGTGCCGACCTCTCGCGCATCGTTTCAGGGTCTCGATAATCAGTCGATGAGACACGATAGCTCCACGCCGGGCGCCAGCGAGGTGCGGCGCCGTTCACACCGCGCGCCTCACGGATTCTGTCAGTGCGCGGCGGCTTTTCCCTTCGGTTTCGCGTTCCAGATTCGAGTCGCGAGGTAGAGGCCGATGAGCGCCACTGGGATCATCGCCACGGGCCAAGCCCAGTAGTTGTCGACCACCTTCGCTGCATCACCGGTCGGCAGAATGACCGCAAAAGTCAGGGACATGACTCCAGTCCCCGCATAGACGAAGCCATCAATAATCCCAACCGCCGTTCCCACGTTCTTTGTGCCCCCAAAATCCATGCTCGCCGTGCCAGAAAGCATGCCGTGGACGCCGATGACCGCCATGGACATGAGAATGGCCAAGGGACCCAGCAAGTCTGTCTTGTAGACGAAAGTCATCACAATCGCCCCGAGCAGCAGCACTCCATAGAGGAGCGCCGCCACAGGGCCTCGGCGTGCATTGAAGACCCGGTCCGAGATAATTCCCGCGACGACGCCTCCCAAAATACCCGCAGCACACAGCAGGATGCCCCAGTGTTCACTCACGAAGGGTTTTACTGCCGCAGTTTGCTTGGTGAAGATTGGATACCATTGCATGATCGCCTGGCGAATGAAGCCGCTGCAAAACTCGATGAAGGCGATCGTCATGATCACGCCATTGGCGAGCATCAGCTTGAAGACGGCACGGCTGCTGAGGCGCGGCCCGTCGTCGCCGGAGGAGGCGTCGGCGGTGTCGAAATTCTTCAGACCAGCCTCGGCGGGGGAGTCGCGCACGACTGCCGCAACAACGAGTCCCAAGAGCGTCAAGATCGCCGCGGGGACGAAGAACACCCACTCTGTGGGGAAAGCGTTGGCGATCGCCCCGCCCCAATCGTAGGCAAAGTAGATCCCCAGAGAGATCAGGATGCCAAAAATCGCGCCAAACACACCGCGCTCCTGAACATGGAACCAAGGCGCGTTGACCTTGACGATCGCCACCGCGCCGAAGCTCTGGAAGTACATGTTCCCGGCGTACAACACGGAGAATACGGTGATGATGTGGTGGGTGTACTCAAGGTAGGTGACGACGCCCATGATGATGTTCATCACCGCGGCACCTGCACCTCCGATGAGGATGGCCTTGCGACCCCCGATCCGGTCGGTCAGCGGTCCGTTGATGATAAAAGAGACCCCGTAAACGAGGGTTCCTACACCAAAGATGATGGCAAAGGCCTCGTTGTCCATCACCGTCCCGAACGCCCTCTTGGCCACGTTGAGGTTATACCGTCCCATATACAAGAACGCATAGAGGAGCCCGAGCGGAAGCCAGTTCATCACTCGACGCCGGCGGAACGACAGAGAATGGCCGAGCTCGATCCTGGGAAGCCGGACGATGACGATCGAGACGACCGCAAGCAAGATGAGAATGGGAAAGAAATTCTCTAGCCACACTGGCATGAGTGCACCCCTGTTGCGATGCAGCGCGATGTCCACCATCTGCTGCGATCGTTCGCGTTTCCAGCTCGAGCGTTCTTGCTGACCATCGACTGGCTGACGCCATGGTTTGGCTGATTGACAGGCGAGAAAGGACACCGCCATCGCACATCGTCTGCGACTCGCAACCCGATCACGGGCCCGCCCTCATGCCCACCGTTGAGGTGGGCGACTCCCGCGCACCAGCCAAGCACAGCGATCAGGAAATGGCCGACTCGTCGGCGCTCTTCACTTCCGCCTCAAAGTACAAGATCCGCTGGCAGTTCTGGCAGGTCTCGAGTTTCGTGCCCCGCTGCAACTCGATGTAGAGCTGTGGTGGGAGTCGCATGAAGCACCCTGTGCAGGCACCGTCCGACGCAGAGACGACTGCACGTTGGCCAGGTCTTCTGCTGCGGATAAAGCGATAGCGGCCGATCACGGGAGCTTGGATATCTTTGCCCAACGCCGTGATCTGATTGCTGATCACCGTCGCGCGGTCTTGGATCTCCTTGGCCGCCACTTCGATAGAGGCTTGGTCTTCGTCGAGCTCCCTTCGCAGCTCGGCGATCTTGGCCTCTCTCTCGGAGATCTGGCTCTCGGCCTCGTTGATCGCGGCAGAGAGTTGTCCAACCTCTTCCTCGATCTGCGATATGGACTTCTTGAACCCTTCGACCTCGCGCTCGGCCGCAGCATACTCGCGGCTGTTCGTGACCCCGTGGAACTTGTTCTTGGCGTCGTTCAACCGACCCTGAGTTTCCTCGACCTCAAGCCGTTTCGAGCGGTGCAGCCCGCGTGTTCCCTCGAGTTGCTCTCGTTGGGCCTCGAGATCACTGGACAGACCCTCGAGCACGAAGCTCGAGCTCTGCAGTCTCTCCCGATCCTTCCCGATACGCTCCTCGAGTTTGTCTTTCTCCAGATCCAGTTCCTGCAGTTGTCGGAGTAGTTTGAGCTGTTGCTTCAATTTTTCCCTCGAAAGCTACGCAACGTGATGATTGGCACTCAGCAAAATGACCACGCCCAAATGCACTTGACCATTCGGGCGCGGGGTTCGGATATTTGAATGTACTGGCCGCTGTTGGTGGGCAAGTGCCCGCGTTGGGTTCACCCCGATCGAGCAGACGGTCCTCGTGAACCTGGTCTCGCCGGGATTTGGGCTCTCCCTTCGGAGAGTAGAATTTTCGAACCAACGTTTTTTCAACGATCGTCCAGTCTTGAGGCAGCCCGCTCGTATGGGCCCACCTGGACTCGAACCAGGGCGTGGCTGATTATGAGTCAGCTGCTCTACCAACTGAGCTATAGGCCCAAAGCTGTTCACGCGAAAAGACCTTCTGAGCAGGTTTGCTCGGTCGCGCGAAACTATACCCAAGGCAGCCCGAGGTGTAAACCCTGCAAGTGGATCTCGGAGGGCGTTTCTTGGTCAACCTCCCTTTGGCTGGACCATGGGCGGCGGATTTGTGAGAACCCGAAGGGCGGCCCGCAGGAGGCGCGCGACGGCTCTCGCCATCGACGACGCTACGGGGTCGGCAGATGGATATCATCGCTGGTATCCGGCGTACCGTCCTCACCAGCCGAGAAGATGACGAAATGGCGAGCATCCACCTGCTGATAGATAAGGGGGTTGCCCCATCGATCCACAGGCCACTCTAAAGCAAACTTCTCGCGCAATCGTCGGGCGGCTTCGTCGCGATCCAGCGGCGAGCCCCCACTTGCAGCTACGGCCATCATGTAGCTGGTCAGCTGCCGCAACACGCGTTGGGTCTTGTCGTCCTCATCCTCGACACGGGGAGTCGTCCCAGGAGCCGACAGGACGACAGGAGCCGAGGGGTCTACGAACACGCCGGCCGGCGCGACATCTGCCGGGATTGCAGCCGCAACCTCTTGGGGTAAGGGAACCTGAAGCTCGCACCCTGGCTCGGCCACAACCACAGCTTCGGTTGCGGCCGAACACTCGCTTGAACCTACGGATGGTTGCGGCTGACAGGCAAGGCCAATCGCGAGGGCACTCACCGCGACGCTTCCCAATAACAGGATTCGCAAGCGTGATGGGCGGCCAGAACTCATTGTTCCTCGACCCTCATGTCGTCGGCCGTACCCTCTTGGCCGTCGGGGCCAGACGAATAGACTTCGAAGGTGTTGTCCCCAGTCTTCTTGTAGACGTAAGGCGCCCCCCAGGGGTCGTTCATCCAAGAGACCTGGTTGTAGAGCTTCAGAGCCTCTTTCGCCGCGGCGAGGTCAGCAGGAGCGCCGCCCTGTGCGGTGATGCCGAGCAGGTAGTTGTTCAGCTGACGAAGGACCTTCGCGGCCTTCTCGTCCTTGGAGGCGACCTTCTTCACCTTGCCTGGGCCCGCCACTTGTTCGGGGGGAGGGCCACTCGCATTTCCGCCGCCTCCGCCACTCGACTTCTTCTCCTCACAGCCAGCCACTGCCAGCGCGAGGATGAGCCAAAGCATCAGAAGCATCCCCAACACCCGTTGGTGCAGGGAGCGAGAGAGGGTGCGATGACAGCAACGAAGCATTACCTTCTCCTCAAAGATGAGGGCTGCCTCGTCATCGCACCCGGTCTGTTAGAGCGCTCTCTAGCAGGCACCGTAGATGTCGAGCAGCCGAGTCGTGCGGTAGGACTCCAGCTTTGCGCGGTACTGGAGGTCGGGTTTACCCGCAGCGTACTTCGCTTTCATGATCGCGTCGACCAAACCAGACTTGTTGCCGAACTCTTTTTCGACGATCTCGAGATTCTCATGCAGCCGGAGAAGTTTCTTCGCGCTGGTCGTGCGAATACGACGCTCGAAGTCCTCTTGAGACTCGTCGTCGAAGGGCCGCTCGAGCTTCGTATAGAGCAACTTTGCCAAATCGTGCTTGGTACCAAACTTTTCTTTCACGATCTGACCTGGATTCTTCTTCATCACTAGCCTCCGCTCTCGCGTCTCTCTGGGGCTGCCTCGTCGCTCTCAGCAGCGAATTTGACAAGACCGCCGTACCTACCACAGCAAAGGAAGGCATGCAAGACCCAGATCTCGGTTCAGAGGCGGTCCGACAGCTCGAAGTACCCCTCGTAAACTTCCTTCAACCGTCGCGCAAGCTGGCTCTCGCCACATCGCAAAGCAAGGTCGGGCAACGCGCGGTAAGGACCATCAAGGAGCACAGGAGTGTCGAATCGTGAAGAGCGGCTCAAATACGACGGGGTTCGCTTCTCGAAGCGCCTCTGAATTTCCTCCGCGTAGCCAATCTGAGGCCGCTCGCCCTCGAGCCACTCCTCCCAAAATTCACAGCTCACCGAGTCGTACGTGGGATAGACCCAGTTCCCATCGCTATCGCTGTGGCTCAGGCCCCCATAAAGCGTCCGCGGAATGAGCACCTCAACGAGGTCGTAGCCATGTTGGGCATTGACCGGCCACGTGATCCCTGCGGAGTTGGCGAGGCATTGATACTCTCGCAGATCGGTCAACATCTCTCCTTCGCCCAAAGGACATCGGTGAGCGAGCGCGGGCTCTGCATGTTCGATGTATTGAGGAGGCCCTGGGACCGACCGCGGATAGTCGCTCGCAAACACCCAAGGCAGGGATGCTGGAAGACAAAACAATAACGCCACTGCAAAGCCGTGCCTCAACCCACGGACTGGACGGCCGTACACCTCCCTCGAGGTGTCCTCGTCGAACGCGGGAATGACCTCACAAAATTCGGGGAGCGAACGCGGGACCTTTGAAGGGATGCGCCCTGGCGTGAGCATGTCCGCGATGACCGCGACCAGCGCGTGCCAACTCGTCTGGCGATGTCCCAAGAGGCGACGGGTCTCGACCATCACCAGGAGGTCCGCCCCAGTATCGTCCATCTCGAATGGCCAAGCGTTGGCCTCCAAAGCTTTGACGACCTTCATCAGCTGTTTGGCTTGCACCGGGTGTTGGGAGCGCTTGACCCGCAATTCGAGCCGCTCCCGGCCCACCAGACCGAAAGCACCATAACCCGCTGGCCATACCGAGAGAATCGAGCTCAATCCGCGCTCGTCACTCATCGACACCGAGAAAGGTAAGCCCATCCGCGCAAAGGACCTCACGTTGCCTCTAATCCCCGACGCGGTGAGCTTGATGGTGGAGGGCTCGGTCGCTAGCGCCTCGTGGATCGCCGCCAGCTCGGCAGTCAAAACTCCGGAGTAGCGCGTTAGCCCTACACTCCCACCCCAAATGAAACGCCAACAAGACAGCGCCAACAACGCGGAGATCATCATCACGGGCAGATAATGCCCATTTATTGGGTCGTCTGACTTGAGCACCGGGAAAACGAACGTCGATATCGCGAACCCGACGATGAGGGCACAGCCCAACAAGGCCGAAATAATCACGCGAGGCGCTTGGCTGTTTGGTTGGCCCCAGAACTTCAATCGGTCGACCGGGTGCGTTTGAAACTTGGACTCTGCCGGGGCGCGCCGTTTGCGCTGAGCGATGTCCAGGGCTGGCAGACGTGGCGGGGCGCCTCCTTGAGTCGAACAAGCCAAATACAAGAACGACCAGATCTCAGGGAACATCTCGGGTTCGTTGAGCACTGGAGCGTCGCTCTGCTCGACGGGCAGGGACGAAAGCCCATCGGAGCGTGTCTTGAGGGGCAGCGCTACCTTGGCTTCGAGCCAGGTCGCCCCCACCCTGGATTGCAGCCCACTGGCCAACTCCGCTTCGGACTCCTGTAGATCTTCGGTCCCTTGTTGACGAACCCCGAGCTGCAGCCACGGCATCGCTGAAGCAGGGGAGAGGCTCACCAACACTCGGAACGGACGCTCGAGGTCGAAGACCAAGTCGCTGCACCCTTCCGCTCGGACACAAAGAGTGTGTCGGTCGAGCCTCCATTCCACCCGTCCACCTGCCTCGTCATAGGCCGTCGCCTGAACCGTCCCCTTGGTTCGTGGGGGAAGCTCGTCGAGCCACACGATCTGGGCTACGCCACCATCACAGTCGAACGCTTCGACGAGACGTTGAACCCGCGCGGTGACCTCCCGAACAGGTTGACCCTTTGGGACACGCACACCGAACTCTCGATACCCCTCGTGAAAAGCGTGTGTCGTGGCAGGCAGCTCCTCTCGCAGAGCGCGCCGGGCGTGGGAGCCCATCTCCCTGGCATGATGGGTGAGCACCAACGTGCTGCGGAAGAGCCGCACCGTCCACTCAGCCGAGACCATGATGGCGTGCGCGTCGCGGTCGTTGGGGTGCCGAAGCTCGATGCGGTCGAACCAGTTCGGGCCAAACGCCTCGCTGAGGTCGGCCACCATCGCTTCGATCCGGACGCGGTCTGCGGGTCGCCATTCCGGTCGCACCGCATCCCACCGGCGTCGCGCAAGCGTCACACCGTAAACAATTCTGTAGATGAGGTAACTCGCCCCTAGAGCACAGCCAAGACCAAGGGCGACACGCCAACCAGGCAGCGCACCCAGCGGCAGGTAGGCGGGCATCCCCATGAGGACGGTGAGTAAGGGGATGATGGCTAGGCGCCGGCGCGGCCCACGCAGTGTCGAAGACGAACTGACACTGACCTCGGGGGCGTAAGGGTTTGGCACGGTCAGGATCGCTGCCGCGAGCAGGAAGGACAGGACCAGCATCGTGCCAATAGGGCTGGCGTCTTTGAGGGTGTTCCCCATCACAAAAAGGAGGTTCACGCCCAGTGCGGCGAGAACCGCGGCGACCCCGGCAATTCGACCTGGCCGGCGGCGGCCGAGGTCGAAGCACTTGCGCGCTGTGTCCCAGTGGATCGCTTGGGGGGACGCAGCGGGCTCGCTTCGAGACCGCTCGGTGCCAAGTGGCGCGCGATATCCGATCGATGGCTTGGCTGAAGGCATGCTTTCCTGTCGGCAGCTCAGGACCGTGTGCGCAATCTACGTCGTAAAAAAATGCTGGGCGGACGACCGATTTTCGCAGTACAACTGCCTAAAATGACGCGCGAAATCGGTCGCGACAAGCGAGGTAATAAACCCCAAATCGTTCCTCCCGCGAACGCTTTGGCGGCTGCAGTGCAAGACAGCCAAGAATGCAGCCTCGCCACGGCTGTGCCCAGACAAGCCACTTTGGACCTCGACACATTCCAGAAAAGTGGAGCCCTCGTGCATCAAACTGAGGTCCTGGTCTTGAGAACTAGTCACCGACAGGTCTATGCTCAAAACGTCTGAGTTCCTGTCGAACACGAAGAGCAAAAGCTAGGAGCAATCGCCGACCAGACTCGCCAACAGGCGATCGCGCGCTTCGAGCCACGTTGGTTCCGAGTAGCGCGCGAAATCCGATCGCTTACAGATAAGTTCTCGCTCAGCGGCCCACTCCACAGATCTTCCTGTCTGGTGGCTTGGCCAGCAACGCTCCGCGAGACCAATGAGGACACAAATGCACTCACTCACGAAGCTCTCGCTCACCATTGCGCTGCTCAGCGTGACGCTCGCTGCCTGTGATGACGAACGCCAATGGCGTCTCTGGGACACAGCCCTGATCAGCGACACGACCGACGGTCATGGGCCTTTCGTCGTGAGCACGCGAGTCGATGGTCCCGTGACCTCGGGCGATCTGCAGCTCTTCTACACGCTCGACAAAGGCATGAACTGGGACGTGGTGACCATGAGGGCGGAAGGCGAGGCCCGGTATGTGGGCGCCATTGACCCCCTCGACGCCACACAGGTTAATTTCTATGACCAGAGGCCCTGGCCGGCTGGCACGACCGTACAATTCTACGTCTCCCTTACTCACCAAGGTGGGACCGAAACGGACCCAGCGGGCGCGCCCTTTGACTCCCCTCCCTATTCGTTCGTGATCGGCAGCGATCCGCGCCGCGCGCAGCTCACTGAGCTGGCTCCCCGCCAGGGTTCGGCCCTTGGGAACCAGGTCGTGTTCATGACTGGCGGAGGCTTCGAGTCCACGATGCAGGTGCGCTTCGGGACCGTGGACGCCCTTGCGGTCGAGGTGGTTTCGAGCGATTTCGCCAGGCTCACGACGCCACCCCACCCCGCAGGGACCGTCGCCCTCGAGCTCGAGCTGAGCGATGGCACCGTGACGCGTCTCGAATCGGCCTTTACGTTCGAAGGCAGCGCCGTCTGCATCGGAGATCAGCAATGTCCTGCGGGCTACGTATGCAACGCTGGCGTCTGCAAGCCAAAGCCCCTCTGTGTCTACGACGAGGACTGCCCCTCCGATCTGGTCTGCGAGTTTGGCCAGTGCCAGCCGCCAGCGTGCGGGAGTGACGCCGACTGCCTCGAAGGATATCACTGCCTTGGCGGGCGCTGCGCGCCGCCGCTGCCCTGCCAGAGCGATCTCGAGTGTGCGCAGTTCCAGATGATCTGCGTCGAGGGGGCTTGTCAATTCCCCAATGGTTGCCGCAGCGACAGCGAGTGCAAGCCTGGCGACATCTGCGTCTATGGCATCTGTCAGCCGCGCCCGAACGAGTGCATCCGCGATACCGACTGCCGCCCCGGCCTGATTTGCGAGTTTGGCCAGTGCGTCAATCCCCCGGTCTGTCTCGTCGACAGCGACTGCGACCCGTCCGAGGTCTGCCAGTTTGGCCAGTGCATCTACGTCGGCTGTTCCGGTGTCACGCCCTGTCCGCCGAACATGATCTGTGACCTCGCCAGCGATCTCTGCGTGCCCCGTGATCCCTGCGACATCATCGGCTGCCCGCCGTGGCTGTCCTGCGATCCTCTGACGCTGCGTTGCGTCGAGTGTTTCTCATCGACGGAGTGCGGCACGGGACGAGTCTGCGTGAATGGCCTGTGCACTGGGGAGTGCAGCTCCGTCACCCCATGCCAGCCTGGGTACATGTGCATCGATGGCTATTGTGAGCAGATCGATCCCTGCCAGAACATCACCTGCCCACCGAACTGGGTCTGTGAGCCCGATGTCGGTGGCTGTGTCCCCCTCGATCTTTGTGGCGGCATCGCGTGTCCGCCTGGCTACAAGTGTGACCCGAGCGCTGGGATGTGCGTTCTCGTTGACATTTGCCAAGCGCTGAACTGCCCGCCTGGCACACGCTGCGATCCCCAGATGCAGACCTGTTTGCCCGTCGGCCTCTGCGACGGAGTGGCCTGCCCACCAGGGACCTGGTGCGATGCCAACTCAGGTCAGTGCATCCCGCAGCCATTGTGCACCTCGTCCATCCAGTGCGACGACGGGCGGTTCTGCAACGGAATCGAACGTTGTCTATCGGGGCGATGTGAGGCGGGGGGGGCGGTTTCTTGCCCGGCCCCCGCGCCATGCTGGGTCTCGTTCTGCTCGGAGGCCGCCGGAGGCTGCGACCGGCAGCAATTCCCAGACGGAACCCCCTGTCCAGGAGGAACCTGCCTAAACGGGACGTGTAACCTGCCACAGTGCGTCCGCGACGCCGACTGCAACGACAGCAACCGCTGCAACGGCGTCGAGCGCTGCCTCGCAGGAACCTGCGCCCCGGGCCTCCCGTTGACCTGCAACGACAACAACGTCTGCTCGCTGGACACCTGCTTCCCAGATGTGGGGTGTTTCAGTGAGTTCCTGCCGGACGGAACCAGCTGCGGCGGCGGCAACGTTTGTCTTGGAGGGGTCTGCAACTTTGGCTGCACGAACGACAGCCAGTGCAGCGATGGACGCGCCTGCAACGGCCGAGAGATTTGCCTCGGCGGCGCGTGCGCCCCAGGCCCGCAGCCCTCCTGCAATGATATTGACCCTTGCACGCAAGACATCTGCGCGGAGCCCAATGGCAGCTGCCTTCATCCGGCTGCTCCCGACAACACTCCCTGCGGACCCGGCCTGGTGTGCCTGGCTGGCGTTTGCAGCGGGCCCCCTCGCTGCACGAACAACGCCGACTGCAGTGACGGCAGCGCCTGCAATGGCCAGGAATTCTGCGTCAGTGGCCAGTGCGTCCCAGGCATCCCTCAGTTCTGCGAAGATACCAACCCCTGTACCGGCGAGGTCTGCAACGAGCCGTTTGGGACCTGCACCTTCCCGACGTTGCCCAACGGGACGCCGTGCGACGCGGCTGGCCGTGTGTGCCTGGCGGGCATCTGCGGGGCGCCTCCGACCTGTACGACGCAGCAAGACTGCAATGACGGTCTGGCGTGCAATGGCACGGAGTTCTGCGTCAATGGGACCTGCCTCCCGGCGCCGCCGGTCGTGTGTAATGACAACAACCCCTGCACCCAGAGCCAATGCGCCGAGCCGTTCGGAGTCTGCACCAATCCGCCGGTTCCCGACGGCACCCTCTGCGACAGCGACGGCCGAGTTTGCAAGGCGGGCGTCTGTGGCAGCCCGCTCTGCACGACGAACAGCGATTGCGATGACGGGCTGCAGTGCAACGGCGCCGAACGATGCGTAGGCGGCGCCTGTATTCCCGGCCCGTCAATGCTCTGTGTGGACGGAAATCGCTGCACGTCCGATCAATGCGTCGAGCCCTTTGGTCTCTGCCTCAATCCACCGGTCGCCAACGGCACCATCTGCGACACCAACGGTGGGACCTGCGAGAACGGGGTCTGCAACGGAACCCCCGGTTGCAGGTCCGATACGGATTGTACGGATGGCATAGTTTGCAACGGCAACGAACGCTGCGTTGGCGGTCTCTGCACAACGGGACCGGCGATCGGTTGCGGCGACGCCAACGCCTGCACACTCGACAGCTGCATCGAGCCCTTCGGCGTTTGTGACCATCGAAGCCTCCCCAACGGGACCATCTGTGGTGTTGGCGGAGCGACCTGTCAGGGTGGCGTCTGCCAAGGCCCGCCACAGTGCCAGAGCAACATCGATTGTTCGGACGGACTGGCCTGCAATGGCTTCGAGTCCTGCATTGGCGGCACCTGTGTGCCCGGCCTGAGCCTCTTCTGCCGGGATAATAATCCTTGCACCCGCGACCGCTGCGCCGAGCCCAGCGGCCTCTGCGCCTTCGACCCGGAGCCCGACGGTGTTCCATGCGGGCCGATGGGCGAGGTCTGCATGGCTGGACTGTGCAAGGCCGTGCCGACATGCAACACGAGCGCTGACTGCAGCGATGGAGTCACCTGCAACGGCAGTGAACGCTGCGTAGGCGGTCTCTGCATCCTTGGCACCGCAGTGCGTTGCGACGATGGGAATCCGTGCACCAGCGAGAGCTGCGTCGAGCCGTTGGGCACCTGTGATCGTCGACAGCTGCCCAACGGCACGATCTGCTCATCGACGGGGCAGGTCTGCTTCAACGGTCTGTGCAGCATGGGAGGTTGCTCTAGCGACATGGAATGCAGCGACGGTCAGAGCTGCAACGGAGTCGAACGCTGTGAACCGGCGAGCCGAACCTGTCTGCTGGGGACTCCAGTCGACTGTTCTATGGTCGTCGGAGACTGCCGTATTGGCCAATGCGTCGAGAACGGTTCTCCGACGGGGAGCTGCTCGGGTATGGCGCTGCCAGATGGGATTCCCTGCCAAGACAACGGGTCGTGTCGAAGCGGCGTGTGCACCCACTCGCCTGGCGGGTGTCGTGCGGACGCCGACTGTGTGCCTCCGAGAGTCTGCGACCCCTTCCAGTCGCAATGTGTGACCGTGGCCTCGTGCACGACAGACGCCCAGTGTGGCCCCGGCCAGCTCTGCATCGGAGGCCAGTGCACGACGATCAGCCAGTGCAACAGCAGCGCGGACTGCCCATCTGGAACCGTCTGCTACAACGGCACGTGCTACCTCGCCCCGACGTGTTACAGCGACTTGGATTGTGCACCCGGCGAACAATGCGACGGTTGGGCTTGCCAGCCAGTGACGTGTTTGGTGAACGCGGATTGTCAGGAAAACTGGATGTGTCGTGCGAGTCGGTGCATCCCCCCGGCCTACTGCACCACAGCGGCAGACTGCCCGCTCAACGGATTGCAGTGCATCAACTGGGTTTGCCAGAACCCCGGTGGCTGTCAGATGGACGCCGGCTGTCCTCCAAACCAGAGCTGTCTCTGGGGAGGCTGCTACTTTCTGCCTCCACCAGACTGCAGCTTCGATGTCGACTGTTTGGTCAACGAGTTCTGCTATCTGGGGTATTGTCAGCCGCGCTGAGTTTTCGCGGCGTGCCCTCTTAGAGCCGGCACCTCTTGGTGGCAACTCGCACCAAGAGGTGTCTATGAGCACTGAGGCTGACTCACCCAGAGCGACGTCGCAGTGCGCCCGTCGAGCGATCTCCACCAACGGAACCCAGAGATGAACACAAGACCCGACTTCCTCAACATTGAACGAGACACCCGCCGGGCCGCGCTCGTGCTCGCCGTGGGAGAGCTCGACATCAATGGACTGGGGGGACTGGGCTTGGATGCCCGGACCTGCGCTGCTGAGGCGGTCCTCGCTGTGTTTGCACAGGTGGGGGTAAGGGCCAATGACAGCAGGGGAGCCCGAAGAGCCAGCTTGCCCATAGAGGTCGTTGCGACGCAGCTCGAGCTGGTGCTCAACCGAGCAGACGCCACCAAAATCGCCTTTGTGGGGGAGGCCGAGGTCGCTCAGCTCGTGAGCTCCCAGTTGGCGGGCGCACCGAATTTGGTCCTCGATGTGCACTTCATCGATCGAACCGAACGGCCGATGTACCTCGAAGCCGCACTCGACGTGCTGGCGACTCAACTGCTTCCACACACCACCCTGGTCGTGCTCAACCATCAAGAGGTCGAAGCGGTCACAGGCCACCGCATCATGAACCCTCGAGAAGCCAAGGACGCCTGCCGCCGCATCCATGGGCGAGGGGCGCGCAACGTGCTTATTACTGGAGGGCGTTGGGAGGAGTCTCACGCTGTCGACTTTTTATATGACGGCGCAGGCCTGACCGAGTTCGGGGCCGATCGCCTCAAGCGACCAGGTTTGCGCGGTCCCGGCGATGTCTTGGTGGCTTCCATTTGCGCACGTTTGGGTCGGGGCGAATCGCTTCTCGAGGCCGTCGGGGAGGCGAAAGCTGCCGTGCATAGGAGTATCGAGCGCGCGGTCAGTACCCCGTGGGGAATGCTGCCAGAGCCAACCGCAGGGTTGCTTCGTTTGGCCGGCAAAGACCTTGAGCACATAAGGGAGAAGGTGGCCGTAGGCCCCCAGACGTCAGCCCACCAACAGGCATAGGACACGATTGGTTTATCGGGGTTGCAGTCTAGTAAGTGCAGGCCTAGACTCCGCCACGGAAGCGCTTCGGTCCTGGTGGGCTGCCCGGTCTTCAAAACCGCGTGGAGGTATCGCGTACCGATGCCTCGGCGGGTTCGATTCCCGTGCGTTTCCGTAGCTCGAGGGAGACGGATGTTGGTGTCTTCAAGAAAAAAATTCGTATCGTGAGATTGTGCGCAATCAGCAAGTGGTGGATAGGAAAGCTGATTCAGTGAAAGGTCGAAAGTTTGCTCCACGTTCGTTTCATGAGAAAGTGGAGGGACCTCAGGGCCCCAATGACCGACGCGAGCGCGCTTTGGTTCGTTGGGCGGCAGGTTCGAACGTGACGGTCATGGATGACGGTCAATAGTTTGCTCGGGTCTGAAATGCTGGGTAAAACAGCTGAAGTTGCACGGGCAGACTTCAACGAAGGAGGATACGTTGAAGAAGTATGATTCTCAGGGCAAAGTGACCCAAACGAAAACAGGCTTGAAGTCGAGGCTCGAGACCGAGTCTCGTACTGGTGATACGAACCTTTCGACCCTAACTCCTGAAGAGGAGAAGGCCATTCGCATGCGCTACGGATTGAGCGAGGACGACAGTAGGGTTCTCGAGTTTGCGGTGGGGGCGAGTCAAGATGCAAAGATGCGGCTCGTGTTGATGGAGGCGTGTAATATCGCCGATCTCGACGGCGAGGTCCCTCTCGCCGCTGCGTGTTCGACCGAAGATCCTCGGGTCAAGGATGTGATCGACCGGTTCAGTGGACGGGAGTCCTAGGCCGACATCCGTCGAAATCCTCCTTTTCATACAAAGGCCCTATGCTTCGTGCACAGGGCCTTTTGTTTTCCCGCATGCCCCTGTCGCGCCTCGACTTCCGCTACTGTTCGGCCTCGCGAGATCTTGCGTCCCGTCGTCTAGAGCGCCAGAGCGACCCCAGCCAGAGGGCGAACACAATCGTGATGAGGCCCCAAGCGGCGAGGGTGTAACGCTCGAAGAGAAGTTGGATTGCCTCGACCTCTCCCCCAAGCAATCCACCTGAGAAAAGGACGAGACCGTTCCACAGTAGCGCGCTGCAAACGCCCCAAAACGCGACGGAGATCCACTTCAAACCGCCAAGCCCTGCAGCGACGAAGAAGAAAGCGCGAATCCCAGGGATGAAACGGTTAAGCGCGAGGTAGGCGGCTCCATGCTTTGCGAAGCGCGAGAGGATGTCTTCGATCGCTCCTTTGATGCGACGAGATCTCAGCTTTCGCCCGAACCAGCTTTCGGGATGGGAGCGCAACCAGCACCCCACACCATAGTCGACCAAAGAACCGACTAGACTCCCGATGGTGACGGCGCTCAGCACGAACACTGGGCTCCAACCCCGCGCAGAGACGAGGATTCCGCCCATCAAAGTGACCGAGTCCCCAGGGAAAGGTGGAAAGAGATATTCGACCATCGCGGAGAAGAGCAGCAACATGAACCCGAGAAAGTTCTGGTTCGCCGCGAGGAAATCGAGGACGGATTCGAGCACGAACACCTCTTGCTCCGCGTCGGACGACGTTGGCATGGGTCAAGGCCCAAACGCTCCGTGTTCATCCTATTCGCAGAGATTCGACCTTCGTAGAAATAGGACGAAACCTTTTATACCCGATTGCCGACAATACTGTAGGGTGATCGGAGCCGCTTGGCTGAGGGGTGAAGATTTCGCTAGACTCGGCGAAGCGACTGAAGCCCAATCGCGCGCTGGCTCAAGCCAGCTGTTTCCTGTTAGCGCGCGAAATCCGATCGATGGTGCGGTTCATACGGCTAGATGAGTGTGGGCACGTCATGGTTGATTTCATCAAACCCATCGGAGCAAAAGGCGTCGACCTCGTCGATTCCATCGACCTCGTCGATCGGACCACAAAGGTCGAGGGTGGGGCTGCTGCCGAGATGGCGAGCGCCCAGCGCATTCAAACGGGGCAACCTGTGGATGCCTTGCAGACAGCGATCAGTGAGGTTGCTGCTGACATCAAGTTGGGCAACGTTCCAGATCGTGAAGCCGCATCAGACGCCGTCATCATTCGCCTCGTCAACCTGCGATTCCCTCACCTCACCGAAGCCAAGCGCACGAAACTGTTGCTGCACATGCACGAGGTCCTACATCGAGACCCGCAGTTTCAGGCCCGCATAGAGGAGCTCATCGCACTGTCTCGAGTTTGACACTCAGCGCGACGCACTGCGCGTCTCGTAGAGCGAGACGATGATGTTTGCGGTCTCTTCGACCGCCTTCGTCGTGACGTCTATGATGGGCCAGGTGGGATTACGGCTGAAGAGCTTGCGCGCAAATCGCAACTCCTCCATCACGTGCTCGCGCATCGCGTATTCGGAATCCGGAGGCAGTCCGAGTTGCTGGAGGCGATTCCGGCGGATGCGGATCAACAGGGCTGCGTCGACAGTGAGGGCAAACACCCGCGATTGGTCGATCTCGAAGAGTTCCTTCGGTTGGTCGAGGTCGAGCACAATCGGAGAGTTGGCGACCTTGTATCCCTTCTGCGCAAGGTAGCTCGATACTGGGGTCTTGCTCGTGCGGCTGATCCCAACCAAGACGATATCGGCCTTGTGAAAGTTTCGCGGCTCCTGGCCATCGTCGTTCTTGACAGTGAACTCGACCGCATTGATCCGTTTGAAGTAGGCCTCTCCCATTTGGTGCAAGAGACCTGGCTTCCCGGCGGGTTCCTGATGAAGGAAATCGGAGAGCGTCTCAATGAGACTTCCGATTAGGTCCACTGACCGGAGCTTAGCCTCACCGAGCTTTCCGACGATCACACTGCGCAGAGTTGGGTTGACCAGAGTGTAGATCACCACGGCGCTGCGCAGCTCAGCCTCTTGCACGATGCGGGCGACTTGCTCGGTGGTTCTCACCCTCGAGAAAACCTTCACCTCCGCACTGGCGCTGCCGAATTGCATCAGCGCAGAGCGGGTCACCTTCTCGGCTGTGTCCCCGGTCGAGTCGGAGACTACAAAAAGACAATGAGGGCTAACTGTCATCGCACCTTCGCCCGAACGTCAGCGACTGCGTTCGACTTGCTTTATCAAGTCGTCGAGGTAGTCAATGTTCGTCACGGTCCAACGAAGCCACTCCCGCTTCATTTCCAAGATGACTTCCACGTCCTTGTGCTTGCTTCCCCGAACGCTCTTGCTCGCGATGGGGATCTCGAAGGTGACATAGACGTAGGTGAACCCTGTAGGTTCATCTTCCTCGACGAGCTCAATGTTCCAATAGCCCGCCTTACCTTTGAAGGGAGGCGAGTTGAAGATCCCCGAGAGCCGGCGAGCCTTCCCCCGCAGCTCGTCGTCTTTGAGCAGCTCCTCCATGGTCCTGAAGTCGCGGGTCACCAGTGCCTCGAAAAGTCGGTCAGCGGCGTCGTCAGCAGGCTCGAAGATGAGTTTGCAGCCCGGCACGAAGAGGGTGAGCACTACAAGCAGCAGAACGCCCGCGACTTTGGTTCGTCGATGTGCCGCGTCGGAAGAGAGAGTATTGCTGAACGACATTTGCACCTCCCAGGTGGAACCTTGCCTCCGAGCATAGGCCTGCCACGAAAGGTTTGCCATCTCTTTCTCGACGCTTAAGTGCCGAACTGCAGCCGCCGACAGAGATGAGTGTGCCTTGCACAATGGCCAGCCATGCGGACCCGTCAGAAATTAGGGGGCAGGAGCCGGAGCTGGCGCCGCAAGAGAGTAGGCGGCGAGGGTATCGGAATCCATGGGCCACTCCCCACCCAACTTCTGGTTCAGAATGACCACGACCCGAGTGCCGTCCTTCGTCCAATGAACCGATTTGACCTTGATGGCGGCGTACTCCGTACGAGTCGGGTCCGAGACAACCGCGACGTATCCCAGAGTGCCCTCCTCGGCCCCCATCTTGAGGGAGAGCTGGAACTGCGCACCGAAGGTCTTTCCGACCAAGGTGTAACCCTGTTCGGCGGTCTCGCCGGTGATTCCTTTGTCCGTTAGGGCATAGGGGGCGATCTCAGCACTCTTCAGGGCCTTGCTCAAGCTCGTCCCCTCGAGGGGGTAAGATGCGATCGGGGTAGGGGTCCCGACTTGGAAGACCAACAGCGAATCCCCCGCAATCTCGTCCTGGAGATGGATGCCATAAAAGTCAGGGTTGGTGCCAAACCCGACGAATTTGTACTCGATCTTCTCATCGTGGCCAGCAAACGCCACGGCAGGGAGAAGGAGGGCGACTACGACGAGTGCAGTGAGGAGCCTAGGGAGGGAGGTTTGGTTGCGTGTGGACATCAGGGACTCTCCTGAAGCGCTCGAAGGGGCGGGCTTTCGGCGCTCTCGACGGTGGCGAACATCAATTGCATGGGACCAGCAATGAGTTGTACGGACGGCGAGGGCTTTCATTCAAGCACAAAGCCCTGACGCAATTCGACGGCTTTCCCCTCGAAGGTCTCGAAGGTCCATCTGCCCTTCTTGCTCAGCAAGCACTCCTCGAACGGGGTTCCGCTGATGGCTTTGTCGATGTTGACGTTGGAGGTGGTTCCATCGGGTTCGACCGTCACGGTCAAATAGATCTTTCCAGCCGCGATCGAGCCGCTCTTGAGCTGTCTCTGATGGCACTCCTGTACGGCCTTCGAGACCTTCTTCAGGCCGGACTTGAAACGGTTGCGCTCGCTCGACTTGACCTTTCGGCTCGTCGTCGCGGCGTACTTCGAGCCCTTTGTGTCGAGCGTCGTTGCGATTGGGGAGGCAGTTCCGCTGAGGTCCACAGCACGCCTTCGCCTGGAGCCTGTTGCGAGTGAGGAAGGCATCAGATCGCTCTGAGGCTTCACGCCCACGTTCTCCTCTTCGCTGGAAGACAAGAGCACTCCCGACTCCACCTTTGAGTCTTTGTCGGTCACCACACCCTCGAACTTGTTCAGAGGGCTCACTATCTCCTTCTTCGGATCGGTCTCCCCCTTCACCCGCGGTTTGGTTGTCTCGTCGGACCTCCCCGTCTTAGCGCCGTGGACGCTAGGGGCCTCGCTCGAAGCGAGGACCTCGCCGTCCACGGTGTCAAACACGAAGCCATTGTCACCAGCTCCATCGTCCCCGACCTCGACCAACGTGAACTCGGCGATTGGAGCGAGACGTTCTAGCTCCGCGTCGTCGATCTCCTCACCACCCTCACTGACGAGCGCAGCGCCTGGTTGCCACTTCTCTTCTGCATCGATATGGGTCTCGCTGTAACTCAGCACTGCCCAGATGACGATGCCGACCAACGCCATCCCGAGCACCGCAAGAATGGCGTAGAGCCTCACTTTGCGGTTTTGTTGTCTGAGATGGTCGATGTGGATGAGCATGCTGCGTTCAACCGGCGCATGACTCGCTCCGCTCTCGTGGGCTCGTTCGATCGCGCTGAAAAGACGCTTTCGCGCTTCCTCACTTTCCTTGCTCATCCAGCCCGTCTGCTCAGAACCCTGAGCAGAGACGGTGTCGTCATCCAAGTTGACGGTGTCCATCTCCTGCGACTCGAGGGTGGACAGTGCAGGGTCGAGCAGGGGCATGCTGTCGGTTCTCATGCCGAGCGCCCGCAACTGCTCGAGGTCTACGACACGGCTCGCCCCGTCGATGTCCAGATCGATCTCTGCGTGTGATGCTTCGTCGACTTCTGCGTGCGATGCTTCGTCGATTACATCCGCAACCGAGGTGGTGACATCCTCACTGACCTCGCCACGTGCATCAGGACTGGTGGCCGCCGACCGGTCATCAGCACCCTCACTGTCTGCCACCGCCTCGGGACGACTCTCCGCAGATAACGTGTCGAGCGTCCCCTTGAGGTTCTTTACTCGCTGCGACGGTCGTTTGGCTTCGACGCTGGCCGCCTCGGTGCCTGTTCGAGCGAGCAGCGCCGCAGCTCCCGAATTCGGATCGGCAAAAGGATTCTTTGCGGAATGAGAGACCTGCTGGTCTGCGATGATCTGATCAAAGGGGGCAGTCGAATGTGCGGGCGACCACGCCCCCAAAGCTCTGTGCCAAACGTAGCACTCCGCTCCCAACTCACGTGACGTAAACTGAGCCACCAGATCTTCTTTCGGAAATGGACCGAAGCTCTGGCCATCCCTCGAGTAATACCAATCGGCAATCGCATTGGGCCGTTTGGCTTGGGGCTTACTCCCACCGAGCCCTAGCCGTGCTCTCAGGTCCGCAGCTTCGACGCCCCCTTGATCTTCCGCCTCACGCCGTGCGGTGATGACATGGTCGCACTTCTGGCACGTCAGCCTCACGACGCGGCGGTGAATCTTGTCGTCAGCAACAAGGTATTTGGCACCACAAGCATCACAGACGATCTTCATTCACACCACCAAACCTTCGTGGGCAGCGACCACAGGCCGCTAAATCGCAGCGATGCTAGCATTGGGGACGTCGATCTCGCAACCCAGGTTGTAACAATCGCAAAGTACTTTCAGGGGATGCCGGTCGAGCTTCCCTGCTGGAAGGTTGCGCGCGGGGCGGTTGCTATCTACCGGACCGTCTGTAGACTACGCGCTGGTCAACTCACTCGAGCCCGATAGATGCCGTGAAAGGTCGTCGCTACTTCATCGTCAAACTAGCCGTAGTAGTCATTTACCTCTGCATCGCCGCCGCTTTGGTCATTTGGATCATTGCTGGATGGCCGCGTGAGGTCACCAATGACATCGGGGCCGAAGTTACGGCGTTACCCGGTGCACTGGAAGGCCGCACGCTCATCCTCGTGACCAACAGCAGCCCCAAGACCTGGAATCGGGTCGAGCTCACGGTCGACGACAGCTACGTCCACACGACTGGCTCCATCGAGGCCGGCGCACAATACAGCGTGCCCCTCGACGATTTTATCTACACCTACGCCATCCCTCGTCGGTGGGATCGTGGCTTCTGGGATGGTTTGAGCGAGAAGAAGCAACCCAGTGAGGATGACGTCCTGACCGGAGTTCCCGCTAAGATTCGTATCAAAACGGACGTGGGTGAAGTGGAAGAGAGCCTCGCAGAGGGCCAACGCTCCCAGTGAGCCTAGTGCCCGTCCGGAAATGCCCCATCTGCGGCGTCGCCTTCCTCCCTCGCTCCTCGGCGTGCCGGTGCGTGGCCTGCGTCGCTCGGTCGTCGGCTCCTTTCACCTGGGGCATTTGCGAACGGGCACTCACAAGATGTCCTTTGGGAAGAGTTCGGAATTCGGTCGCATTTTCCACCGATCTCAGCAAAACACGCAATTTCAAGATGGGCAGGCTTCGCGCAACTCAAGACCCTGATTCAGGCGCAAAGCGATTGGTACGATATCGACGAGGAATGGAGTACCTTCGAGGGGTATTGGCGGCCCAATAACTGGACTGAGCCGGCGACGCACAGGTCTGCGAACGAACTGTGGACCTGAACGGCATTGCTCTCGCACAACCTCGGACGAGAGCTCGAAATGCAAGCGAACCTCCCATGTGACTTGGACGACTCCACGCGCTCACCTCGTTGGCACTTCGAGTCGTTGGGCACTTTGCAGAAGGCACTCCTGCATCAAGCCGGGCGGCTCATTTGCCCACAGGGCTCTCGCATACTGGTCATGAACGAAAATGCCGCTGTGCGAGGTCGTCGAGCTACTACATGGGCGAGGAGTTGAGACTCGCTGCGTAGTGAAGCCAAGCGACGGGCATATCTGGCGGCAGCCGCCGCCCGCGGGCATTTGCGCGAGCGATGATGCCCACGACCTCTTGTTCGCCAGTCAGAGTGTAGGTCCGCAGCCTACCTTTGGGCGCAAGTGCCACACCAAGGCACCACCCGGAATTCGCCGACCGCCGCGCTGAAGGGGCGCTCCCAGAAGTAGTCCAGTACGGAGCGCTGGGCCGCGCGTGCGACGGCCCGAACTGCGTCCGACCGCCCGAACTGCGTCCGACCGCCCGAACCCGCTTCGAGGAACCGCGTCCGACCGCCCGAACCCGCTTCGAGGAACCGCGTCCGACCGCCCTCGATTCCGACGCGCTGCTCGAGCCCTGAGGACCGACAATTGTTGCTCCCATGCCCCATAGCGTTCGGGACCGACAGCGAGTGGCAGTCGCCCATGATCGACGTTGCCACCCCGAAACCGCGTCCAGAACCTGGGCATCCGCGCCCGGCATGGCAGAAGTACAAGCTGCGCCGAAAATTAGCCTCAGGTCGGGGGGGCCGCAGGTGCGCAGCGCCGGGCACGTTGCCCGGGGTTTCAACCGCGGCCTCACAGAACGTCAGTAAGGCGCCGGCCAAGCCCCGCCCGGAAACCGCCCTCCTGGCAGAGGTCGTGGGCGGTAACGTGTAAAAATCACGGGCGTGGGATACATTTATTCTCGAAATCGAGGAGACGTTTGCAGCGT
>PFUG01000238.1 GCA_002789955.1 Deltaproteobacteria bacterium CG_4_9_14_3_um_filter_63_12 | reverse complement strand
GCAGGCCACGCACCGGTACGCCGAGGAGCGAGGGAGGAAGGCGACGCCGCAGATGGGGTATTTCCGGACGGGCACTAGCCTAGAGTCCAGCGTGCAGCTCATTACTGCGCGCGAGCCACCTCGTCCCGCTGCCGCCACCACTCCGCCAACGCCGGCCATAAACCTTCCGACGCCTTGCGCGAGACCACGGCACCCACGTGCCCACCGGGCAAATCCCACTGCTGCTTGTCCGCCGAACCCACCCGCGGCACCAGCGCACCCGCGCTCACATGGGGCACGATGTTGTCGTGCTGGAACGTGACGGCCAAAACCGGACACTGAATGTCTGCCAGCCGAGCCGGCCGACCAGACAACCGGAACTCCCCCTTCACCAGCTGATTCTGCTGGTACAGCTCCTTGATGTAGCGGCGGAAACACTCGCCCGGGAACGACACATTGTCGTTGCCCCAGGTCTCCAGCGCGAAGAAACCATCGAGGAAGGGGTCGTCCCACGCCTTGTCGAGGACGCCGATGGCCTTACTCAGGTTCAGCGTCGGCCGCATCATCTGGAAAGCCGACTGCATGAGCTGCCACGGGACGTTGCCGTAGCCGTTGACGATGGCGTCCACGTTGAACTTCGGGTTCTGCATCCAGACGGCCAGCACGCCGTCGTCGTGGAAGTCGATGGGGGCCGCCAACGCCACCATCGAGGCCACGTACTGCGGCCGCACGGCCGTGTAGATCGTCGTCAGCGTCCCGCCCAGGCAGTAGCCCAGCAAGTGCACTTTGCCGCTCTTTCCGTACGACGCCGCCTTGCGCACCGCGCGCCCCAACGCCTTGTCGCAGACGTCGTCGAAGGTCAGGAAACGATCCTCAGCGGTGGGCGTGCCCCAGTCGATGATCAGGACCTCGTAACCCAAGGCGAGCAGGTACTCGACAAGACTCTTGCCGGGCATGAGGTCTAGAACGTAGTGCCGGTTGATCAAGCTCGGGACCAGCAAGATCGGCGAGTCCAGCCGCGGATGCATGGGATTGCTCGGGCGGTAGCGCAGCAGTCGCCACTTGTTCTCGCGGTAGACCACGTCCGCTGGCGTCAGGCCGACGGCGGGCTTCTTGCCGACGCGCTTGAATAGGTTGAGGACGCGCTTCACCATTCGGAACCCTCTTCTATCAATTGCTCTTCGTGGCCTTCGCTCAGGTTCACCACGAAGGACACGAAGAACACGAAGGAGGTGAACAAAAATACCCTTCGTGGCCTTCGTGCACTTCGTGGTGAATTCCGGGACTCAGGCTCACCACAGAGAACACAGAGAGGAAAGAAAGAGAAACTCTCTGTGTTCTCTGTGCTCTCTGTGGTGAGCTCGAGCCTGTTCCCATCGCGATGTCAGTTCCAAAAGAAACTAAGTGTACATTGCCTCGAACTGCTCTTTGAACTCGGCGTAGATCTTCTTGCGCCGGATCTTCAGCGTCGCCGTCAACAGCTCGTTCTCGACCGTCAGCGGCTTGTCCATGATCGCCCATTTTTTGATGGTCTCGTAACGGGCGAGCTCGGCGTTGACGGACTCGACGCGGCTTTTGACCAAACCCTCGACCGCCTCGGACCACTCCGGACTGGCCGGCGTCATCTTCAGGCGGCGTCGCAGCTCGTCTTCCAAGAGCCAGATCCCCGCGACCAGATAGGACTTCGCGTCACCATAGACCACGACGTGAGCAAAGCACGGGTCGTCGGCAAAGCGCACCTCGAGGTTCGAGGGCGGGATGTTCTTGCCCGCCGAGGACACCAGGATCTCTTTCTTGCGGTCGATGATCTGCAAGAAGCCGTCGTCCGTGAAGCGGCCGATGTCGCCGGTTTTGAGCCAGCCATCCTCGGTGAAGGTCGCCGCCGTCGCCTCCGGGTCCTTGTGGTAGCCGCCAAAGACGCTCCCACCCTTGGCCAAAATCTCGCCGTCCTTGGCCAGCACCAGCTCGAGAGAGGGCAGGGGCTTGCCCACGGAGTCGAAGCGGAAGTCGTTGGGGCGGTTCAGCGTCAGCGTCGGGCTGGCTTCGGTCAGGCCATAGCCCTCGATGATCAGCAGGCCGCAGGCGTAGAAGAGCTCCTTGACCTCTTGCTTCAGTCCGGCGCCGCCGGACAAGCAGAAGCGCAAATTCCCGCCGGTCACCTCCGCCAGCCGGCGGCGTCGGTCGTCGGCGGTCCCCTCGCCCATGGCCGCCGAGGCCAGCTTTTCCCAGTAGCGCGGCACGCTCATGAAGACGTGCGGACGCACCTCGGGGAGACACCCCAGGACGGTGTAGGGGTCGCAGAGGTAGGTCGTGAAGCCGAGCGTGTTGCCCAAGCAGGCCTCGCCGAAACCGAAGATGTGGCTCATGGGCAGCCAGAGGAGGTCTACGTCGCCTTCCTCCACCAGGGGACCGTTGCAGGTCAGCCAGTCGCGGCCGTTGATGGCCACGTTGCGGTGCGTCAGCGGCACACCCTTGGGCTGTCCAGTCGTGCCGCTGGTGTAGAGCATCAGGCCCGGCTGCTCGAGAGAGACGCTGTCCAGCAGACGCCCGAACGCCTCAGGAAGCTCGGCGTGCACGGCCTTGCCCACGACGCTGGCCCGAGTCCAGGTGTAGAGCTTGCGCTCGACCTCGACGTAGGACGGGACGTCCTTGCGCTCTTTGCGCAGCGAGGCCAGGACTCTGGGCACGTCGACGCTGTCGTCCAAAAGAACGATGCGGCGCAGGTTCTTCAGCTCGCTCCAGACCTCGAGGACTCGCCCGAGGAGCTCCGGCGTGTCGACGAAGAGGGCGGTCGCGTCGGAGTGCTCGATGATGTAGGCGGCCTGCTCGGCGGTGCTGTTGGGGTAGACCGGGACCATCACGCCGCCGGCCGCCTGAATGGCCAGCGCGGCCTCGATCCACTCCAAGCGATTGGGCGCGAAGACCGCCGCCCGCTCACCCGACTGGAAGCCGTGGGCGTTGAGGAACAGCGCCACGCAGCGAATGTGCTCCGCGTGCTGCGCCCAGGTCACCGAGCGCCAGCCGCCCGCGACCTCGGGGAGCATGTAACGGACCCGAGAGCCGCGCGCCGCAAGCGTGTCGAAGATGGCCCGGGGCGCGATCTTGAGTTCGAGATAGGATGTCACGTCCATTTTCTTTCCTGTGATCGCGTAGGGACGCAGCAGCATTGGGCGCAGCGCGCTGCGCCCCCACGCCAACGCGCCCCTGCGTCGTCTACTTCTGAAGGCTCTCGATGCGCTCTTCGAGGTCGGAGATGCGGCTGTGCAGCTGATTGAGCAGGTGCAAGGAGCGCTCTTGGTCCCGCTTGGTGGGCAGACCCAAATTGCCCCAGGTCTCGGCCAGCTTCTCGTTGCGCTTGGCCTTCACCTTCATCATCGCCGAGAGCATGGCGCCCGACGGCCCCAGAACGAGCGGCGAGCGGATCCACTGCTCGATGAGCTGGGCGGTGGCGGCTTCCCAGGTGTAGTAGCCCTTCTTCCATTGTTCCCAAACATTCAAATTCATCATGACTCCTTCGTGAGGGATGGACTGGTTTCTTGTGGGCTCTCACAACCCCAAGCGCCGCACTTCGGCTGCGTTCGTGAAGTTGGGGTCGAGCTCTCCGGCCTGGCTGGTCGCCCTCGCGACCTCGCCGAAGCATTCGAAAACATAGGATATTTGTTGGCGCGAGGTGCTGGCGCCGACGGTCGGCTGCACCGTTACATGAGTGCGCACCCGCAGCACTTTCTTGAACGTGAAGTCGGGCAGCGACAGCTCGCCGAGCTCGTCCACGTCGACCTGATAGGTGTCCTGACCGGCGTAGGGGAGCCCCGCGAAGGTCGAGTTGCGGACCGTGCCCTTGGAGATCCAGCTGTCGCCCTTCTGCATGGGGAACTTGAAGAGCTGCACAACGGTTGAATAGTGCATCAGGATCTTGCCGCTCGTTGGGTTCTCTTCCGTCGAGGCCAAACCGAGCAGATTCAGTCCATCGTTGCCGTAGGAGTAGATGCTGTCGATCTTTCCGGCCAGATCGAAGGGCACGACGAAGGCGCCCTCGGAGAACTCGGACGCGTACCATTTCCCCGCGATCGGCTCGCCCCAAAGCTGCCTCTTCTGCTCCGACGCACTCGACCAAGACCAGTCCCAGGCTCTCGTGCCATCGCCCTTGTCCGTGCCGACCACGTCGACATCCAGGTTCTGAGCGATGGTGTAGGAGGCCGGGACGCCCAATGCAGGAAACATCTCGTCGGCCGTGAGCACGCCGTCGAGGTTGGGCGTGCAAGGCGGGATGAAGACGTCGGTCTCCATCGTGTCGCCGCCGAAGCCATCGACATCGGCGGGAACGCCGGTGCCGACGCCGTCGTCGCAGGAGAAGGCGAGCAGCGCGAGCGGAATCATGAGATGGGAAGCGATCCGGTTCATGGTCTGCTCAGTAGGCGAAGCTCAACCGCGCACGCAGGAGGTGGGCGGGTTGGGCTTCGTAGTGGAGAAGGACGTTGTCGAGGCCAGCCAAGGGGAAGAGCACGGCGTACTCGAGGGCGGCGCCGAAGCCGTCCGTCGTGGTGATTTCGACCGTCGGGTCGAGCTCGACGCCCAAGGGCTGCTCCTGTCCCGGCGCCGAGTTGGGCTCCATGGCGAACGAGGCGATGGTGGCCAGAGAGACGGTCAGCGTGGTGGGGCCGAGCTCCAGGGCGTGCCAGCGCACATGGCCACGCAGGTAGAAGGCGTCGGTCACGGTCCCGATGAGCTCGTGGAAGAGGATGCGGTCGACGCGGTAGTCCGAGTGAAAGACGAAGTTGTCCGCCGTCATGTCGTCGGGCGGGTAGGCCTGGGCGCCATCCATGTCGCCGAGCTCGGCCCGCCGCGTCGCCTTGTCCGGGTTGGCGCCGAAGCCCGGGGCGTCGTCGCCACTGGCGAGCCCGAGATCCAAGCCGCCGAGCCAGGCGCCGTCGGGGTCGCCGATGTCGGTCTCGAGCGCCAAACCGTAGGCGTTGGTGGTGATGCCTTTGGTCATCTCGACGCCAGGAATCAACGAGACCTGGTCGATGCTGCCCCACAAGTAGGCCGCCTCGAGCTCCATCCGGAACTTCGGCAGCAGGAGCCGCACCCAGAGGTCCGAGGCCAGCGCGCCGTAGTCGCGCCGCAGCACGTCTTCGGGTCGCAGGAGCGAGGTGCTGTCGGCCGTCTCCCGAATATCGTTCTGCTGCCAGCGATAGGAGACGTAGGCGCCGTAGTTGAACGACATCCGGTCCGCACGTCGGCTGCGGGTCGTGGCGGCCTCGTCGTCCCACTTGAGGAACGCGAAGTTCAAGGTCGTGACGTCGTCCGTCGGCTCGAGGTCGACAGCACGCGAGCGGTTGGGCCGCATCGTGCCCTTTCCCGTCGCGGAGAAGTCGTAGGCCACGGCCCAGATGTGTCCGAAGAGCGGCGTCAGGAAGGCGATGCGGTCGGCGGCGTCGCCGCTGTCGCCGTCGGCGCAGTTGCCGCCGTTGGCCAACATGCCCAAGCCCCAGTCATTGCCCATGCGGCCTGCGGCCAGCAGGCCGATGGGCGTCAAGACCTCGCCCCAGACCCGCTTGACGCGGAAGGCGTCCACTGGAGCCAGCTGCGTGCTGGTCCCCACGGCCGGGCCCTTGGGCGTGCTGCCCAGCACCAGGTTGTCGAGCACATCGATGCGCGTCTTCAGGGCGATGCCGCCCGTCGGCGCAAAGAGCGTCAGATCGGTGCGGAAGCGCATATCGTTGTGGGTCAGCACCTGGCTCGTGGGATCGGCCACGGGCAAGGGAAAGAACAAGTCGCCCGACGGCGTGATGCCGCGATCCAGGTCGAAGTTGAAGAGCAGCTCGCTGCGCAGACGCAGGTCGGCGGCGAAGTCGAAAAGAGTGTCCTCGGCCGTCGCCAGCTCGTCGCCGACGCTGCGAAAGCCTTCCGCTGCGGCCGTCGTGGGAAGCGCTGCAAGCAAGGCAATAACGAGGAGAGCAATGGTCTGGAGGCGGCTCATTGGACCTCCTCCTCTTCTTTGAAGTCCGGACCGATCACCTCGACGGGCTCGTGGGTGACCTCGACGGGTTCGTGCGTGAGTGGCGCGGCAGCGTCCGAAGTCGGCGGGACCTCAGAGCCCACAAGATCCGAAACCGCAGCAGGCTCGGCCGCTTCCGGAGTTAGCTCACCGGCGAGGAAGGCCTGCAGGGCGTGGGTCGAGGCACCGGCGGCCTCGAGCATGGGGAAGTGCCCAGTCAGCGGGTAGACCTCGAGCCGCGCGTCGGGCAACTGCTTGAGCAGCCGTTCGCCGAAGCGCAGCCGAGTGACGCGGTCCTCGCGGCCCCAGAGCAGCAGCACAGGCTGCTTGACGTCGCCGTAGTGCTCTTCGAGGTCCTCGAAGCGCTGGCCGCGGATGGCGGCGAGGGCCCCAGCCATGGTACCCGGTCGGCCCATGACGCGCTCGACCTCGTCGAAGAGGGCGGCCGGTACGATGGAAGGGTCGTAGAACGCCATGGACATCTTCTCGGCGGGTCGCTCCTCGTAGAAGAGCCACATGAGGGCCTCGCCGATGCCGTCGGCGCGGGCCAGGAGGAAGAAGGTGGGGAGTTGGTCGAAGTAGACCCAGGCGTCGTAGAGGACCAGGCGCGAGACGCGCTCGGGGCTCTGCATGGCGGCGCGCAGCGCGATGGAGCAACCCCAAGAGTGCGCCACGAACGCGGCCTTCTCGACGCCGAGGTGGTCCATGAGGGCGAAGACGAGCTTGGCTTGGGCGGCGGGCGAGTAGTCGCCTTCGGGGCGGTCGGTCCAGCCAAAACCCTTGAGATCGAGGGCGATGACTCGGTGGTCTTTGCTCAGGGCCGGGATGACAGTGGTCCAGGCCTCGATGGCCGAGGCGAAGCCGTGGATGAGGATGACGGGCGGGCCGGAGCCCTCGTCGAGGTAGCGCACGCGGGTGCCCTCGAGCTCGACGTAGGTGGCGTCTTTGGGCTCCCCAGGCATGGCGCCGCTGTGATGGGCGAGGCAGCCGGAGAGCAGCGTCGCCAGGGCGAGCGCGGCGATGAGTGTGGTTTTCAAGGGGAGAGTCTCCTGACTTCGGCGGCGTCGGTGAACTCGACGGCGGTCTCGTCGGCCTGAGAGGTCACGTTGGCGACCGTGCCAAAGCACTCGGTGACGAAGAGCAGCGAGCGGGTCGTGGTCGTGATGAAGCCGACGGTCTTGTCCAGAGTGACTGCGACCCGCAGCACGTCGAACTCGCCGAAGGGCGTGCGCAGCGTGCCTGAGGTGTCGACCTTGGAGACGTAGGTCTCGTTGTACATCGTGAAGACGCCGTTGTAGGTGCCGCTGATGCTGGTGTCGGTGGTCCAGGTCTTGTTGGCCGTCAAGGGGAAGGAGAGCAAGGTGACGCCTGGGTCGTAGGTGACCTTTGTGGCGGTGAAGCTGTCTTCGGGCGAGGCGACGCCGAGGAGGAGGAGGGCGCCGTCGGTGGCCTGGAAGATGCCGAGCAGCGGGGAGGTGTCGCTCAAGGGGCTGACGTAGGTGGCGTTGGGGAAGTCGTTGGCGAACCAGAAACCGTCAGGGACGCGCAGCTCGCTGAGGACGAGGTGATCGCCGGCCAGGGCGCCGCTCAGGTCCCAGCTGCGGAGACCGGCGTCATCCGTGCTGCCGACCATGTCGACGGAGGCGTCCTGGGCGACCTTGAAGGTGCCGCGCAGCCCGGTCTGGATGGGCATCTCGGCGCGGGTGATGGTGCCGTCGTGGTTGGGGATGCAAGTGTTCGAGGTGTCCGGGGCCGTGTCGCCGTCGACTTGGGTCGCGTCGTCGGTCCCGTCAAGCTGGTCGTCGAGCGCGAGGTCTGCGTCGGAGAGAACGTCCTCGACTGCGTCCTCGTCGGCGTCGGTTTGGGTGGACGTCTCGTCGGCGACGTCGCTCTGGTGGGTGTCGTTCTTGTTGTTCAGGCCATCGCCGGAGGCGCAGCCGCTTAGGTTGGCCGCCAGGACGAGGGCGAGCGCGAGGAGGGTATCGACGATGTTTCTGAGAGGTCGCGAGATGGGACGATTCATGGAGCCTCCAGGGCGTCGAGGCGGTGGTCTCAATTTCGGGGTGAAACTAGCCGCGGTCGCTCGTCGCTGTCAAGTGGTTTATTGCATCGCAACAAATTCGCTCAAGGTCCCTTTCTGCGCTGCATTCTTGTGAGCAAGCCGACCCGAAGTCGGGTCTTGCGTGTGGGGCTGCAGTAGACTATCTTACGCACTGCAATATCGTTGTATGGGCGCCGCCGCGCCATGCAAAGCCATCTTCGTAGGGGCGGCCGGCGGCCGCCCTGGCCAGTCACGGTTCGCAGGGCCGCCCAGGAGCTTACGATGCTTATCAAAAAATACAGCAACCGCCGCCTCTACGACACCAAAGAGAGCCGCTACATCACCCACGAAGAGCTCGCCGACAAGATCAAAAAAGGGGCCTCGCCCAAGGTCGTCGACGCCAAGACCGGCGAGGACCTGACGCAGTCGACGCTGGCACACATCATCCTCGAGAGCCGCAAAGCGGGGCGGCTGCTGCCTATCCCGCTGCTGCTGCAGATGATCCGCATGGACGACCCCATGCTGACGGAGTTCATGGGCACGACCCTGAGCTGGGCGCTGCAGGTTTTTACGCAAGCGCGGCAGAGTGTGCGCAGCCTAGCGGCCCTCAGCCCGTTCCAGCTCATGCAGATGAACCTGAGTGGCTACGGTCAGCCGCAGCAGCCGCCTCAATATTGGGGGCAGCCTCAGCCGCAAGCGCCCATGTACCCGGCCTATCCGCCCCAAGCGCCCCCTTACGTCCA
>PFUG01000078.1 GCA_002789955.1 Deltaproteobacteria bacterium CG_4_9_14_3_um_filter_63_12 | reverse complement strand
CGACGTGGGAGATGACGCGGTAGCGAAAGAGGGCTTCGGGAGAAAAAAGCGATGATTGTCGACCATCGGAGACCTCTCATTGAGGGAATCCGAGGTCTACCTCATCTGCGGGCGGGTTTGCCGGAACGAAGTCGTTGAAACTTTGCAGGGCGAGGTCCTGTGGGCATTTGCGCCCAAGACCGCTCAGTGGAACAGCGGCCGCAGCTCTCGATGGACACCCACCTGGTAGCCGCGTCCGCAGAGGCCAACAGCATGCCCGATGCGCAACAGCTGAGGCCAAAGCGCGACACCCCCTTCAAGGAGTTTGAGCACAGTGACCACCGCCGCCCCACGGGCCCGGTAGCCGCCCTGCCTGAAGCTCGCTGTGGCTCGATTGTGCTCGTGCAGCGCCACCCCCAACTCTTCGGCGGCTCGCTCACCCAGGCCACCCCACAACCCCAGCCACCCACCTGCCCAAGCGATGTGCCGCTGCTGCGTCGGCCACGACCGTTCGCCGTAACCCGCATCGCACCAACGCTCGCCATTGAAGGCATCGAACGCGGCTAAGAAAAGGCTCAACGCAATAGGTGAGGGCTCCAGCGAGGTCCGGGCGTAGGGCACATAGCCCGCCGGGTAGACCGTGAATGACCGACCGTGCTCGTAACAGCACACCACCAAGAGCCGGTGCCTCGGACCCGTCTTGCGAGAGCGATAGGAATGCTCACGCACATCGCACCCGCCGCAATCCGTGCCGCAAAGTCCCCGCGTCGGCAGCTCTGGAACGCTCCACATGCCGCTCGCCGACTGCGCGTAGATCGCGATGATGAAGTCTCTCTTGCTACCTGCATCTGAACTATGGCAAGCTCCTTCGTACACAGTGCTCGTTGAACACTGATAGAAGGCCGGCGGTATCGGCTAGAACGCGCCGGCCTTCGCCCTTTCTTGATGACGCTCCGAGACCTTCTGGTGACGACGCGCCGCTTCCAAAGAGAACGGGTAGGTCACTGTCACGGAACGCGCAACAACTCTGGGTTGGCGCTGCCATTGGGCTCGCTACGTAACACTCCTAGGGTGGGCCTTCGCATGGATTGGGACCGGCGGGCTGGAAGGCGGTAATCTTCCGGCCCTCACTGTCCAGCATGGGGGCAAAGAGGGTGTCCTGCGCCAAACTCCATCGCTCCAGCTCCGGGCGGTAGTGAATCCCCGCGCCCAGCTCCTGCCCGACCTCGACCAGCCCAAAGAGCCAAAGCCTCGCCCTATCCCTGTCGAGTTTCATCGTCTCTTCTCCAATCTCTTGGGGCTTGCGCGTCGTAACGCGAGACCTTGTTGAAACGGTTCAGCCCCGCACCTACTGCCCATCGCACACCCCAGCGCTGCAGGCCTGCGCAGCCCACGTGTCGATGGAGGTCGCAAACCTGCACGACACCCCATCCTCGAGAATTCCTTCCAGACCGTGACAGACGCAGACCTGCGGCTCCCACTTCGCACAGCGCACGCAATACTCCGCGCCGCGCTCGTAGCAGAGGTGGTCGGTGGGACAGAGGCTCTGGGTGGGCTCCGCACAAGACTCGCTGCACGGACCTAGGACGCGCACCGAATAGCCTGGGTTCGCCATGCTCCGCACGAACACCGGCTGAAAGCGCACGGTCGTATTCTCGAGCACCAGGGTCGTGGCGCCCTCGCCACCAGGCTCTGTGATAAAGCTCACACCCGCGAGGTCCTCACCTTCGAAACGGGGCTCCCGACACCCCACTTCGCAGCTCTGAAGGGTGGGGATGGTCAGCTCTGTGATGCTGAGCTCGAGTCGCCCAGACACTGTGACCTCCGTGGAAATCGAAGCCTGTGACGGCAAGAGCGCCACATTCTCCTCACCCCACACCATCCCCTCGAGAAGCGACCTGAGCTCCTCGGTGGTCTCGACCGTCAGGGGAGCTGGACAAGTCTGCGCGTCGATTCCGTAGAACGCAGCGACATTCTCTCCGTAGAGAATCGGGGCGCCTTCATCGGTCGAACACGCGGAGACCACGACGAGCGTGGCGACCAAAACGGCGAGAATTCCTTTCTTCATGGTGAGCTCCGACGAGTGCTCTGATGGTGTTTTGGCGGAGAAGGCCTCCAGTAGGACACAAAACACCGGCGCAGGGCAACAGGTAGAATATCGGCCCGGCCGACGAGTCGCGCAGACCCGCACTGAGCCTCCGCGCCGTGGGTCGAGATTCGTGGTTTGGATGGGCCCCGAGCCCCCTGAGCTCGAAACGTTTGTGACAGTTCAGGGCGGCCGCCGGCCTCACCTCCAAATTGACGAAAAGACGCAAGAGGGCAGAGTCGCAAGGCGGTTTCTTGGGCACTACAAGAAAATCCCCTGCGCCTTAGCGGACTTTGCGTCCTTGCGTTGAAATCAAAGGCCGTGGAAACCGCAAAACCCCAAATGAAGAGCCGCTCACTTCCCCAACAACCACTCCTGGACAATCGCCGCGCAATACCTCGACACCTCCGCGTTGCGCGCCTCGAGCGCGGCCAGACTGCTGTCCAGCACCGCATGGGCGTGCAACAGGTGCGGCGCCATCTCTCGCTCGTAACGCTCCCGCCGCTCGCCGCTCAGCGCGGCCTCGAGGCGCATTACCGTGGAGCCGAGCTTGCCGGCGCCGTCGGCTCGGTATTCGGCCAGGGTGTTCTCGACGGCGACCATAATGATGCCGGGCTCGAGGGTCTCGTCGCCCAAGAGGTCGGCCAGGGTCTCGAGGTGACTAATCAGCAGGGCATGATGGGCGAACTCACGCTCTGTCGCTGCGCTCGCCGGCTGGTCGGCACAGGCGATCGGCGTGGGCTGAGAGCCGCAAGACGCCAGCGAGAGCGAGAACAGCAACGCCAGCAATAACAAGAAACTGGCGCGTCTTTGGTGAGTCATGTTCATACAAATCACTGCAGCCTGGCTCCCCTCAAGGGTTCGCGGGTGGTGGCGCTCTCATCTTAACGCAAAGACGCAAGGAGACGCGAAGACGCAAGGAGTTTTCTTCCAAGCCTTCACTCCGCGACAGAATCGTGGAATCGGCGACGAAGTGGAGGCGCACCCCCCTTCGCTCCTTGCGACTTTGCGTAACTCTGCGTCTTTGCGTTTGAAACCGAAGCCAACCCGACCGCAAACCCGACGCCTAACGCGAGAGCATGTGCCGCGCGATGACCATGCGCTGCACCTGGCTCGTGCCCTCGTAGATCTGCAAGAGCTTGGCGTCGCGCATAAGCTTCTCGACGGGGTACTCCTTGGTGTAGCCGTAGCCGCCGAAGACCTGGACCGCGTCGGTGGCGACCTGCATGGCGGCGTCGGCGCCAAAAGCCTTGGCGTAGCTCGAGTAGATGGAGGCCTGTTGGCCGCCGTCGAGGATCTTGGCCGCCGTGTAGGTGAGCAGGCGAGTGGCCTCGTGCTTGATGCCCATGTCGGCGATCATGAACTGGATGGCCTGGTGCTGGCCGATGGTCACGCCAAAAGCCTTGCGCTCGTTGGCGTAGGCGACGCACTCGTCGATGGCGCGGCGCATGAGGCCCGAGGCGAAGCCGCCGATGTCGGGGCGCGTGCGGTCGAAGGTGCGCATGGCGAGCTTGAAGCCGTCGCCTTCCTCGCCGACGAGGTGGTCCTTGGTCAGGCGCACGTTGTCGAAGTGAATGGTGGAGGTGTCGGAGCAGCGCACGCCGAGCTTGTTCTCTTTCTTGCCGACCGAGACGCCTTCCAGATCGCGCGGCACGACGAAGGCGGTCAGGCCCTTGTGGCGCAGCTTGGCGTCGGAGGTGGCGAAGATGAGGTACCACTTGGCGTGTCCGCCGTTGGTGATCCAGGCCTTCGAGCCGTTGATGAGGTAATCGTCGCCCTGCTTCTCGTATTTGGTGCGGATGCCGACCACGTCGCTGCCGGCGCCGGGCTCGGAGGTGGCGTAGGAGGCGAAGCAGTACTCGTTGACCAGCTGGCCCAGGTATTTTTCTTTCTGGGCCTCGGTGCCGGCCAAGACCAGCGGGGTGGCGGCGAGGTTGTTGGCCAGCACGGTGGTGGCGACGCCGACGCAGCCGTAGGAGAGCTCTTCGGAGATGAGCACGCTCTCGAAGACGCCGAGGCCCAGGCCGCCGTACTCAGCGGGCACTTTGCTGTTCATGAAGCCCAGGTCCCAGGCCTTTTTGCAGACGTCGAGGGGGAACTCGGACTTCTCGTCGAGCTCGGCGGCCACCGGAATGACCTCCTCTTTCGTGAAGCGACGGATCATGTCGACGAGCGCGGTCTGCTCCTCGTTGAGCCTCAAATCCCACATGTTGCCTCCTGTTCTCGGATCGTTGGTTAGGTCTGGGGTTAGGTCTGGAATTAGGTCTGGGCGATTCGGTCGTCGCGACCAGCAGCGGCCCCGACGTAATTGGGCGGGGCTGCGCAGCACCACAAACTGTGGTGGCGTTCGCAAGTATGAGGGGGGGCTGCCTTTGTCAAGCGGAAGCGAGGGAGCGCGAGGGCGCTGGTGTGTTCGTACCAGGCCGCTCTGGCGTGAACACTGCGGTCGCAAATGGCTGATGAAAACAACGAATTTGGTGTTTGGGCTCACTATCCACGGCGCCCTCGATCGCTACACTGTGCTCATCACGTTGGCGGTGGGCATTGAGCCGACCAAGGAGAATGGAAATGGACAGCGCATACTTCGGACAAATGCTTTTGAGCATCGCCATCTTCGCACCAGGACTCATCCTCCTGGCCGTGTTCGGCTTCATCGGAGTCGCCCTACTGCTCGAGAAGGCCGGTGTGCTCGGCGCCAAGAACGAGGAACCGGTCGAAGGCGCCAATCCCGCCGCCGCCGAGGTGGTCGCCAACCTCAACGAAGCCGTCGAGGCCGAGGCCGAGGTCAAGAAGAACGGCAAGAAGACGGCCAAGAAGAAACGGACGGGAACCCGAGGTTGACCTCGTCGTTGCAGCTTTCCAGCGGTGGGCTTGCTCGCACAGCACGCGACGCCGCTCAGAATCGTTAAGCCAAACAAGTCCGCGTCGAAGCAAAAGGAGAACTGAAATGGACTCTTCCTTCATGGGCGAAATGGTCGTCAGCATGCTCATCTTCGCACCGGGACTCATCCTCCTGACGGTGCTCGCCGTCGTCGGAGTCCTGATGATCCTCGAGAAGACGGGCGTCTTCTCCGCAATCGTCGAGAAGAAACAAGCCGCCGTCGCCATGGCCGGAGAAGGCGCGTCGAATCCTGCCCCCTCGAAGGTCGTGTCGGGCCTCAAGGGCGCCATCGAGTCCGAAGTGGAAGGGGAGGTCCGCAAAACGGGCACCGAGAAGGAGTAGCTTCAGTAGATCTGCAGACAAGAGCCCAGCTTCGGCTGGGCTCACGTCGTTCTTGGAGCATCGACTCCCTCTGCGTCTCTGCTACGAAGATCGCTCGCTCGCCAGGTTTGCACGTAAGGCTCACCACAGAGAACACAGAGAGCACAGAGGAGAGGAGAAAACTTCTGTGCTCTCTGTGTTCTCTGTGGTGAACCTGAGGCCGGACTCATCGCAGAATCTCTGATGTCTTCTCACCTTTTGGGTGACGCGCCGCGAGCCGGCCGCTCGACCCAACTAATCGACGGTGATGGACTTACTGACGTTCTTGGGCACGTCTGGGTGCACCCCGTGGTTCGGGATGCCCAGCAGGTCTAGGTACTGCTGCTTGAGCGAGCTCATGCGCAGCGCTAAGCGTTGCAACACCACGGTCGCCGAGAACACCATCATGAGCGTGTCGTTGGTGCGCGGCAGCGTGATGTAGACGGCCTGGTAGTGAGCGTTGTCGGCCGGCGCCTTGAAGGCGGCCTGCTTCAGCGCCGGATGGTCCTCGGCGATGACCACGGTGCTGGTGCCGCGGATCTTGTGGGTGTTGATCTGCGAGACGGTGAGCTTCACGTCCCGCTCGTCGGGCCCCGTGATGTAGATCAGGGGGTAGTCGGTGTAGAGCTCGTCGATCAGTTTTTGTTGGTCGAAGACCTCGGCCAAGACTTGACTCTCCCGTTGGTTGAGCGAGAAGGGCTTGGTGGTGGGCGACAGCACCCCGTCGGTCGCCGCCTGAATCAGTCGTCGCAAAGAAGTCGAGTCCATCTCGAGCTCGGTCGTGCGCTGGCAAATTCCGTCCAAGACTTTACCCATCTTCTTCAGGAGCGCGTCGATCTCCAGCGGCCCGAAGAGCGTGTTGAAGCCCAAAATGGTGTTGGGTCCGTGCTTGAACTCGGAGCCCTCGAAGCCCTCGGTGTGGTTGAGCACGACCTCGCGGATCTTCAGCGCGCCCTCTTTCGCGACGGCCTTTAGGCGCGTGGCGAGGATGTGGATGCTGGGGGTGAGGTAGAGCATGTGGGCGGCGGACTCGACGTTGGAGTCCGTGCGCTCGAAGGTGTCGCGGATCAGCGCCGGCAGCGTATCCAGCCGCTCGAGGCGGTCTTGCAGCGCGCTGGCGATGCTCTCGCGGCGCGCCGAGTCGGCCGGCAACGTCTCCAGCCGCCGCTGCGCCAGTCGAATGGCCAGACAGTAGAAGACCGCCAGCTGGTTCATGAAGCTCTTGGTGGCCGGCACGGCGATTTCGGTGCCGCAGCGCAAGGGGATCACCAGGTCGCTCTTCTCCTGGGCGAGGGTCGAGTTGACGTTGTTGACGACCGCGACGCGGCCAATGGGCAGACCTGTGGCGATGACATCGTTGATGACGTCGATCAGGTCCTTGGTCTCGCCGCTCTGACTGACGGCGATGAAGAGATCCCCGGCGCGCAACGACTTGGCGTATTGGCCTCGAAAGTCGCCCGGTAAGATCGGAATCAGCTCCGTCCCCGCGATCTCGTTGAAGAACAGCGACGCGGCTTGAGCCGCATGGTAGCTCGTGCCGCAGCTGACCACGAAGATGCTGCCGCCGCGCTCCTGGCAGTCGGTGCAGAGGCGGGTGAAGCGATCGGTGGTGGCGGCGAACTCGTCGACCTCTTCACGTTCGAGCAGGGCGTCGAGGATGCGAACCGCGACCCGCTCGTCGATGGACGTCGACATGTGCAGCAGGTCGGCGAAGAGGCCGGCCTCCGAGGAGAAGAGACGGTCGGCGACGATCTCCGGCGGGCCGTCGGCCAGAAGAATCTTGATGGCCCCAGGGATGGACCCGACGATGTGGGCGAAGTGTGGCTCGGCGACCAATTGGTGGAAGTGCTCACGGATCGAGCCGTCTTCGTATTGGCTGCGAAGGGTCTCGAGCGCGTCGAAGATCGGGTCCATCGCACGTGGGGACGCAGCGGGCTCGCTTCGAGCCTGCTCGGTTCCGAGTGGCGCGCGAACTCCGATCGACTCCTTCGACAGATCCCTGAAATAGGGCGAGAGCAGCTTGAGGGCCTCGGTCCCCCCCTCGAAAAGGGTGATGACGTTGCGACAGGTCTGCTCTTGCGCCGAGATCTCCTGGTCCATGAAGGTCTCGAACTGGGGCAGCAGGGCCGTGTCTTTAGCCCGCAGGCGGCTGCGCACGGGAGCCCGCTCGATGGCTTGCCCCGCCAGATATCGACGCTCTCCTTCCGGGCCTTGCAGCACGCGGTCGGCGATGCTGTAGATTTGGTAGCCGCGGGCGTCGTACTCAACGAACTCTCCGGCCTCGATGGGGACCACGACGCGGGTGATCTTCAGGACCGAGGAGAGGTCCGACGAGGCGATGACGAAGGCTTCGTCCGCCGTTCCTGTCGTCAGGCCGAAGTAGAGGCTCGAGCCCTTCTTGATCGCCCACAGGCAGCGGCTCACCGGGTCGACGATGACCGCCGAGAACGAGCCGTGTAGCTTGGCCGAGGCCGCGATGATGGCCGAGCGCATACACTCACGGCGACGCGCAACGTCAAAGGAATCCTCGAGACTGTTCAGCTCGATGGCGAAGGTGTGCTCGACGGTGTGCACGACCATCTCGCCGTCGTTGTCCGAGCGGACGTGGTGGCCCTCCGAGCGCAGCCATGCCTGCAGATCGTCGCAGTTCGTCACGTTCCCGTTGTGGGCGCCGTAGATGTGGGTCTTACAGGTCACCTCGTGGGGCTGGGAGTTCTCCGGCGTCACCGCGCCAAACGTGGCCCAGCGCACCTGTCCACAGAGAATCTGTCCCCCCATGTCGATGATGCCCAGCTCGTTCACCATAACCGAGGGTGCGCCGACTCCCTTGACCAAGCACACGTCCGTGCCCGGCCCCTGGATAGCGGCGCCCGTCGAGTCGTAGCCCCGATATTCGAGCATCTTTAGCAGGTCCGACGCGATGCGGCCCAGGTCCTCGCGCTCCCGTCCACAGATCAGTCCAATCACTCCACACATCGCTCAACACCCCTTTGGAAATCTTGCCGGAGCGTACGATGACACTTGGGCTTCCTTTTAACGGTAGAGTAGCCTGGGGAGGCCCCTTGCGGAGCCTCGCCCAAGCCCTCATCCCACCGAACGTACGGTTTTCCCGCATCCGGCGGACCCAGCCTTTCAGCCAAGGGCATGCACGGGGGAAATCAGAGGAGCTGAGGGGCCAACCCTAATCGCTTAAAGTGGGCCTCCCAGGTTGTGCCTTTGGGAGGGCGGTAAGGTCTCTGACTCCGGCGTCTTAGATGGGTATACATGCGATTAAGCAAATACCATCGGAGTTTCCGGTACGTCATACGAGGGTATCCGAAAGAGAAGTAGTTCACCCAGCCTCGAATGTGCTCGTTGAGCGAGCCGATCATAGCGAGTACAGGCATGAAGCAATACCGCTTTGATGTCTTCTTCTTCAGCTCGGCACGTTCCTTCTTCAGGGCCTTGCTCGATGGAAACACATTCAAATACGTAGAGTCCCGGCCCTTGAGGTCGCGGTGGTATTGGAACGAGTACCCAAGAAAATCGAGCCTAGCCCCTTTCCGGAGGTTTACTACCTTCGTTTTGTCCCGGTTGATGGTCAGACCCATCCTGTTCTCTAGGGTTTCTTCAATCCACTTGACGAGCCTGTCCCCCTGATAGCGGGCCATGACAACAAAGTCGTCCGCATAGCGGACCAGCTTGGCGTTGGCCCATCGGGCAGGTCCATTCTGGCCATGAAAGGCCCGATCGAACCAGTGGAGATAGGAGTTGGACAGCAGGGGAGAAATCACTCCTCCCTGCGGAGTCCCCGCCACCTGGCGGTGGACGACGACGCCCTCATCCGTAGTCTCCAAGACAGGGGACTTCAGCCAGTTGCGGATCAGCTTCAAGACCGAACGGTCTGAAATCCGCTGCTCAAGCCCCTTCATCAGCTTGTCGTGTGGAATCGAGTCGCTGAGGGATTGCTTGGACCGAACCACCTCTTGAAGGGAGACGGTCATGTCAGAAGTTATGGTCGCTATTGATTGGGGTTGCAACGAACATGAGTACCGGATCCATGGGCCATCTGGCCTTGAGACGGGGCGTGTGAAGGCCTAACGGAAACACCCGGTGGACTTCACACAGAAGGTGCTCGGATTGCCTGATGCAGGTCACGAGCTGTTCGTTGGGATCGAGTCAGCAGCCCTGCCGCTAGTTGATGAGTTGGTTGATCGATCACGGTGTCTCGGTCTGTGTCATCGCTCCAAACAAGATCGATGACATTGAGGAAATTCGAGCGTTCTTGTGGCGCAAAGTCGGGTATCCTTGATGCTGAAGTCGTCATTCTTAGGCGTCGTCCGGGAACGAAATGCGCATTTGGGCGAAGTCAGAGGTGGGAGGGCAAGGAGGTCG
>PFUG01000112.1:457-8563 GCA_002789955.1 Deltaproteobacteria bacterium CG_4_9_14_3_um_filter_63_12 | reverse complement strand
TGCCGGTATTTTTGAAGAATTCCTGAGGATTGGGGGCGCTCCTTGCAGTCAATAAACATGGAGAGTCATGACGGTTTACACTAGTTGAAAACCTCCGGCAGGGTGATGACGCTCAGGCTCAGGTAAGGGCCTTCGCCCTGGCCGAGAGCGACCCAGTGTTGGTTCTCGGGCTCGGCCGAGACCGAAACTTGCACTTTGACCACCTCGAGCTTGGCCATGCCACCGCCGTAATCGCAGCCACCGACCTCGATGACGGCGACCGAGTCGCCAACTTCGATGGCTTCACCCATGTGAGCGACGAGGTAACCGGAGCCACCAAGAGACACGAAACCCGCATCGGCGTTGCAGGTCGGGGCGCTGCCTTTGAAATCCACGACCGAGTCCGGAGCACCGAGCGCGTCCACCGGATCGATGTTGTCGCCGACGTCTACGCCGAGCTGGAAGGCCTCGATCTTGTCCGCATAGACGTCGGTGCCAGCGGCCTTCTCGAGGATGATGGCGTCGATGTCGGCACCAGGATCTTGTCCAGTGATGATGCCGCTCATGTCATCGACGCGAACATAGCGGTACTCCATCCCGACGGCGGTCTCGCTTTCGTCATTCGTCACATCGGGCTGTGTGGTGGTGCTGCTGTCGCCGTCGCTGCCTTCATCAAATTCGCAGCCGACGAAACCGAGGGTGGCGATTGCAACCATCAGAACCAAGAGAAGATTGGGCTTCATAGAAACCTCCTTGTGAGAATGCGTGTGAGCGGTTCTGCCTGAGTTGAGAGAGGGCTCGAAGAGGACAAAAAACAACAGGGAGCCGAAAAGGACGAGACGAGTCAGACGGTCCTCTCTCCCTCTTCAAGAACCAAGCCGTGCGGGAGAAGGTACGCGCAGGACGCGCGCAACGCTTCGGGTTTGCAGGACTCTCCGCCATCCTTCGAGGACCTTTGCCGACACCCAGGCCCGGTCTCGTCACACAAACGAAGGAAACCAGGACATTCGTGTCCTTGACCTTGACCGCCCATTGCGGCTGCTCAACGGCCAGCGCCAGGCCCCTGAAGGTGCAGGCAGGATGCGAGCCGCAGCGTTTGCGAGCCGCGCCAACACAGCCCGCGACCGGGACACCCTTTGACTGTGTGCCATCACGAGCCCTGGTGTGATCGCAATGTCATGGCCTTCCACTCACCCTGTCTCGACACCAGAGCCCGTTGGACAGAAAGGTGTCTGGTCACCGCGCGAAGCCCACCAGGCGCTGTGAGCGAGGGAGACGATGCAACGACACCTCGCACGACGGCGGTGTCGCGCGGTCGGCGAATGGTGTGAAACGCGAGCGTTCCACTGTCGCCGCCGACTTGGAGTTGGCCTATCCTGCGTCCCTATGCGCACCCTCGCCCAGAACCTCGCCGAGCTCCTCGCCGACGCCCTCGCTCAACGTGCTGAGGTCGGGCAAGACGTCTTGCGGGCGCTTCACGGCAGGCAACCCGAAGACGTTCGCGTCGGTGAGGCCGTTCGCGCCCTTCTGACGGCCCACAACGCCGAAGAACCCGTCGACGACGGGCTCCTACCGTTGGCGACTCCACACCACCTGGCAAACGGCGGCCTCGAGCCGCTGGTGCGGCTCGAAGTCGCCAAACTGGTCGTGCTGGGCGACGTCCACGGACACTGGGAGGCCGTCGAGCCCACACTGCAGGCGGCTGGGCTCATCGACGAACGGGGAGCCTGGTGCGCACCGCCGGGCACCGCCCTCGTGCAGGTCGGCGACGTGCTCGACGCGGGGTTGCGCAACCGCTACCCCGCCGCGGAAGATCCCCGCGGCGACAGCCTCTGGGAGACCTACGGGGAGACCGTTCGCAGCGTGCTCTCAGAGCTCGCAGTCGACATCGATCCCCTCGGTCTCGACGCCGTCGACGACGAACCACTGCGCGCGGCGCGCCATCGGGTCGTCGGCGCGTGCTGTGTCGTCTACGCCTTACGCCAGCTCGAGCGCCTCTCGCGAGAGGCGCTCGAGGCGGGCGGTCAGGTCGTCATGCTCCTGGGCAACCACGAGGTCGACCTGCTCTCGGGCCGCTTCTGGTGGTACGGCGACCAGAAACGAACGCTCTTGGAGCTCACAGGTCTCTCCCTCGACTCGCCGCAGACCTGGCCTTCGTGGCTGCGGCCGCTCGCCTCTCTCCCAATGATTCTGCGCGTTGGCCCGCTCGTGCTCATGCACGGCGGGCCGACCCGCGAGGTCAGCGAAGCCCTCGAGGCCGGCGGTGTGGACGGGCTCGAGGCGCTACTGCCCTGGCTCGAAGCCCGCTACACGCGGCCTTTCGACGACGGCGTCTTTGCAGAGGGCGGTTCCATCGTCTCACCTTCCCGTGATCGCCACGACTTCGTGGGCCAGGACGCCATGCTGCGGCCCTGGCTCCAGGCCTGCGCGGGGCAATGGTTGGTAGTCGGGCACTCGCCGTTCCTCGGCTTTCTGGCCGAAGAGTGGCCAGACCCGACCGTCCCTGAGGTCGAGCGCCGGCTCAGTGTCATTGAGCGCGTCGGGCCGGGCGCCCAGATCCTCAAGGTGGACACCAACCTGAAGCGCTCGGCGCGCTGTGAGGTGCTCGCCGTCGACTTCGTCATGGGGAGCCTCGAGGCCGTCTCCGTCGACGGACGGCGCGATCTCCTGCGACCTGGTGAGTCACTCGCTGAACCGCTGGGCGGCTTGCGCACGCTGCGCGCTGCGGCGGAGTTGCTGACCTGGCTCGACCAAGTGCGCGGCCCCTCGCTGGCCGACCTCAGCGACCAGGGCCTGGACGCGCTGGAGGTCCAACGGATCTACGCGCTCCTCGAGGGCGTCGGCGCCCGCTTTCCGACCTTGCCATCTCGCGTCCATGGGCTGCTGCGCGCCTTCCCGGCAAGCGGCGAGGGGCTGCTGCGCAGCCTCCGCCGCGTCGAGCTCGGCGACGAGCAAGCGCGCGCCAGCGTCGAGCGCCTCGCGACCCTCATCGACGCGCGGGTCGGCGAAGCCGCGCACCGGGTGCGCGACCTCGCCGACCCAGTCCTCAGGCTCTTCCTCGACGGGCGCGACGCGTTGCTCGAGGGGGTCCGCTATCGGCTCCTCAAGCGCGTCGTCGAAGCCATCCACACCGAGGATCAGCGTCTGAACCGGCAGCGCGAGATCCTGGCCGTGGAGCTGAGCGCCCACGAAGGGCGTCCTTGCTTGCTCCTGTCTTACTTCGAGGCTCAAAGCGACGAACCGACGTTCGAGACCCGTGCGCCGATTCCCGCAGCCGAGTCGACGTCGTGGGCGACGCTGGTCCTGTTCGCGCAGACCCAGCTCGCAGAGCTGGGAAATGCGCAGCTCGACGCCATTCGTCGGGCAGCCGCCGCGTCGAGACCAGGACCAAGAAAGCAACGGTCAAGTTTCGACGCCGTGGGCCGAGAGCCGCTGAGGATGACTCCACAGTTGCGCCAAGCGATCAAGCTCCTACAGCGGTCCAAGACGGAGTACGTCCGCAGGACACGGGCTCAAATCGATGCGCTCATCGACACAAACCTCGAGGTCTTTGCGGGGGACTTTGATGTGGGCCGAGAGCAGATTCGCCCCGTCGAGGCGAACGCAGTGTTCTTCGACTCGGGGGCGCTCATCCCGATAGCCGGCCCTTGGCCGCGGCTCAACGTCTTGGCCACCGCGACGCGCCTCTATTGGGTAGACACCACGTTCGTCGCTCCGGGTGGGCGATTCTACGGCATCGAGCGGTCGACGGGGGAGGCCTTCGAGCAAGCTCCGAGCTTGGTCGACGCGGTGTTTAGGGGCGATGCGGTGGTGCTCCATGCGCAGCTGAAGCGACCGGTCGTGCAACGGCTCATCGCGGGCGAGGTGCAGGAGCTGGTTTTGGGCGAACGCTACGGGCGCACGCCCTGGTGCTCGGGCTGCTACCTCTTCACCTCGCCCGAGCCGCTTGCTGCTGCGGACTTCGCGGACCACAACCCCGTGCCAGTGCGCTTCGAACTGACGAAGGCCCGGTTCCTAGCCCTCTTTTCGTCGGGTCTGTTGCAGGTGAACCTGATGTCTTCGGACGGAGGGAAGGCCATCGACGCGAGCGGGCGGTGGGGCACGCCGCGGGTGGCCCTCGAGGTCGTTGGCATCGGTGCGCAGGGCGTGACCGAACTGTGGGCGAGTCGGGTAGGCGTCATCCAGAATCGGTGAGGGGTTTCTCCACTTCGAATCCGCTGCGCTGAGGCTTGCTATCGCCTCCTCTCGAGGGTATGCCGCCAAGCCTTGGTGGCATGGCTCTTGATTTGCGGTACCCCAAGAGCGTGAAGCTCGCCGCCAACCTCGCCACAAAACCCGCCCGCGACACACGGTCCCCATGCGCATCGCCTACATCTTCGACCAGATTCTGCCCAACAGCGGCACCGACACCGAGCAGGTCCTCAGCACGCTGTCGGCGCTCTCGCGCCAGGGGGTCGACGTGACGCTCGTGCTGCCACGGCGCCCGCTGAAGTTGGCCGCCACCGCTGCCGAGCTGCGCGAGTACTACCAGGTGAAAGGCGATTTCAAGGTCGTCCGGCTGCGCTCGGCGTTCCCGAGCAACCGCGTCTTCGAGAAGGCTGGGCACGCTGTGCGCGCGTCGTGGCATCGCGAGTTGGCGGGGTTCGACTTGCTCTACACGCGCAACATCCCAGCGCTCTGCACGCTCTTGGCTGCGGGGCATCCCGTCGTCTACGAGACCTACCGGCCTTGGCCCAAGCAGTATCCGGCGCTGGCCGCGCTGTTCAAAGTCGCGCTGACGCGGCCGAACTTCGTCGGGATGGTGCTGCATTCGGCCTACGCGCGGGACACCTACGCGGCGCTGGGCGTCGACCCGGCGAGTCTCGAGGTGGTGCACAACGGCTACGACCCGGCCCGCTTCACGCCCGCGCTGACCACCACCGAAGCGCGGGCCAAGCTGGGGCTGCCGCTGGAGCGCACGGCCTTGACCTACGTCGGACGCATCAACGAAGGCAAAGGCATGGGCGTGGTCCTCGACATGGCCGCGGCCACGCCAGACCTGCTCTACCTGTTGGTCGGCTCCGAGGGCGATGGCACCATCGAGCAGCGCGCCGCGGGAATGGAGAATGTGCGGGTCTTCCCGTGGCAGACCTTCGAGGACGTTCCCACCTACCTCTTCGCAGCGGACATTTTGTTGATTCCGCCGTCGTCAATCCCGCTGGAGGGCGTTGGCAACACCGTCCTCCCCATGAAGCTCTTCATTTACCTGGCCGCCGGCCGAACGATCTTGGGTCCCCGCTCGCCAGACACTGCCGAGCTCCTCGAGCACGACGTCAACTCCTGGCTCGTGCCGCCGGACGACACCTCGACCATCGTCGCGCAGCTCAAGGCGTTGACGTCGAATCCCGAGCAACTGGCGCGGCTGGGCGCGGCGGCGAGAGCGACCGGCGAAGCGTTGACGTGGGACGCGCGGGCCGAGCGGATTCGGACGTTCATCGAGCGGCGCTTGCCGTCGGCGCGGCGGGGCTGGACGTCGAAGGTGTTGCGGCGGTTCGTGTAGGGTCGCCTGCCCTATGTCTTGTGAGGGCCTGCCCCTATGTCTCGTAGGGGCAGGCCCCTGTGCCTGCCCCTTTGTCTCGGTCACGGACAGGTGATCGCGAGCTCCTCGCCTGCGTCGACGCGAGCCAAGACGCGCTCGATGTAAGGAGGCAACGGCTCGGCCGCGGTGAGCTCGACCATGAGTCGATAGGCGGGAATGAGCTCATCGAGGTGGTCCGCGTTCACTGCGAGAGTTGAGTAGAGGGTTGCCAGGCTGGCATTGGGCGGCCCTTCCTGCAGGGCGCGCTTCAGCACTTGGAAGGCTTCCTCGTAACGCATCGCTTCATACAGCACCCAAGCGAGCTCTTCGCTGCTCACTTGTTTCGCTTTGGCGTCTTCGACGGCTAGGTCGAGCGGAGCCAAGTCGCGAGGCTTCCCCGCCTCCGACACAATCCAGTCTCGCGAGTGCGCGATCTGCCATTGCGCGTCTGGTTTGACGAGTTCGGCTCGCAAGCCATCGACCTCGCTGTACTGTTCACCGAAGGTGAAGGTGACCGAGCCCTCGACGATTGCTGAACACGAGTTGCCTTCGATCCGTGCAAACCGGGTCGTCCAATTGGGGACGTGTTTGATCTGCGTCCCCGCTCGCAGCCCATGAAAAAGCAGGCGCGAGGTGAAGGGAATCACGACGTCGTACGAGTCTGGGACGGCTCCGCGGCCACTGATCTCCGTGGCGTTCCGAGCGTAGAGGCGGCAGTACGTGGCGACATCATGAGAGAATATGACCTCCATGCTCTCTTCGATGACGGCCTTGATGGCGTCTTTGTCAGCCTCCGAGAGGGCGCCGCAAGTGCGCGCCGCGGTTGGGTCTTCGGGGACCTCCGCCTTTTCCTTGGGCGTAGTACAGGCGGCGAGGCCCAGAATGGCGAGGAGAAACAGTGTTCGCATGAGAGACCTCGAAGACAGAGGGACTCAACGGCCAAATAACCCCAACGCCCACACCGGGAACGTATCTTTGTACAACATGTAGTGGTGCATCGCCGTGTTGAAGAAGACGCCGCCCACCCCCTCTTTCGGCCAGGAGCCATCGGGCTTCTGCCGCTCGAGGAGCAACTTCAGCCCGCGCTCGACAGCGGCGTCGGCCGCGGCGCCCTGGAACTGCGCGCGGTGCAAGGCGATCAAGGCCCATGCGGTCATGATCACCTGTGGCTCTTCGTGGGCGATGTAGCGCTCCTCGACGCAGCCTCGATAGGACTCGCCCCAGCCTCCTTGCGGCAGCTCGGCGTCCAACAGCCAACGGCAGGCCGAGGCGATCTTCGGGTCGTCTTTGGGGACGCCACCAGCCAACAGTCCAGTGATGCCAAAGAGAGTCCCGTAGACGTAGTTGACGCCCCAGAACCCCGCCCACGAGCCGTCGGAGTGCTGCGCACGTGTCAGGAACTCGGCGCCTCGGCGGATGGCGGTGCGCAGCGCCCGACGCTCGGCGAGCGAGAACAGCGCCCCCCGCTGCTCGAGCAGGCGAGAGAGGCTGCTGATGCAGGCCGCCGTGCACTCGACGTAGCTGTACTCGACCATGCAGTTGCCGAACATCTCCGACGGGTTGAAGCGCTTGAGCAGCGCGCCGCCGCGGCTGCGCTCGTAGCTGCCCCAGCCACCGTCGTCGTTCTGTCGCGTGAGCAAGAATCGTCCGGCCTCCGCCGTCATCTCGTCGTTGGGCAAGAGCTCGGCGGGGACCAGCCCGCGCAGCTCGAGCATGGCGTTGACGGCCTCAGCGGTGCAGTCGCTCACCGGCCACTGGTGGTGCTTGTCCGAGAAGCAGAAGCCGCCGCGGCGCTGGTCGCGGTAGAAGCGCTTGCGATCGACCACTTCGTCTTGCATCTGGTGGTCGCGCAAGAAGCGCGCGGCGTTCTCCAGGAAGCCGCTCGCGACGCCGTCCTCGGAGCGCGGCCCTTCGCAGACGGCCTGAATCGTGAACGCCGTATCCCAGGTGTGGCTGTGCGCGCCGTTGAAGCGCTCGCCCTCGGCCTCATCGGTCCAGGACCAGTAGTCGACGCCCTTGAAGGATTCTTCGAAGTCGGGATGTTTCGCATGAAACAAGGCCAGCGCGTTGAGCAAGCCGTTGACCGGGCTGATGGCCGCCTGCCGGCTCTCTCGCTGGTGGGCGACGATGTGCTCGAGACAAGTGGCCATGGCGCGCCGGCGCACCAGCGCAATGTGGTGCCGGTCGTAGACCGCCAGCACGCGGAAGACCGCCTTGAGCACCGGATGGGGCGCCTCGAAGGTGTCCGTGAGCGCCAGGTCGAAGCGGTGGGCGTCGAAGTCGATGGTCTCGAAGGGTTGCGAATAGAGCTCGCTGCGCAGCGCCTCGAGGAGCGGCGTCGGCTGCACCTGGAAGCGCGCGGCGTAGAGATAGCCCAAGCCCAGGTAGATCATGCGCGTGTGGCAGTACATCCGGCGCGGATGCAGCGGCGAGGCGTCGGGTTGCAGCCAGAGCTCGGGCAGCACCGGCGCCACCGCCGACCAGCGGTAGAGCCCCAACATCGACAGCCAGAACTTGCCCCAGCTCGGGATGTGCAAGACCCCGCCGTGACCCTCGAGCCAGGCCCGCGC
>PFUG01000112.1:0-412 GCA_002789955.1 Deltaproteobacteria bacterium CG_4_9_14_3_um_filter_63_12 | reverse complement strand
CGCGATGTACACCAACGTCGTCACATAGACGTAGCCTTCACTCTCGGCGTGCATGCCCCACGAGCCGTCCCCGCGCTGCCAGACCTCGAAGTGTTTCAGGAACCGCGCCTGCCGCTCGTCCGGAATGCTCTGCCCCGTCATGAACGCCGCCATCACATACTGCGCCGTCAACATGGGGCACCAGACCACCTCACCCACGACGCAGCCGTCGTCGGTCTGGATGGACGCGAAGTAGGTCACGCCTTGGTCGTAGGCGTCTTTGAGCTGTTTCTTGAACGCCGGTGTGCCGACGAGGCTCGCGCGTCCCTGGTCGGCTTTGGGGAAGGGGCGCGCCTCGGAGCGCAGGGCGCCGAGGATGCGTTTCGGGGCTTCGAGGATGGAGAGGACTCGGGTGGTCGTGGACATTTATAGG
>PFUG01000056.1:11611-16410 GCA_002789955.1 Deltaproteobacteria bacterium CG_4_9_14_3_um_filter_63_12 | reverse complement strand
GCGTTGGCGCGTGGAAGCGCGCCGTTCGCCGCGTCGATCACGACCGTGATGAGTGCTGGCCGGCTCGAGTGCAAGCCGTCGTTCGCCACGACCTGGAAGCGACTCAGACCCGCATCAGCAGCGCTGAAGCTCGCCGTCGCGCCGTTGATGGCGAGGGTCACGGCGACGCCGTCGAGCTGTGTCCAAGTGAAGCTCAGGGGGTCGCCGTCGGTGTCGACGCTGGAGGAGGCGTCGAGGGTGACGGTCTCACCTGCGCTCGCCACCAACGACTCGGGGAGCACAGCGACGGGGACATGGTCGTCGGCTCGATCGACGCTGACAAAGACTCGGTCGACGGTGCTGCTGACACCGTCGTCGACGGTGAGCGCGAAGAGGTAGGTGCCGCTCTCGGTGGGCACGAACGTGGGATTGGGGACGTTCGCGTCGCTCAGAACCGCGGCCGGACCTTCTTCCTGTGTCCAGGCGTAGCTGAGGGTGTCGCCGTTGGCGTCGACGCTGAACTGGCCTTCGAGCTGGACCGCTGCGTCGACGACTCCACCGAAGTCGGGACCGGCGTCGGCGTTGGGGGCGGCCTGCAGGATCTCGACCTGGACGCTCGAAGGTTCGCTCCAAACCTTGCCGTCGCTGACGCGCACTGAGAAGTGGTATTGGCCAGCGGCGCGCAGAGGGAAGATGGGAGCATCGCCGCTCACCAGCGGGCTCGAGGGGCCGTCTATCTGACTCCATTCGACGGTGAGCGGATCGTTGTTGGGGTCGTTGGCGTTGGCGAGCAGGGAGATGACGGTGGGGAGTGTGGTGCGCTGAGTTTGCGTGCTGACGCTGGGCTTCTGGTCGGTGGCGTCGATGGGGTCGAACCCTTGGCTGAGCTCGGTGCCGTCCTCGACGCCGTCGGCGTCGCTGTCGGCGAGGTTCGGATCGGTGCTGGCGGCCAGCTCCTCACGGTTGATGAGGCCGTCGTGGTCGGTGTCGAGGAAGGCGTCGGAGGGGCTGCTCGGGTTGAGGGCGTGGGCCAACTCCCAGACGTCGGGGAGGCCGTCGCAGTCGGCATCATTGGGGCAGACTACGGGTCCCGAGCCAGGCAGGTCGAAGAGCCCGACTCGTTGGTTGTTGGTGTCGCTGACGACCATGCGTCCTGTCCAAGTCGTGGCCACATCGGTGGGGATGCGGAACTGCCCCGAGCCGACGCCATAGCCGCCGACTACTCCTTGGAAGACGCCCAGGTTGTTGAAGACCGAGACGTGGGCCTGGTAGGCGTCGACCACGTAGAGGTTGCCAGCGGCGTCGGCGGAAACCCCCGTGGGTTGTTTCAGCTGGCCGGTTCCTTCGCCAAAGGTGCTGACGACGCGGACCGGGACGCCTTCGGTCGTGTACACGTGCACTTTGCCGCCTTTCCCATCGAGGAGGTAGAGGAGCGTGCCGAACGCGTCGACGGCGATGGCGGACGGGACCATGCCCACGGGCAAGGTGAGCGTGCCTCGCGGCGAGTTGTCCGCGGCGAAGCTCTGGACGGCCATGCCTTCGCCGTCGAGCACGTAGACCGAGCCCGTGAGGGTGGCGATGGCCAAGTCGATGGGCAGCATCGGGGCGCCGTAGGGGCCGCTCAGGGTGGCGGCTTGCAGACCGACGCTGTCGAAGACCGCCACATTCTTGCCGGCGCGGTCGCCCACGTAGACTCGGCCGTCGGGCGCCAGCGCCACACCGCTCGGCGCGCGACCGACCTGAATGACCCGCATCAGCGCTCCCAGCGGGCTGAAGTGGAGGACTGCTTTCTGGCGCGCATCGGTGACGACGAACTCGCCGTTCGGAGAGGCGTCGACGCGCTCGGGGTAGACCAAGGTGACGGCTCCAGAAGACGCGAGGCCGGCGGTCTTGGCCGGCAGGACCCCAACGACGAGGGTCTTCGAAGCGCGCACAGAGTCGATGTCCGTGACGTTGAGGGTCACCACGCAGGGGCCTGGGGTGGAGGGCGCCGTCAGCGTGACGACCTCAGGGTCGGCGTCGGTGTCGCCAGTGAGCACACCGGCGCTGGTCTGCCAGACGTAGGTCAAACCGCCGCCTGCGACGTCGGTGACCGTCGCGGTGATGGTCGAGCTCTCGTTGGGGAAGAGCTCGTTCGGCTTTGCCAAGAGGCTCACAATTTGGGGCGGCGAGGCCGAGCTGACGGGCACCAGCAAGGTAACACTGGTGCTCCCAGAGGTGTTGGGCATGAAGCCGCCGTTATCCCAGACCGTGCAGGTGACCGTCACGTTGGTTCCTGCCGTCGTTGGCACATTCCAGTCCACTTCGACGGTGGCGTCCTGGCTGTTTGGAACCACATCGACGGCGATGGTGGAGACCCCATTGGAGGTAAAAACCCCGCCATCGACCTGGAACGTGATTTTCTTGATGACCCCATCCGGGTCGTGGCCCGTACAGGAGACAGAGACGACCCCACCCGCAGGAGCGGGGCTGGCAGAGACGCTGAACAGTTGGACCTGCGGTTTGGTGTTGCCCATCTGGGCGAACGCTTGAGACGGCAAGAGGAACAAGCAAACGACGAGAAACCAAATTTGCCGGCTTTGGACGCAGGAACTTCCACCCGTGAGCTTCATCGGGTCACTCCAGTATTCAACCGCCTGTGGGCGGCCGTTTGTAGCGAGGCGTGAACGCCCGCGCCGATGTCTTTGGCCTTACCGTACCCCGCATCAATGCTAGAAGGGTTAGCGCCTGAGTTCAATCGCGAAGTTGCCCAGGCGGCACGGCGGAGTACTCTGTCAGAGCACACCTTTCCCGCGTCGCATGATCGAAATCAAAGAGCCCCATGACCTGGAGCAACCTCTATTGTTGCCCCGAGGAACGACCACTTCGCGATGGGCACGGATCGTGTTAGCTCTGCCGGGCGTCAGTCAGTTCGACGGTGCGCAGTGGGCGATGGGCCGCTTTCGCGCTGCTCGATGTTAGGACGTCTTGCCTTTGGCCTCAGATTCCTGAGACTGAGGGAATGCGATTCTCGACACCCTCTCAAACGGTTTGACGCCCGCACACTCTGCTGCGGGTGGGAGCGTGAACATGCCAGCATCTCGATACCCCTTGTTCTTTTCTTGTCTGATGCTCTTCCTGCTCGCCTCTGTGTCCTGGGGATGTGACAGCAACCCCTCGAACAACAGCGACACGGCGCTGGACTCTGTCGACGGCTTCATTGATCCCGACGGGGCGACGTGCAGTCACAACTCGCCGCAGTGCATCACCGACGCCGACTGCCCCACCGGCAGCCAGTGCGGCTCAGGCCCTCCTTGTCTGCCGTCGAGCTGTTGTGACTACACCAACGGCTCGACCCTCTGCTCCGGCGATTGTGTCCCAGTCTGTGTGCCCGTAGACCGGCCAGACAGCGACCAGGACGGGGTCCCAGACCTCTCCGACAACTGCCCCTACAGCTACAACCCAGGTCAGGAAGACGGGGACGGCAACGGCGTGGGCGACGCCTGCGAGGGCGAAATCTGCGAGAGCAGCAGGGGGTGCGCCTCAGACGCCGACTGTCCCATGGGCGCGGCGTGCGGTATGGGCTCGACCTGCCAACCTTCGACCTGCTGCAGAAATGAGATCACTGGAGAGTCTTGGTGTACCGCCGACTGCGTGCTGACCTGTAACCCCGTCGAAGAGCAAGACTGGGACGGGGACGGAGTCCCAGACCTGAGGGACAACTGCCCCTACGTCTACAACCCTGACCAATTGGACCAGAACGGAAACGGTGTTGGTGATGCCTGCGAAGGGATGAATGACGCCGATGGTGACGGCATCTTCGACGAGAAGGACAACTGCCCCTACCTCTTCAATCCCGACCAGATGGACAGCAACAACAACGGGGTCGGCGACGCCTGCGAGGGAACCGTGGTCTGTGAGCAGAACTACGGCGACTGCTTCAGCGACTTCGACTGTGGTCCCTACGAGATCTGCAGCTACGGCGGTAGCGTCTGCCTCCCATCGCAGTGCTGCTACGACGAATTCACTGGGGAGCGTTGGTGCACCGCGGATTGTTTACCCCAATGCATCCCAGTCGAGGGCTACGATTCTGATGGAGACGGCATCGAGGACCAGCGCGACAACTGCCGCGACATGCCCAACCCCGATCAGGCCGACAGCGATGGCGACGGCGTCGGTGACGTCTGCGACACCAGCCTCTGTGTCGACTATGTGCCTTGCACCAGCAACGCGATGTGCGGTGCAGGAGAGGTCTGCAATCTCGTCGATTGCCGTCCCAGTCAGTGTTGCACCGATGCCAGTGGCGCTCAGGTCTGCACCCGCGACTGCCTAGCAACCTGTTCGCTCGGCGCCGACGCCGACAGCGATGGGATCGAGGACGGCAAGGACAACTGCCTCAACGTGGCCAACCCTGGCCAAGAAGACTTTGATGTGGACGGGGTCGGTGACGCTTGCGACGCTTCCAGCTGCGTCTTCAACCGCCGCTGTCTCGACGACTCGTACTGCAACGCCGATCAGCTCTGCGATCAGGCAGCCTGCGCCCCGTCGACCTGCTGCCTGACGGCCGGGAGCTTGGTCTGCACGGCAGATTGCAACGCGGTGTGCCTACTCGGCCCTGACAGCGACGGCGACCGCATCACCAACACCAAGGACAACTGCCCCAACGTGGCCAACCCCACCCAAACCGATTCCAACGGTGACGGCGTGGGCGACGCGTGCAGCGCCCCATAGGTCTTGCCAAGGCGGCACTGAGCCTATCGCCGCGGCGACCCTGACGACCAATGCAAGCTCCTGATTCCGGACTCCGAGACTGGCCAAGCGACGACCGGTTCAAAGTCTGG
>PFUG01000056.1:8843-11600 GCA_002789955.1 Deltaproteobacteria bacterium CG_4_9_14_3_um_filter_63_12 | reverse complement strand
TTGGGGGTCGTCGCTGTCGCTATTGCCAAGGCAGCATCGAGCTTGTCACCGCCGCAATTCGTCACCCATCAAGGGTCAACTAAGTTCGCTAAGCGGCTGGCCACGTAGATATTCTTGTCTGGCGGTCAACGGCCAGCAAAAAGAACTCGTCACCCATCAAGGGTCAACTAACTCCGCTAAGCGGCCGGCCACGTAGATATTCTTGTCTAGCGGTCAACGGCCAGCAAAAGATTAGTCCTCGCTTGGCACAGGCTCCATCCCATGCGCCTGTCGATAGAGGTGCAGCTGCTCGACGTAGCGACGCCAGCCGAAGTCGATGGCGCCGCGCTCTTTCTCGTTGATGGGCCGCACGACCTTGGCCGGGCTGCCCCACACCAGCGAGCCCGGCGGAATCACTAGGCCCTGAGTAATCAGAGAGCCGGCGCCGACGAAACACCACTCGCCGAGCTCGACGTTGTCGAGCAAGATCGAGCCCATCCCGATCAGGCAATTGTTGCCGATTCGTGCGCCATGGATCGTCGCGTTGTGCCCGACAGTCACTTGCTCCCCGACCCAAGTCGTGGAGAGTCCAGCCATACAATGCAGCGTGCAACCATCTTGGATGTTGCTGCGCGCGCCGAGCTCGATGCGCCCCTCGTCGCCTCGGAGCGTGGCGTGGGGCCAAATCGACGCGTCGGCGCCGACGATGACCTCGCCGGAGAGCACGGCCAAAGGGTGGATGAACGTCCGCGGATGAACAGTCGGCAGGACGCCGTCGTAGCTCTCGATCACCGAACTCTCCTGCGGTCTTGACGAGCCCCGACCCTGCTCTCGCCGTTTGGGCCCCCGAGAGGTCTCAGCGAGCCGAGAGAAGCGGCGGATTGGGGACGAACTACTCGGCGTTCAGCTCGTCCTCTTGCGCGGCGAAGTAGGAGATCAGCTCGAAGCCGTCAATAATCTTCGAGTTGTAATCCCCCCAGACGTCGCTGATCGCAACCATCTCGCCTGCGCTGAGCTTCGGCGTCAGGTAGAGCGCGTAGAGATGGCTCCCGCCGGCGCCCTCTTCGTCGTTGACTCGATCGAGGGGCTTGCCCGAGATCGGGCAGAACAACTCACAGCGAGTTCCAACCTCGATTTCCATGTTACAGACCTTGCGGCGGTCGCCATGGAACGGGCTGAGGTGCACCAACGATTCGGCGTCATCCACCTTCACCTTCACGGTGATGGCGGGATATCCGTCGAACTTCACGTCGGAGATGCCAACGAGGTTGTCGCCGTCGGGGCCGTACACGTGCGTGACCAAGATGATCACGTCGCCTTTGAAGGTGACGTGAGAATCCGGAGCGGTGGTGCCGGTGATGGTGAGCCTTTCGCTGTCGATGCTTTTGGATTTCACGGCAGTTCCCCGCAATGGCGCGACGCTTGGTTGGAAAGCATGGAAGCTGCATAGTTTAGATGAGCAGACCCGTCAAGGCTCGATTTTGGAGTTTTTGGGGGCCTTATGGCGTGCGCCGCTGACGCTTGGCGACGGCCTTGTCGGAGGGCCACGGGGATCGCTGCCATGACGGTCCCGGTTGATATCGCTGAACAAAGGCACCAAAGTAGCGTTCCATGAAGTTGCCACCTCCCTCCCCGTCGCCGGGCTCGCTGTCCAGAGTAGTCTCTGCGGCCACCAAAGGGGTCGACCGGCTGATGCTCGCCGGGGTGCGGACCGCTATTGGGCTCACCATCCCTGACGTCGACGCCGAAGCGCTCGCGCACGACCTCGACGAGCTAAAGATGTACTCGAGTGACGAGATCCTGGCGGATCCCGAGCGGCTGTTCAGCTGCCCAGGCTCCCCTCCGAGACTCACTCTCGGGCGTCACCGGCGGATCTTCGATGGCTCGTTCATGGACATGCATTGGCGTTCTCCCTACGAGCCGCTCAACCCACGTTTTGTCCGGGAGTTCGAGAGCTACAAGAAGTTGCGGACCGTGCATGTCGCCGCGTGGAGACACAAAAGGCCGGCCGCCGCCTCGATCTTGCTGACGCATGGCTGGGGCGCGGGGCACCAACAGGTTCACCATTTCGAGTTTGGGATCGACTACCTCTATCGACACCTTGGGCTGGACGTCTACTTCTACGTCGCGCCCTACCACGGAAAGCGGCGCCCCTCGCAGTCGATCGTCTCAGGCGCGCTGCATCCGTCGCCAAACCTGATGCGCACCAACGAGGGTTTCATCCAGACGGTCAAGGAGCTGCGCGGCACGCTGAGCGCCATCCTCGACTACAACGACGCACCTATCGGCATGATGGGGTCGAGCTTGGGAGGCTACACCTCGGCGCTGACGGCCTCCATCGACTATCGGCTGTCGTTCGTCATCCCGATCATGGCTCCTGGCAGCTTGGCCGAGCTCTTCTGGCACCAGATGGGCGTGAAGTTGGCCCATAAGCTCGAAGGGATCGGGATGACCTTGGAGTCCTTCAAGCGCGCCTGGGCGCTGCATTCGCCGCTCTCCTACCGGCCGAAGGTGCCGTTCGAGGATCGCTTCGTCGTCACGGCCGGCGGCGACGCCTTGGTTCCCGCCAGGATGAGTAAAGTGCTCTGGGAGCACTGGGGGCGGCCACGTACCTTCGAGTTTACCGGCAGTCACCTGGTCCAATTCGGCCGCATCCAGTACCACCACGAGGTTGGGCGCTTCCTGCACGAGAGGGGCTTCGTCTGAAGGTGGCTCGCTTCGACGACAAAGGAGTCGTCCGGAAACAAAATGCTCATTTGGGCGAAGTCAGAGGTGGGA
>PFUG01000056.1:0-8817 GCA_002789955.1 Deltaproteobacteria bacterium CG_4_9_14_3_um_filter_63_12 | reverse complement strand
CAAAATGCTCATTTGGGCGAAGTCAGAGGTGGGAGGGCAAGGAGGTCGATGCAGGCGATGCCCAGCATCGTCGAAGCAGACCGACGCCGCCATCACGCCTTCGGCGATGCTCAAATGAGTAGGTTGTTTCCGGACGAATCCTAAGTTCGTAGCGGCGGGCGGCGGCCGCCCTGGATCGTTTCGAATCCCTGATTCCTGGGATTCTCGCTGGCACAGCGACTGGGCACAGAGCAGCCCGAACCCATGGAGCATGACCTCGAGTGAGCGAGCATCAAGACCCTAGCAGACCCCTCATCCTGGCCAGCACGAGTCGATATCGGCGTGAGCTGTTCTCGCGCTTGGCGCTGGAGTACGAGGCGGTCGACCCCAAGCTCGAAGAGGACGTCGACCCTCGGCTCGACCCGCTGGAGCAAATTCGCCTGTTTGCACGGCAGAAGGCCGAGGCCGTGCGGGCTTTGGGCCGAACAAAGGCGCTGATCATCGGCTCCGACCAAGGCGTGATCTTGGCCGGCCAGCTCCTCGGAAAGCCAGGCACTGCGGAGAAGGCCGAAGCCCAACTGGCCGCACTCTCAGGCGGGACGCACCTCCTCGCCACGGCGGTCTGCGTCCTGGACGCGGCGAGCGGGCAAATCGAGGAGGCCACCGACTCCAGCTGGCTGCACTTTCGCACGCTCTCGCCAGCCGCCATTCGGCGCTATGTCGCGTTGGACTCGCCGTTGGATTGCGCCGGCTCGTTCAAGCTCGAGTCCCTGGGCATCGCCCTCTTCGAGAAGCTCGAAGGCAGCGACTACACAGGGATCATGGGCCTGCCCTTGATCACCCTCGTCGAGCTGCTGAGTCGCTTTGGTGTCTCGCCTCTGTAGCTTCGGTCAGATGGCTCCTGAACATCAGGTTCGTTATGACGAACCAGAACGTCGCCAGCGCAAACGCGATGGTCGTCATGATGAACATGGGGACCGCGTGTGAGATGAACCAGTGGTTGACGAGCTGGTAGTCGATGGCGAAGAAGGGCCCCCAGGCGCGCACCAGGAAGAGCGCGATGACGGCGACGAAGACGGCCCGCACGCCGCGCGGATCCTTGGCTTGTAGCCGATTCGAGATGGCGGCCGCCCAGAGGATGATCCACATGCCCGAGAACTGCAGGATCCACAGGAAGAAGCCCTGCACCATGCTGATCGAGGTCTGATCGAGCATGAAGGTGACGCGCACGTCCATGGCGGTGAACGAGAAGCGATAGCCGCAGATGTAGAAGTAGGCGATGTCGAGCAACCCGAGGGTCGCGGCGATGAGGGCGGGGGTCCAGCCGCGCTCGGGCAGCTTCACCGCGCTCAGGGCGGCGACGAGGCCGAGGGTCGGCACCGTCATCAGGGCGATCCAGTCGCTGGACATCACGTGGGTGAGCGCCAAGGCCACCGCGAACAAGTGGTCCCGTCGCGATTGGGTGCTCAGGCTGGGGCGAAGGAGCAGCGCCACCGATCCAACCAAGAGCAAGAGCAGCGCGACCTTAGCGGCTTCCGGGGTCGGCCAGAGTCGGTAGACGAAGACGCCACCGAGCAAGAAGACCTCACTGACGCCAACCAACACCCGGCTGAGGGCGTTTGTCTCACGCGACGCGACTTTGCCCAGGAGCAGGCTTACGACGAGCCCGACCGCCACCAGACCGGCAGTCTTCGACAGCCCGGTCTCGGGCAAGAGCTGAAGATTCTCGTCGTGCGTGAAGATGAAGAGGCCGATCATAGCGGCGATGCTCAGCGCCGCCAGCGCCCACGGGCCGCGATGACGATTGACAAAGGCCGGGACGACGCTGGCCGCGGCGAGCAAGATGAAGAGCACGAAGTAGGTCTCGGCAAGGGGCCCGAAGGGCCACTTGACGACGATCTGCGAGGTGGCGACGACGAAGGCCACGAAACTCACCCAGACCGCCGCCCCCAACGCCACTTGTTGGTGGTTCGGGGCCAGCCGCCGGAGCAGGCTGCGCAACACGAAGCCGAGCCCGACGAAGAGCCCCAGATAGAGGCACGCGCGGCCGAACTTCCAATAGCTCTCGGTGGAGTTTCCGAGGGTTTCGACGAGGCTGTACAGCCAGTGATCGAAGATCAGGGGCACGGTCACCAGGAGAAGCCATCCCCCTGCGGTGGTGAGGAGCAAGGACCAAGGCAGGAGCTCGCTCTCCGGGTCTCGCCAGGAGCGGGTGCGCAGCAAGAGAATGAGCGCGAAGAAGTGCAGGGCGATGCCCAAAGAGACGCCAAGCACGTGCAGCCAGCGCCGGTGCTCGCGCAGCTGGCCGATGAAGACGTTCGAGAGCGTGAGGGCCTCCTCTGGCTGTGACGCTTGCAGGTTGCTGAGGGTCGCGTCATCGATGGCGAATTGGTCCTCGGCGCCGAGGGTTTCGGCGATCCCCGCGATGAACTCTCGGCGTCGGGCCGCGTGTTCGTCCAGCGCCGCCAACTTCTCGGCTTCGTTGAGAGTGAGGAGCTCGAAGCTGGCGGGGACCTCCGCCGTACGAGGGATGGGTAGCCCGAGCGCCACGGCGAGCGTCGGCGCCCACGCGTTCATCGGCATCTCGACATTCTCGGTGCCCGACCGGATGCCGGCGCCCGTGACCACGAAGGGGGCGCGGCGAGCGATCTCGTCTCCTCCACCGTGATTGCCGCTGTCCGTGCAGCCGTGATCGGCGGCGATGAGCCAGAGATCCCCTGGGCGCTCGTAGCGATCGAAAAGCTCGCCGATCTCCTTGTCCAGAACCTCCGCGGTCTTGGCGTACGTTGAGAGCTCTTTAGTGTTTCCGACGTAGGTCAGCGCCCCATCTTTGTGGGCGATGTGGTCGGTGCTGATCAAGTGGACGACGACGATCTGGTAGTCCGGACTGGGCAGCAGCTCACGGGCGTTGACCAGGGCGTTGAAGTCTTTGCGGGCCAGCAGATTCTCGACCTCGTCATACATCCCGCCGTCTTGGTAGGAGTCATCGAAGTTGGCCCACTTGCCGAAGAGCTGGCTCCACGCCGCGTCGCCGGTGAAAGCGACCTTCATGCCCTTGAGGTGGGCCCAATAGAAGATGGACTCATCGGGGAAAGTGTCGGCCTGGAAGTTGTGGACCGACCAGGCGATGCCTGGGGTTCGGCCGGTGCCCAGGTTGAGGACGCTGAGCAGGGTCATGGTGACGGGCTGGGTGAGCGAGATGCCGCGCCGCCCCTGTTTGGCGATGCGTGCGACCTCGGGCATGACCTGTGGGTTGGTCATGAGGTCTTCGCGGACCGAGTCGACGATGACGATGACGACCCGCTGAGCCTGTGCAGCGACGGGTCCCTCGAGATCGTCGCGCAGCTCAGCGGGCGGCGGCGGATAGAGCTCGTCGAGGTAGAACTCGTAGCCCAGCACGCCGACCACGACGATCCCGACCAGAAACCCCAGGGCGAGGAGCGTGAGCTTGGCCAACGAGAGGCCGAAGCTCTCTGGGCGAGCGGGGTGTTTCTTTGACGCAGACATGGGCGACTGGACAGCAGTGGGGCGGAGCGAAGCGGGAGTCAGGAGCTCCGAAAGTCATCGAGACGAAAAACGGCCGGTCCCGGACCTCCGAGACCGACCGCATTACGGGGGGAAACCTTGAGCAGATCGCGCGGGCACCGTGCGCTCAGTTCAGGACTTGGAGGTTCAATCCGCCAGGGTAGGCGTAGGACACGTCGCAGTTGTAGCCGTAGGCGATGACGCCGAAGGCCGAGTTGTCGTACAGAAGGTGCGGCCCTTCATTGACGCGGAAGCGGAAAATGTCCCAGTTCGTGTTCAGCGGCGTCGGGGTCGCGTTGGTGGGCGCATCGGTCACCGGCACGCCGTCGATGCGAGGGGTTGCGCCTCGCAGCGCGATGACGGTCAAGTAGTTCTCTTGGTAGCCGATGGGCGTCAGCACGATGTAGTCGGCGCGGAACTGCTCATTGGGGACGGCCAGGGAGAAGGCCGGGTCGCCAATGCCGCTGCCCGCGATGCAGAATCCGCCAGAGCCACACCGAATGGAATCCATGCACCCTGCGTCGCCAGCACAGAGTGCATCGCAGGCCGCCTCGTTCGAACAGGTCTTGACGCACGCTGTCCCCTCACACCGATCCCCACCAAACAGCGAGCACGTGAAAGCATCGCAAGTCCCCAGTTGGGCGATGTCGACGGGGTACTCACACAGCGGTGAGGGCGGGATGCCAGGGTCGTTGGAAGAGGCCCAAAATTGACCGACCAGAATCGGCTTATCGCCGTGCACCTGGAAGTCCGAGGCGGTCGCAATGTTCTTCACCTCACCAGCGTTGAGTGTAAAGGTCGTCAAGCCAGCAGTTGGTGGGGTCAGCGTCACCGTGGTGTTGTCGCTGGCGGCGATGATGCGCCAGTGGTCAACCTCCGTCCCACGTGGGAACGACTTGGCGGCGATGTAGTCCATTCCCCAAGTTTCACGGGGGAAGAGCTGCTGCTCGGTGTGGTCACAGCAGCAATCGACGCCAGTGATCATGCAGCGAGTCCCCGCGAACACGGCGATCGGCTGCGTCGAGTCGATCGTCAGCCCGGAGATGTCTAGACCCTTGGTGGAGCCACTCAGGAGGTGCAAGAGTTGTCCGGCGTTCATCGCAATCTGTGACGGCTGACCAGGATTCATCGTCGTGAAAGAGCCGTTGCCCGGGATCGTGATGGGGCTGGTGATGGTCAGCTGAGTGCCATCCACCGTGGCCACCACATCGATGTAGACCTCGGGGTGGCTGCGTGTCGGGTCGCTCGTGGGCCAATTCAGCGCCGTGTACGTGTAGCCCAGAGCGTTGACCGGCAGCAGCAGCGAAGCGTCGTTGGAGAAGACGCCGACACCATTGAGCGGATTGAACTGGTGGGCGGTCACCGGGATACTGCTGACCAAGTGGAAGGTCGCGTTGTTGTGCAGACCGGCGTTGTCCACGTCGGTGGTCGAAGCGAGCTCGATGAGACGCACTTCGCCAGGGGGTAAGGTCGCGGTCTTGGTCTGGCCTCCGCCCGTCACAGTCACCGCGGCGGAGAGCGTGTCGTGCGGGTTGCTCACCGTGATGCCGAATGGCTGGTCGTCCGTGGGGATGGGGTTGCCTTCCGCCGCGTTGTCGAGATCGACGACGTAGTATTCGCAGCCGAGGAAGCTCGAGGTCTTGGCGTTGAGCTCGCAGAGCGAGGTGCAAACGCCCGAGCCGCCGCAGGTCGTCGACGCGCCGCAGGTCTCGACGACCACATAGCCGCCGCCGTTCGCGTCGCACTCTTCCACTTCGTTGGCGGTCTTGCAGCGCTTGTGGCCTGGGACGCAGACCGTGTTGCCGCACTGCATTCCCACGCAGGTCTCGCCGTTCTCACAGGCGTGCGTCGTGAACGAGAGCTGGTCAGCGCCGCAGATGCGCTCCGTCGTTCCATTCTCGCAGGCAAAGGCCTGGTTCGGCACGGGGCAAACCGCGCTCACGCAGGATTTGGTCGTCGGGTCGCAGACGCCGCCCACGCAGAGCTGCTCTTCGAAGAGCCCATTCACGCAGACCAGCAGGTTGGCGCCGGAACAGAGGGACTCACCGACCGTGCACGTCGTCGTCGTGTCGGGGGTCTCAGTGTCGACTGCGGTGTCCGTCGTGGTGGTGTCGGTCGTGCTCGTGTCTTTGACGTCCGCGCCGCAGTTGAACCCCGTGCAAACATCGTCGCCGTTGCCGTTGCCGGTGTTATCGTCGCAAGCGCTGAGCATCAGCGCTAGCGTCACACCGAGCACCCACGAACTCCGACAAAGACCTCTCGCGACTCTCTTCATCTCTGACCTCGACTTGCTTTTGGGCGCCCGTACGCGAGAGCCCTTGATGATTCACTCAGCAAATCCAAACGCGACAGTGACTGCCTTGCTCACCGTCGTCAGGGACTTGGATGCGTGTGTTATGGGTTCGATCGCCGCGGCACACCGATGCCAAGAAGACCTTGATCTCTCAGCAATATTCCGGCTCCTCGCCTCGACTTCTAGCAGAGCAATCGCGCATCCTAGCCCGGCACCCCAATAGGGTCAACTCAAAACACTTGGCCAGGCTGGCGCGCCCATTTCGCGCTCTTTTGCGCCTCGGACGAGCGGCGAACCTGCGCTCGGCAATTTGACCTTCGGCGGCGGCCTGGTCCATCGTGCCCCTCGCTCCAGCGCGGTCGTGCTTGGGGCTTGTTCGACTCCGTTTCGGCGTCGTGCTCTCACCCGCAGCAGTCGGGCCCCCATCCCATGCGAACCGCGCCCCTCGTCCTGATCGGTCTTTTCGGTCTTCTCGGCCTTCCAGGCGGCTGCGAACGGCGCGAGCAGCCGTCCCTCGGGACCGACAAGAACGAAGAGCAGCTCCTCTTGCTGCAGAGTCAGGTCGACCAGCTCGAACAATCCCTCGAGGAGATGGCCCAAAAGAACGCCAGGCTCGGAGCGAGCCTGGAGGCTCTCGAGAAGCTGCTGGCGAGCAAGGAGGCGGGGTGCCCGCCTTGTGCGCCCTGCCCGGCCGGCGCCAACGTCGAACCTGAGCGGGAACGCCAGCCGCCTCAGCAATAGCGCCCCTACATCTCGAAGCCGTCGTTGTCATCGGCCAGGTCCGAGACCTCGACCGAGAGCTTGGCGCGAATCATCAGCAGCCCTGCGGCGGCGTCGCTGAAGCGCGAGGCGCCGACGGCCTCGGTCGCCCCCAAGCTGGCGTCGCTGTTTCCTTCGCCGTGAAAGCGCTGGCGAGCCTCGGTGCAGCTGGTCGGGATCGACATCACGTTGAAGTGATTGATGCCGCCGTTGACGTCGGTGTCGTGGCCGAGTTGCAAGGCGTGACCCAGCTCATGGGTGAAGGTCCCGGCGAGCGCTTCCTCGAGCGTGATGGCTGGAACCACCGGTGGCGAGCTGACTCCGCACTGCGGATGAAGGTCGTTGAGGGAGTCGTGGTAGACGAAGACGCCCGTTGCCTCGACGTCTCCGTTGCCGTGGGTCACAACCTCGCCGCCGCGATCTGGGAGATCCGTGCGACGACTGGCCGCGACCATGTGCACCATGCGGCTCAGCGGCAGCGCATGCTCCGACAGGGTCGCGAACTTCGGGCCGTGGTCGCGCATGAACTGGTGACGTTGGTCGAACGAGCCGTCGAAGGCTAGGGAGGGGATGTTCAGCTCGTCGACGTAGATCTGCAGGTCGATTCCTAGCGAACCATCGACGTTGCTGACGTTCATCGCGGCGTAGGCGTCGACCGCGATCTGCAGGGAGGCATTCGGCATCGCCGCGCCGGCCATGGCGTCGAGCTCGATGAAGACCGACTGCCGCAGGGGATTGGGGAGCGCGCCGTTGGGGACGCTGTCGTATTCAGCCGCCCAGAACTCGCGGCTGGTCTCGATGCCGTCGCCGTCGGGGTCCTCGTCGCCGTCAAGGACGCCGTCGCCGTCGGTGTCGGCGCGGCTAGAGTCCAGCAGCTCGCTGCGCCCCCAGCTGTCCTCCCAGGCGTCGTCGAGCCCGTCGCCGTCGAGGTCCTGGGCGGTCGGAACGATGTCCAGGGCGAGGTCGCTCTCGGTGTCGTCGGGCATCGTGAGGTCGAGTGTCGCATCCACGCCCACGTCGTCGCCCAAATCCCCGCTCACCGTGTCTTGCCGGATGCGGGTGTCGCTCTGCGTGGTCACGTCGGAGCCGTCGGCCTCCGTCGACGACTTCCCGTCGTCGCAAGCTGGGAGCGCGAGGATCCACAAGGCTAGAAGCAGGAAGAAGATCTGACGAACAGGCATGAGCGTCCTCGCTGGCACGAGTTGAATCCCCTCAAGCATAGAGAACCCCGCCTCTGACCTCCAGCGTCCGGCCGGCCAAACCGCCAAACTGCGAAATCGCGAGCGACGCCACTAGGGCTCGGCGAGGACCACACCGACGAGGTCGTACTCGCTGGCGTCCTCGATCTCCACCTCGACGAACTCGCCGGGGCGCACGAACGAGCCGCCATCCTCGAAGGAGAGGTAGACCACGCCGTCGATCTCGGGCGCCTGGCCGTAGTAGCGGCCCTCGAGGACCAAGGGATGCTCGTCGCTCGGTCCGTCCACGAGCACCTCCAGCCGCTCGCCGATCATCTTGCGCATTTTCTCTTCGTGGATCCCTTGCTGAATGGCTAGGAGCGCGCCGCGCCGCGCCTCTGCGACCTCTGGGTCGACCTGGTCGGGCATCTCGGCCGCCGGCGTGCCCGGCTCGGGGCTGTAGGCGAAGACGCCGACGCGGTCGAACTCCACGTCCTGAATCCAGTCGGCGAGCTCTTGGAATTCGGCGTCGGTCTCACCGGGGAAGCCAGTGATCAGCGTCGTGCGCAAGACCATGCCGGGCACCGCCCGCAGCTTGTCGATGAGCTCGAGCTGCTTCTCCCGCAGCACGTTGCGCCGCATGGCCTTGAGGATGCGGTCGGAGATGTGCTGCAGGGGCATGTCGATGTAGGGCAGGACGCGGTCGCTGTCCTTGATGAGGGAGAGCAGCTCGTCGGTGAAGTTCCAGGGATAGGCGTACATGAGCCGCACCCAGCGCAGGCCCGGGATCGTCTCGAGCCCTTCCAGCAGCGTGATGAGCGAGCGGTTGTCGCCCAGATCGACGCCGTAGCTGGTGAGATCTTGGGCGATGAGCACGACCTCTTTGATCCCCTGTGCGGCGAGCAGGCGGGCTTCGCCGAGCACCTCGGTGACCGAGCGCGAGCGCTGCTTGCCGCGGATCTTGGGGATGATGCAGAAGGTGCAGGAGCGGCTGCAGCCCTCGGCGACCTTCAGGTAAGCCGAGGCGCCGCGCATGCTCTTGACACGCGGGGCGTTGCCGCCGTCGTACAGGAAGGAACCTTC
>PFUG01000066.1 GCA_002789955.1 Deltaproteobacteria bacterium CG_4_9_14_3_um_filter_63_12 | reverse complement strand
AGATCGTGCCGGTAGGACTGCAGCGTGTTGTCCGCCAGCCCGCGTTCCACCTGGAGGTGGAAGAGGTAGGAGTCGAGGGCTTGATCGAGGGTCATAAGGAGTCGTCCGGGAACAAAATGCGCATTTGGGCGAAGTCTGAGGTGGGAGGGCAAGGAGGTCGATGCAGGCGATGCCCAGCATCGTCGAAGCAGACCGACGCTGCCATCACGCCTCTGGCGATGATCAAATGGGCAGGTTGTTTCCTGACGACTCCTAAGCATCGGCTAGAGGCGTGGGAGCTTGTCGGGCGGGCTGCGACGGAGGCTACTGGATTCATGAAAACGTGCCAGTTTTCTTTGATGTGCGCCACACCTCGGGTCGCCGGAACGGGCCACAGATGTGTGTTCAAAGAATATCGAATTCAACAGATGTGTGTTCTCTTTGAACACACAAAATACTCCGAAAATATTGATTATGCAGAATCTAGAACGTATTCATGAGTGTGCGTCCTGAACACAGGACGTATCCTGAAACCCTCTGCCGGAGCCCATCATCATGTCACTCAATATCCCACTCAATCGCACGAAATCTCTCTCGCCGCTCTCCAAACGCTTCCTCTTCACGCTCTGCCTCATCCTCTCTCTTTCCACCGTCGTGGCGTGCAGCAATGAGGACTCTGCTCAGACACTCGCGACTCTCGAAGGCCGTATCGAGCACGACGGCGGCAACCAATTCACTGGGTCCACCCAAGGCTCGGCCGCCGAGGGGTTCGACGCGGATGCTCAGGTCGTCACCATCGCTCGCATCACCCCTCTTGGACAGGCCGAGGTGCTCTTCGAAGGCCGCGTCGATGCCAGTGGTCACTTCCAAGTTCAACGCCCAGACATCGAAGGGCCCTTGCTCGTCCAAGTTCACGAGAGCTCAGCCCAGGATGTGCCCATGGGCCGTGCGCTCGTGTTGGCCTCCCAGGACGGCCGAGACCTCTTTGTGGCTCCAATCAGCCCCGAGACCTCGGCAGAGGCGGACACCTTCCTCGCCCTGGTCGCCGCCGGACACCCCTTCGCGGAGATCGACGCCATCGCGTTGATGGCGAACATCAGCGCAGAGATGGCGAGCGAGATCGAGAGCCGCGAGGTGCTCGCTGCGGCCGTGTGGGACGCACAGGTCGCGTGGCTCAGCGTCGCCAGTGAGGACGCGGGGCAGAGCGTCAGTGCCTCGCAAGCCCAGTCCGCCAAGCTCGAGGCCTGGGCAGCGCTGGTCGCCGAGCTCGAAGCGAGCCCCGATCCCACGGGTGAGAGCAGCGCCTGGACACGATACGAGCTCGATGCAGAAGCGGTTCTCTTTCAGAGCTTCGGGTTACGGCCGAACCAGCAGCTCACGGCGTGGGCGGCATCGGCCATCGCTCTGAAGCAGTCTGTGGAGTCCAGCGGCGAGTCCAGCGCGGCCGTTGAGGTGACGAGCTTTCTCGGAATGTGGCGCGAAGCCGAGGTGAGCTGGATGGCGGCCTCTCAAATCGCCGCCGAGGGAGCGTCTGCAGAGGCGAGCGCGGCGATTGACAGCGCCTTCAGCGCCTACTCGCAGCAGCTCGCTGCCGCCTCGAGCATGGACACGGTCGTCGAAGCCCAGGCCGAACTCTTTGCCGCTCTGGTCTCCACGAACCCCAGCGAGCCTTCGGTCATGGCGACCTTGATGCAGGGCGAGACCGACCTCGCCCTCCCAATCGACCTGGAGAGCCTTGGGGCCGTTCTCGACGCGTCTGCGGAGCTGGAGCTGGAGCTCGCCGCCAGTCTTCAGGTCGCCGCAGGGAGCAGCCAGTCCGCAGACCTTACGGCAAAGACCCTACTTTCCTACCGCGCGAAGTCCCTGGCGCTTGTCAACTCGCTGACGATCAGTCTATACGGACAAGCCAGTCTCGACCTTCTCGAGACCTCGCTGCTGATGCGGACCCAAGCCCTCTTCACGACCTCGAGTCACTGAACGACCGCGGCGCTGGGCCACCGTTTCTGCGGTGAGCCCTGCGCTCGGTACCACAAACGTCCGCTTTCACGCCACCCGCTGCAGCAGCGAGCCGGCGACCGCGCTGCTGCCGCCCCTGCTCCTACACGCTCAACACCACTCGCGCACTCTCGGAGTCTCCCATGAACGAACCCCATCCCAGCTCGGAACCGCTCGGGCCAGGCATGATGCTGGGCCAAGGAAAATACCAGGTCGTCTCCTTGCTTGGCTCTGGGGGCATGGGGGATGTCTATCTCGGGCGACATTTGGCCCTTGATCGGGAGGTGGCCATCAAGGTCCTGCGCTCTCGAACCGGCCTCTCGAGCACCGAGGCGTTGGCTCGATTTCGGCGCGAGGCGCTCCTGGCCAGTCGCTTGGAGCATCCCAACGTAGTGCGAGTCCTGGACTTCGATCAGGAAAATGGGACCGCATTCATCGTCATGGACTTGGTCCGCGGCGACAGCCTCTTTGAGCGGGTTGCCGGGACCCGCCTCGAACTCGATGACCTCATCGACATCATGGAGAAGGTCTGTGCCGCCCTCGAGGCGGCGCATCAGGCCGGCCTTCTGCATCGAGATCTGAAGCCCGAGAATATCCTGTTGGAGCCCTTCGAGAGCACCCCTGGATTGATCGAAGAGAGAGTGAAGGTCTGCGATTTCGGGTTGGCCAAGGCCTACACCGCGGAGGCGGCGGCCAACCCCAACGCCCGCAGCCTCACGCGGGTTGGTGAGGTCAGCGGCACGCCCGAGTACATGTCGCCAGAGCAAGCGCGGGGCGAGCGCCTCGATCCCCGCTCTGACCTCTATTCGGTCGGCACGATCCTCTACCACCTGGCCGCAGGCAGGCCCCCGTACACCGCGTCGAGCGCCATGGCGGTCCTCATGCGCCACGTCAACTATCCCGTCCCTCGACTGCGCGAGGCGGTCCCCGAGGCAGACCCCCGGCTCGAACGGCTCATCATGAAGGCGATGGCCAAAGAGCCCAGCGATCGATTCCAGACCGCAGCGGAGCTCCGAAGCGCGCTCCTCTCACTGCATTCGTCCGCTGCTCACAGCACACAAACACCGCAAAGCC
>PFUG01000209.1 GCA_002789955.1 Deltaproteobacteria bacterium CG_4_9_14_3_um_filter_63_12 | reverse complement strand
GGACAGGTTTGCCGTCCAGCGGCGCGCCTTTCCCAGTGTCAGCGGCCGCCGCGCCGCGACGAGCTCCCACAATGCCATCAGGAGGAACACCCCGACGAACGCCACGAGGCGAACGGTGGGCTCGTTTGTTGTTAGCCAATCGCTCACGAAACCACCCGCCTGCGTTCAAAAGTTCGCTCAGTCTCCACAAGGAAGACCAGTGGTCAAGGGTGCAAGGGCAACTGAGGGCGCCAAGAGCGAAGCGAAGTGCTGCGCCGCTTAGTTAGAGTCCATCTTGAAATTGCGTGTTTTGCTGAGATCGGTGGAAAATGCGACCAAACTCTGAACTCTTCCCAAAGGACATCTTGTGAGTGCCCGTTCGAAAATGCCCCAGGTGCAAGGAGACGACGACCGAGCGACGCAGGCGGTACACCGGTACGCCGAGGAGCGAGGGAGGAAGGCGACGCCGCAGATGGGGTATTTCCGGACGGGCACTAATTAATTAGTGCTCAATACCGCCGCTGCCAAAAAAGAAAACTCGCAGCCTGGGAAGGCGGAGAGTCGTGTGAACCCGGAGTTTTGCGCTGGATGCGCGCAACAACTTGACAGGCCCCTCGATAGACACCAAGGCATGCACCTCACAATACGCAGAACTCGCCGTCCTCGAGCCACTCGAAACCGGAAATTCTGCCCCGTTGCAGCGGTCATCCCCCGAAAACAATAGGACTTCTCGTGAAAAAATTACTCACTCTCACTTTTTTCATTCTGGCCTCGCTCTCGCTGGGTTGCGAGACGACCAAGTCCACGCCAAAAAAAGAGGAGCCAGTCAAGGCAGAGCGCGCCGTGGAGGTACAGCCAACAGCCGAGCCCGCGAGATCTGAGCATCCAGTCGGGGCCGAGCATCCCGTTGGGGCCGAGCATCCCGTTGGGGCCGAGCATCCCGTTGGTGCCGAGCATCCCGACGGTGCCGAGCACCCGGATGGTGCCGAGCATCCGGCTGGAGCCGAGCATCCGGCTGGGGCCGAGCATCCGGCTGGCACCGAGCATCCTGTCGGGACCGAGCATCCCGCTGGCACCGAGCATCCCGTCGGGGCCAAGCCTCCCGTCGGGGCCGAGCATCCCGCTGGCACCGAGCGTCCCGTCGGGACCGAGCATCCCGTCGGGGCCGAGCATCCGGCTGGAGCCGAGCCCCCAAAGGGGGAGCACCCAAAGGGGGAGCACCCCGCCAAGGGACATGTGGATGCCGAGCATCCCATCGCGAAGAATGTCGCCGCCGAGCACCCAGAGCATCCCGCAGAAGTCCAGATGAAGCCCGTGGTCAAGACCCCGGCGCCCGTGGTGACCTCGGATATCCAGGCGCAGATCGAGGCGCACGTCGAGCGCGAGGCCGCAGCGAACGAGGGCTTCTTTCCGCTGTCATACGAAGGACGCGAACTCCAGCTCAAGTTGGTGCGCGTACACACCGAGTACCTGTCGAGCCTGGGCGGTGACCGCCACTTCGCCTGCGTGGATCTGGTGGATACCGAAGGCGATGTCTACGACGTCGACTTCTTCATGCAGGGCGACGCGGGCGGGATGAGCGTCACGGAGACCACGGCGCACAAGCTCAACGGCAAGCCGTTCTACAGCTGGCAGCAGGAGGCCGACAAGACCTGGAAGCGCGTCCCCACCGAGGGAGCGCCCAACTTCCTCCTCGGCGTGATCGAGGATCGCGACGCGTTCGAGTTCACCTATGAATTGACGCTCCCCAGCATTGAGAACACAGGCAGGATGTGGCTTCCAGTAGCCAGGAGCGACGACTTTCAGACCATCACCTCGATGACCGTCGAGGCGCCCGGCAAGCAGACCATGCTGGACGAGCTGGAGTACGGCAACAAGGTGCTCTTCCTGGAGCTGGGCCCCGAGGACAGCGGCAAGACCATCACGATGCGTTATCAGGTCACTCGCCTCGAGAAGGCCGCCTATGACGCCAAAGAGACGGACTTCTCCCTCTACCTCCAGGCGCTGAACCAGGTCCCCATCGACCAGCAATTCAAAACCATCGCCGATGAAGTCTTGAAGGGGAAGAAAGGAGATCTGGTCCGTGCACGCGCACTCTACGACCACGTCATCGAGAAGATGGCCTACAAAAAGGTCGGCGAGGGCTGGGGAAAGGGCAGCGCGGTCTACGCCTGCAACCTGAAGACCGGGAACTGCACCGACTTCCACTCCTACTTCCTGGCGTTGGCCCGGGCCGCAGGGATCCCCGCACGATTCGCCATCGGCGCCCCTATCCCTTCGGAACGAAACGAGGGTCGGATCGACGGCTACCATTGCTGGGCCGAGTTCTACGCCGAGGGCAAATGGTGGCCAGTCGACATCAGCGAGGGCGACAAATACACCAGCTTGGCGACCTACTACTTTGGACACCACCCTGCCAACCGCATCGAGCTCAGCCAGGGACGTGATTTAGTGGTCGAGCCAGCGCCGATGTCCGGCCCGATCAACTTCCTCGCCTACCCAGTCTTCGAGCTCGACGGCGAAACCGTGAAGCTCAAGCCGATATTTTCCTTCGTGCGGGCTGAATAGGGCTGTTCCAACGGTCAAATTCCGCATAGAACCATCAACCAGCTCTCCTTTCCTAGCCGCTGACCGCGAGACATCCCAAGTCCCCGCGGTTGGCCGCTGAGAGACTGTAGTTGACCACGCACAGCTGCGCGGCAATCCCGAGCGAAGTTGAAGCAACACTTGGGATGCTCGCCTGCCAGGCCTGCAAGTAGTGAAAAGATGGTTTGAAGAACGCAAATGGGGAGACGTTCATGATCAGAGAGTTTCACACTCCTCGGACCGTCGATGCGGCGGTCGCGTTGCGGACTGAGCTGGCCGGCAAGGCCTGCTACCTCGCCGGTGGAACCGAGCTCGGCTCCACGGCCTTCCGCACCGAATCTCCGCAGGAGGTCATCAGCCTCGCTCAGGTGCTCTCCACCGCCATCTCAGCCGACGACGGTGGGCTGCTGCTCGGCGCGGGCTGCACCCTGCAGACAATCTCAGTCTCCGAGAACGTGCCCAAAGTCTTGCGCGATGCCGCCAAGCTCGTCGCCAATCGAAACATCCGAAATATGGCGACCCTCGGCGGGAACATCGCATCGAACAAGACGTTCGCCTCGATGCTCCCCGCGTTGGTGGTCTTCGACGCGCAGCTGGAGCTCGCCGATGCCGGTGGAGGCCGCTCGACCGTAGGCATCATGACGTACCTCGGCAGGGGAGGGCGAGAGCTGATCCTGGCCGTTCGAATCCCCAAGAAACCTGGACGTAGGGCCTCCACAGCGAAGCTCTCCAAGTCTGCCAATGACATCGCGACCCTCGTCGTCGCCGCGTCCTATGTGCCCGACAATGACCGGGTCCGCGAGCCCAGGCTCGCCGTGGAGGGCGTCGCAGACCATGTCGTTCAGCTCGACTCCATCGAGGCCTGGCTCGAGGGCTCCCCGCTGCCGTCTCGCGACGCGATCACGGATCGAGTCTCGGACGTCGTGACGCCCAAGACCAGCATCAAGGGCAGCGCCGAGTTCAAGACCTATCTGGCGGGGACGATGATCGCGGACGCGCTTCACCGCGCCGCAGCGGACACACGGAAGGTGAACGCATGAAAATACGCCTGACGATCAACGGGAAAGCGCGTGAGCTCGAGGTAGCCCCTGGGGAATCCGCGACCGCCGCCCTCAAAAAAGCAGGCTGCGGGGGCTTGAGAAACGGCTGCGACGGACAGGGCTCCTGCGGCGCCTGCGCCGTGCAGCTCGATGGAGAGCTCGTCAACACCTGCATTCTGTTGGCTCCGCAGCTCGCCGGCCGAAGTGTGAAGACCATCGACGGGATCAGCCACTTCCGAGACGTCTCGCCACTGCAGTCGGCGTTCATCGACGCGGGCGTCGTGCAGTGTGGGTATTGCACGCCCTCCATGTTGCTGGCGGTCGAACCCCTCGTGGCACAACCCGAAGCGCCGACTCGGGAGCAGGTCATGGACGCCATGTCGGGCGTCTTCTGTCGCTGCACGGGTTATGAGCAGTTCGTCGGCGCCGTCGAGCTCGCTCGCGAGCGAACCAAGAACCCAGCGGCCAAGGGGAACGTCGCCAAGGTCTATCGCGACGACCTGAAATTCGTCGGACGCGCGACGGGCAAGGTCGACGGGGCGCACCTGGCACGCGCAGGCAAAGCCTACGTCGAAGACCGAGTCGATGCGGACGCCTGCCACATCAAGCTCCTGCGCAGCCCTTACGCCCACGCCTACATCAAGAGCATCGACACGTCCGCCGCCGAGGCCATGCCCGGCGTGGTGATGGTCGTGACCCACAAGAACTGCCCAGACATCAACTACAGCCAAGCAGGGCAGGGGTACCCCGAGCCTTCGCCCTACGACCGCAAGATGTTCGGGGAGAAGGTGCGACACATCGGCGATCGGGTCGCGGCAGTCATGGCCGAAAGCCGGGAACTCGCGGCCGCGGCGCTGGAGAAGATCGTCGTCGAGTACGAGGTCCTCGAGCCCGTCTTGACCATCGCAGAGGCGTCGGCAGCCGGCGCACCGCGAGTCCACAAAGGCCCCGTCGATTTCATCTCCGGGACTCCAGACGACCTGGACAACTCCGATGCCGACCCACGAGACGGACGGATCACCTACCTCTTCCCCATACACGCCGACATCCGCCGCAACATCGCCGCTTCGGTCTCCGGTGGCATCGGAGACTTGGACAAGGGCTTCGCCGAGGCCGACGTAATCCTCGAGAGGACCTACAAGTCGAGCCAAGTCCAGTGCACCCCGCTCGAGCCGCACGCCGTCTACACGAAGCTCGTCGAGGGGCGGCTCGTCGTCCACGCTGCGACACAGGTGCCCTGGCATCTGCGCCGCATGTTCGCGCGCCTCCTCGACCTCCCTGAGAACCGCATTCGCGTCATCAAAGAGCACTGCGGCGGCGCCTTCGGAGCCAAACAAGATATGGTGCTCGAGGAGATCGCGGCCTTCTGCACCTGGACCACAGGACGCCCCGTGTCCCACCGCTTCACGCGAGAGGAGGAGTTCGTCTCCTCGCGGACCCGTCACCCCATCGAGTTCCAGGTCAAGCTCGGCGCGAAGAAGGACGGGAAGCTCACCGCCGTATACATGGGGGTCAAGGCGAACACCGGCCCCTACGGCCAGCACTGCCTGACAGTGCCCATGAACGCCGTCTCCAAGTCGCTGCCGCTCTTCCTCTGCGACAACGCCGGCTTCGACGTCGTGACCTATTACTCCAACATCCCGCCCGCTGGCGCCTACCAGGGCTACGGCGCACCTCAGGGCGCCTTCGCCATGCAGATGGCCATGGCCGAGCTCGCCGAAGAGTTGGGCCTCGGTCAACTGGACATCGTCGAGATGAACCGCGTCGGCGAGGGCTCCTGGCTCGAGATCTTGCGCTGCCTCGGCGAAGGCCGCCCCGGCAAACCGGAACAGGTCTTCAGCTGTGGGCTGAAGACCGGGCTCGCCCTCGGGCGAGAGATGATCGAGTGGGACAAGAAAGAGACTCACCAAGATCCCGATATCGCCATCGGCAAGGGGCTGGCCATCGTGCAGCAGGGCTCAGGCCTGCCGGGGCTCGACGCGTCGAACGCCACCGTCACCATGTTCGGTGACGGCACCTTCATGCTCCTGAGCGGCGGTACCGACCTGGGCACAGGACTCGACACCGTCAGCACCAAGTTCGTCGCTGAGACGCTCTGCGTGCCCATGGAGGCCGTCTCCATCATCGCCGCCGACACCGACGCCACCCCCTTCGACGTGGGCGCCTACGCCTCGAGCGGCACCTACTACTCGGGCGGTGCCGCGCTCAACGCAGCCAAGGGCCTCAAGAACATCATTCTCGACATCGCCTCGGAGATGCTCGGCGAGCCGGTCGAGCACCTCGACATGCTCTACCCCGGCATCATCAAGGGCAAGAACAAGCAGGTGACCTACGCAGAGATCGCCCACGAGACCCAGAGCGGCGTCGGCTGTGGCCAGCTCACTTTCACGTCCAACTTCACCGGCGAGGCCCCCTCATTCCCCTACGGCACCCACTTCTGCCAGGTGGCGGTGAACACCCGCACGGGCAACGTGAAGCTCCAGAAATACTACGCGTTCCAGGACTCCGGCACCCCAATCAACCCCGAGCTCGCCAATGGCCAGACCTTCGGCGGCGTGCTCAAGACCATCGGCCACTCCCTCTTCGAAGAGATGGTGCTCGACGATGAAGGGCGCTGTCTGAACCCCAACCTGCTCGAGTACATCGTGCCCATGTCCGGCGACGTCCCCGACGATTTCCGGTCGATCTTGGTCCACACCGATGAACCCTTCGGTCCCTTCGGCGCCAAGTCCATCTCCGAGATCGCCTGTGGAGGCGCAGCGCCCGCCATCGCGACCGCGATCCACGACGCCGTGGGCGTATGGATTCGGTCTTGGCCGTTCACGCCAGAGAAGCTCTTGCGGGCCATGGGCAAACTGTAGGACCGCAACACGACACTCCTAACACCCAGTAAACTGCTGGGGGTTAGGGGGTGCAAAAGAAAGCGAATGCACAGGATCGACGCGCAGTGTTCTGCGACGCCGCCCAGAGCTTGAAGTGGCCCAGTGCTTCAGCTGGGCCGCGCATCCGGCGCATCGAGCCCAGCAAGCCTACACCGACTGACCACACACCGGGGGATGAACATGAACGCGCCACGTTTCACAGTATGTCGAGCCGACTTCATGTTGCCTTTCGCCAAGCCCGACCGCAGCGAGAGGCTCCGGGACGGTTACGTATTGGCCGACGGAAACACGCTCCTCGAGGTCGGACGCTACACGGCCGATGTCGGGCGGCGTCTGCTCGAAACCTACGGAGAGCACCTGCGCGTCATGGCGCCCGAGCCTCGCTTCACCACTGAGGAGGCGATTCCCAGGCTCAGGGGGGTCTTGTTGCCAGGCTTCGTCAAGGCCCACGGCCACGACCACGAGCAGCCCCTCATCGGCGTGGCCAAAGACGAACCTTTGACCGCTTGGCTCGACCACGCCGTCAACCCCTTCACCCGCTTCCTCTCCCTGCAGAAAGACGCGCTGACCGAGCTCTTAGGCGTCTCGCCGCAGCTCGCCACCTACCGCATGGCTCGCCTCTGTGACCTCCATTATGGGATCACTGCGTCCATGGTCCATCACTGCAACTACAACAAGTACCACCTCGAGGCGATCGCGCAGGCCAACGAGGCCGCCGGTACCAAGATGATCGTCGCCGTCGGAGCGCAAGACCGCCACTACGTCGCAGAGATCCTCGACACGCCGGCCGAGGCCATCGCACGCCTCGACCGTATCCTAGCCAAGAGCGACGGCTACACACGGACCTCGTTCTGCCCCGGACCGGACCAGTTTTTTTCCAACAGCCGCGCCATGCTCATCCCCCTCAAGGCCTGGGCGCGCGAGCACGACACCCTCTTCCACATCCACAGCGCTGAAGAACCCAACACGACCCGCTGGTTCAAAGAGAGCATCGAGCCAGGCTTGACGCCCGTCGAGTACGCCGAGTCCATCGGCGTCCTCGACGCCCAGACCGTGCTCGCCCACCAAGTCCACTGCGGCCCTAACGACCTCGAAATCCTCGCCAGGACAAAAACTCGCATCGTGCACAATCCACTGGCCAATACGATCCTGGGTTCGGGCATGCCCCCCATCATCGAGATGCTGGCCGCCGGCATTCCCGTGGCCATCTCCACCGATGGCTCCGGCAGCGCCGACAACCAAAACATTCTGGCCGCCGCCCGGCTCGCCGCGCAATATCAGAAAGCTCTCCACCAAGAAGCCAGCTTGCTCCCTTCACAGACCCTGCTGGAGATGCTCACCGTCGTGCCGGCCGAGACGCTGAGGCTCAATCAAGGCGAGCTGGCCGTCGGACGACAGGCCGACTGGGTGGTCCTGGGACTGGGGCGACCGAATTTGGTCCCCACCCGCCTCGACAATCTGACCGAGAACCTCATCTGGGCAGCAGACGGCAGCGAAATCGAGGCGGTCGTGGCCAGCGGGCGCGTGCTCAAAGAGCACGGACAGGTTTTGCCATTCCTCGACGGGACGACTCCGGCCGCGATCATGGAAGCCGTGCAGGTGTTGTCGGAGCGGTTCGCAGAATACCGCGAGTCGGCGGTGGAGCTCCGGGGGACTGGCGCCCACCGGTAGGCGACGTACTCGGAACAGACGTGCCAACAGGCGTATGGGACGGCGTTGTGCTCACCGGGCCGAGCGTGGCATAAAGCCGGCCACAGAGTCACTACCGTGCAGTCGCGAGAGCGCCCGATGAGCTACATCACTGACCTGCCTTACTCAGAGGGCTATTGCCCAGAGCAGAGCCCGCTCTCGTTGGCCTTCGTGGCCTGGCTCAACGGCGTTCGCGGACCGGACCTGAGCGGCGCGTTCACCTATTGCGACTTGGGCTGCGGCCAAGGCACCAGCCTCAACGCCTTCGCCGCGGCCCTTCCAGAGGCCCGTTTCATCGGCATCGATCTCTCGGAGGCTCACATCGCCTCAGCACGCGCCACTGCGACGGCCGCGAAGCTCGAAAACGTGGAGTACCGCTGCGCCGACCTCGCAGAACTCGACCTCGATACCCTGCCCGAGCTCCAGATTGTCGCCGCCCACGGCCTCTATTCATGGGTTCCCGAGAGCTGTCGCAGTGGAGTGAGACGCCTCATCCGAGCTCGCCTCTGCGAAGGC
>PFUG01000080.1 GCA_002789955.1 Deltaproteobacteria bacterium CG_4_9_14_3_um_filter_63_12 | reverse complement strand
GTCGCTGTCGAAGATTTCGCAAATCTGGCGGGTCCTTACCAGCCAATCGCCATCATCCTGGCCCGAACCTGTCTTTGCTCTGGGGACCCGCTGTGTTATATCCCGAGCCCCTCGAATCGGTGATGCTGGCGGGCTTCGCTCTCAGCTGGTGTCATCGCCCCACTCGTTGGTCGAGGATCGTCGAAGCAAACGCGGCCACGGGCCTAATTCCTCAGGTTCAGCATGAAGCTGTTCTCCTCAAAACTCGGTCTCGTGGGGCTGGTCCTCGTGCTCTCCATCGTCGCGGACCAAGCGACGAAGCTGTGGGCGGAAGCCAGCCTGGCGACCCCTCGCTACCGAGACCACAAGGTCAGCCTCGAGGTCCCCAACGCCGCCGCCGGCAAGACTCTCCAAGAGTTTCTCGAGGCCGAGCTGACGTGGACGCAGCCCGAAGAGGTCAAGCTCATCGCCAACCGCTTCGTGACTCGAGACGGCACCCCCATGCGCGCCGGTGCCCTGCTCGAAGAAGGCGACACCCTCGAGCTCCAACAGCTCTCCGTGACCGTCGTCGCCGGCTACTTCGACTTCATCTATGCACGTAACCCTGGCGCCGCCTGGTCCTTCCTTGCCGACAGCCCCGAGTCGTTCCGCAAGATCTTCTTTATCGCCACGAGCATCCTGGCGATCATCCTCATCTCGGTGTTCTTGTTCAAAGCCGAAATCCATCAGCGGCGCCTGATCTTCGCGTTGGCCCTGGTGCTCGGCGGCGCCGCTGGAAACCTCATCGACCGCATCGCCTACGGCTACGTCATCGACTTCATCGCCTGGCACATCGACGACGCCTACTGGCCCACGTTCAACATCGCCGACGCCTGGATCTGCATCGGCGTCGGCCTCATGGGCATTGAGCTCATCGCGACTTGGCGGCAGGAAGCCCGCGCCAAAGAAGCCACAGAGAACGACAAGGCCAAAGAGGCCTGATTTGGCACCCATAAAGAGTTAACAAAGTTCGCTAAGCGGCCAGCCACGTAGATATTCTTGTCTAGAGGTCAACGGCCAGCAAAAGAATTGGCAATCGTTTACAGAGACAAACCGGCGCTGGAGTAACCGCGGATGTATCCGACTCTCATAGGTGAAGGCGACTGGGCGCTGCCGTCGTATTTTGCGATGTTGATGCTCGGCTTCTTCCTCGCCGTCTGGCTGCTGCGCTACCAGGCCGACAAGAAAGGCATGGATCGGCGGCAGATCGTCGACTTGAGCATCTTCTTGCTCATCGCTGGCGTGGTCGGCGCGCGCCTCTTCCATGTGCTCTTCGATGGCTACTTCAACGACTACATCAACCTCTGCCTAGACCCCTCGGCCCTGGGCAAAGCCCTGCCCAGCGGACTGGAGTGCACGGCCGACGACGTCTGCCGCGCCGCCCAGGACACCGGTCAAGACATCGGCGAGCTCTGCAACCGCTCGACTGGGCTCTGTGAGCCGGCCCAAGACTGCTTCCGAGCGCTGAAATTCTGGTCCGGCGGGCTGACCTACTACGGCGGCTTCCTCTTCTCGCTCGTCGTCGCCATCGTCTTCACGCGCCGCTGGAAATGGTCGTTCCTCGACTTCGCCGACATGGCTGCGCCCACCGTCGCCGTCGCTCTGGCCTTCGGCCGGGTGGGCTGTTTCCTGTCCGGATGCTGTTTCGGTGAGGTCTGCGACCTGCCTTGGGCGGTGCGTTTCCCCGCCGGCAGTGCCGCCTGGCGCGCCCAACGCGAGCTCGATCCAGGCGCACTGACCGAGCAGTTCAACGCCCTCGGACGCACCGAGTGGCTCTCGCTCCCCGTGCATCCCACGCAACTCTATGAAGCGGGCGCCATGTTCGCCGTCTTTGCCCTGCTCTGGTTCGGTCTGCGGACCCGCAAGAAATTCGAAGGCCAAGTCATCGCCTGGCTCCTCATTTTCTATGGGCTGGTGCGCTTCACCGTCGAATTCTGGCGCGCCGATCAGCGCGGCGGCATCGGCATCTTCTCCACTTCGCAGTGGATCTCGTTCCCCTTGGTTGGGCTCGGGGTGTTCTTGCTCTACTGGGGCGCCAAGCGCGCTCGGAACCTGCCAGCAGGCACGCTCTCCGAAGCTGGCGACCCCGCAGACAGCGACGCCGTGACCCCCGACCAAGACCGCTGACCTCCGTCGTGGAAATCTAAGAGAGGCACGAAGGCCATATGTTTCCTGATTTCTTAGAGCTCTTCGGCGTCGACCTGTTCGGACTGCAGTTCGAGCGGGGCTTCTGGTTGGTCGGCCTCGCCTTTGCCTTGTGGGGCCTGTGGGGCGGCATCGTCCAGGTCAAGGACGGCGAGCGAGACGCCGGCTGGTTGCGGGTCGTCATCAGCGCTGCGGCCTTGCTCTGGGTCGGCTATTACGCAGCCATGGCCTGGTTCGCCGCCGACTCCTACCAGCTCCTCTTCACCGAGGAGCTTGTCATCCACACCTACGCCTTCTGCATCGTCAGCGGCTTCTTGACGGGCACCTGGCTGACGGCGCGCGAAGGGATTCGGGTAGGGCTCCAAGCCTCTAAGATCCTCGACATCGCCTTCTGGTGCCTGATCTCTGGGCTTATTGGGTCACGCCTCGTCTTCATGCTCGTCAGCGCTCAAGACTACGTCGACGCCTGCGTCGACCCAGGAAAGGTCGGGCTCGCCGAGGCGGATTGCTTCAAGGCGTTCAAGTTCTGGGAGGGCGGTCTGGTCTTCTTCGGCGCCTTCCTGGGCGCGGCCCTTACCCTGGCCATCTACACCAAGCGGCACAAGATCCCCTTCCGGAAGCTGGCCGACACGGCCATCCCGGCGCTGGCGCTCGGCCAGTTCTTCGGCCGCCTCGGCTGCCTCGGCGCCGGCTGCTGCTGGGGCGAGGTCTGCACCTCGGGCTGGGGCGTCGTCTTCAAGACCGGCGAGATGCCCTACAAGGACGCGCTCAACCGCTACTTCGAGCACGACCCCACCGTCGGCAACCGGCTCTACGAGCTGGGACAAACGCTGCCCTTGCATCCCGTCCAGCTTTATGAGTCGATGGGAGAGCTGTGCATCTTCGTGATCTTGATTTTGTTCCGCTCGCACAAGCGCATTCACGGCGAGGTCTTCGCGTTGTGGATGGTGCTCTACGGCTTCTTCCGGACGGTCACGGAGATCACTCGGGGCGACAAGATCCGAGGTTATCTCTTCGAGCTGACCATCGCGCCGGTCAACAAGTTGCTGCGCATTCCGGCGACGCACCCGACGTTCTTCACGACCTCGCAGATTGTCGGGCTGGTCGTTGGCTTGGCAGGGATTGGGCTTTTTGTTTGGTTCCGTCGGCAGGCTGGGCGGGAGCTGCCTCTGGTCTAGGCGAGGCTGGTGGTTGGGCTGCGGGGGCGGTGGTGGTGCGCCTCATCGGTTTGGCAGTCGCGAGAGGGACCAGCAGTCCATTTTGGGGTAGGTTTGTGACAACGGAGCAGCCCAATGTCAACAAATGTAATAGGTCGAAGTCTCCATATCATACACAGTGAGCTCGAAGCCCGATGGCCCAGACGGTACTTTCGAGGCGATGTCGTGCAGGCTCTCGGCGACGCATGGGATGTTGGGCCAATCGTAAGGAACCTAGGCGAATTCCATGAACATCGGCGGGCATTCTGGACGACTTCCTTGTTGCGAGCTCCTCTCCCCCCATCGCGTCTCTGGCAAGAAGATTTGAAGCAATATCTGGGGGACTTCGATCGGGTTTGTATCTGGCTTTCCCGGAGTTTGGGCAACCAAGTCTTCTTTTGTCTTGTTCTTGAGCTCCTTCAACGAGCCGGGTTCCCTGACGAGCGCGTCGACGTGGTGTTTGCTGTTCGCAGTCCCTATGGCAACCCAATTGTAGACTTCTGCGATCTTCCTTCCTTTTTTTCGACCGACACAATCGAGAATCACTTCATCAGAAGACCCATCATGAGGGTGGGCAGTGGGCGAGCGACGTCGTCGGACGCCCGACGAGACGTTGTCCGCCCCACGGCGCGACCTGTGTGGCCAGGGCCACACCCATCGAATTTCGCGCGCTACTCGGAACAGGGGTGGCTCGCAGCGAGCCACCTCGCGTCCCACGGCGCGATACTGTTCGACGCTTCTACTCCACCGACTGCAAACGCCGCCACTGCGCATACACTTTTCGATGCCGATCCGCGCAGACCAGCCGCTCTACGTGGTGTATGTCGGGCCAAAGCTCACGAGGCGATGACCGTTGCTGGCGACTCGCGGAACTTCACCTCCTGCGTTCGTGGGCTGCATTTGCGACCTCCTGATAGGGCGTACTGACGAAGGACAGCTGCGCCAGTTGTGGTCACCCATGGCACTCGCCCGCCCGATGCTCTCGACGACGGAGTCGGTCTCTGTGCGCTCAAGAAGAGAACAAGTCGAAGCCCCACCCCACACCGAACTGCCCCTCACTCCGCCGCCGCTTCGTCAGGCTCACCCCGCTCCCCAAAGCCCACCAGGGTGATCTGGGTCTCGCCGTAGCGACGGCTGTCGAGGCTCACAAGACCTTCGGCGAGCTGCGGCGTGAAGTGAACGGTGTGCTCGACAACGAGGACGGCGCCGGGTTTGAGCCGCTGGTGGGCCACGAGCGCGGCCAAAGTCTCCTCGAGCAGCGCGTGCTCTTTGTAGGGCGGGTCGAGGAAAACGAGGTCGTAGGGACCGGTGGGCACGTCGGCCAAAGCGCGAGGCAGGCGTTTGCGGTGAAGGCAAGAGGCCGCGCCAGCCTTGGCCGCTTCGATGTTGGCGGCGATGCAGGCGAGGGGGGCACGGCCGTGGTCGATGAAGGTGACGCGCGCGGCGCCGCGGGACCAGGCCTCGAGGCCATTGGCACCGCTGCCGGCGAAGGCGTCGAGGACCTCCAGGCCATCGAAGCCGCCGAGGCGGGCGTTGAGGATGGAGAAGACGGCTTCGCGCACCCGCGCCGCGGTGGGACGGGTCTCCAGCCCTTTGGGGGCTTTGAGGTGCAGCCCACGGGCGCGCCCAGCAATGATGCGCATGAGAGACATCCTAAGGAGTCGTCCAAAAACAACCTGCCCATTTGAGCATCGCCAGAGGCGCGATGGCGGCGTCGGTCTGCTTCGACGATGCTGTGCATCGCCTGCATCGACCTCCTTGCCATCCCACCTCTGACTTCGCCCAAATGAGCATTTTGTTTCCGGACGACTCCTAACGGCGAAAAACCAGACGCCCGCTCGGTGTTTGGCACTGAGCGGGCGTCGAGTCTAGAGCTGCGTGAGCTACGGGTTGGCTGCAGCAGAGACCCAGTAGGCGTAGTTGATGGCGAACGAGTCGAGCAGCTTCGGACGGTTTTCGCCGAAGAAGACCATGGAGTTGGCGACTGGATCGTAGTTCCAGCCGTTTACCAGGCTGTGGTCGAGCACGACGGTGTTGGTGGTAAAGGCGCGTTGCACGACGGCCTTCATGTTGGCGGTGATCGGGACGTAGCGCGGCTCGAAGGCGGACGCCAGGCCGTTGGCGGCGCGGATGAGCTTCTGCACGAACTCGGGGATCTGGGTGATGTCTCGAATGTCCATGGAGGCGCCGTTGGGGAAGACGTTGGGGTCTTTGTCGAGGAACTCGAAGTAGACCGGGTCGAGGTAGTCGTCGAGGTCGCTGGGGCCGCTCGGCTTGCTGTAGATGAGGAACGGCGTCGCGGCTCCGTAAGGGGGCGTGCTTGCGATGCTCTTGTAGAAGTCGATGAATTTCTGTCCGGCCAAGGCGCGCGTCACTCCCGACCAACTGCTGACGCCGAAGAAGGTGAGTGTCTGCGCGATGTCCGCGACGCTCATCTCCGAGCCGTCTTCGCAGAAGGTCCCCTCACACTCGTCGGTGATGATGATGACGACGAGCTCGCTGCGCGGACGTTGCAGGTCATTGGGGTTGAAGGTTCCGCGTCGGCCCTGGAAGTAGTCGATGGCCCATTTGGAGCAGAGGAGTCCGTACTCGGCGTAGCCGGGCTGGTCGCAGCCGTAGAAGTCGGGTCCGAGACAGTTCGGATCGCAGTCCTGGTCGCCGAGCGGGTCTTTGACCCTGCACTCGAAGTCGTCTTTGTAGTCTTGGGTGAAGGGAGCCCAGATGATGCCGTTGGGCCCTTTGGGGTGACTCAATAGGCCGCAGTGATTCTCGCCCCCCTTCCAGCCCACGGACATGCCATAGGAGGAGCCGTCTCCCGTTCCGACCTCTGTCGAAGTGATGGTCCAGCGGGCCGAGATGAAGGAGCTCTGGATGGCGGTGAAGATCTCCTCGGTGGCCGACTGGAGTTCCTGCTGTTCAGCGGCCATGGAGCCGGTGTCGTCGATGACGAAGAGGAAGTCGACGATGGGCAGCTCGGTGACGCGGAAGATGTTGCAGGCCTTCAAGGGACCGCCATTGGCGTCGACTGCAAAGTCGTCGGCGAAGGCAGCCAAACCAGTGCCGTTCGTCAGGGAGATGGAGCGCACGTTGACCTCGTCGGCGGGGGGTGCGTTGTTGGCCATGACGACGCCGACGAGGAGGACTCGCTGGCTGGAGCGGTAGACGGTCAGCACGTTGAGCTCGAAGTTGTTCGCCACGAGGCCGCCGTTGGTGAGGCCGGTAATGCTGGTTTGATTCACGCCGGTGAGGTCGGCGATTAGGCCGTTGCGGACATCTCTGGTGGTACCCGTGTCGGTGAATCGATACGTGGTGATGCGGGCGTCGTAGCCGTCCCAAGTCGTGAACGCCCGGGGGAAGAAGGTCTGCCCGCCGATGGCCGCGGCGTCCAGACGCTCCTGTTCGAGGGCGTTGGTGGCGGTGGGGCTCGGACGTTTGGCGATGACGAAACCGGCCAAGCCGTTGCTTGGGTGATCGAGAATCCACCCCGCGACGCTCGTACCAGCCCCCGTAAAGGTCAGCTCTGCGGCCTCCATCTCTGCGTTGTAGGCGTAGCGGAAATCGCCACTGGAGCTGGCCAAGACTGCCGGCATATCACTGCTGAGGCAGGCCTGGGCTTGCGGCCGCTGTCCATCAGGCGTGGTGCCATCGCTCATGGGATCGATGGGGTTGAGCTCGCCGAGACTGGGGTCGTAGTGGCCGTTCTGGTTGAAGTCTTCGAGACCGTCCGGGACCAGGTCTCCGTCGGTGTCGGGGTTGCGAGGGTCGGTGCTGATGCCACCGCCGTAATCGCTGATCAGCTCGGTCAGGTCATTGAGTCCGTCGCCATCGGTGTCGGCGAGGGTGGGGTTGGTGGCGCAGTTGCCGACGTTGTCGAAGTTCGGGCACTGCCCAGCGGCGAGCGCCTCGCACTCGTCGCCGTCGTTGAGGCCGTCGCCGTCGGTGTCGGCGGAGCGAGGATCGGACTCGCCCGCGTCGACGAGCCCGTTGGCGTTGAAATCTTCACAGCCGTCGCCCAAGCCGTCGTCATCGGTGTCGGCTGAAGTGGGGTTGGTCTCCCCTTCGGCCACCTCGTAGATTCCATTTTTGTTGAGGTCCTCGACGCCATCGGCGATGTGGTCGTCGTCGCTGTCTGGATTGTTGGGATCCAACCCGACTTCGCTGTTGACCTCGATGTTGTCGTTGATTCCGTCGTCGTCGCTGTCCTTGGACAGCGGGTCGGTCTCACCCGACGCCGGCTCCCAGACGCCATCGACGTTCGCGTCCTCGACGCCATCGATGAGACCGTCGCCGTCGGAGTCGGCGCTGAGGGGGTTGGTTTCGCCCACGTCGAAGTAGCCGTTCTGGTTTGCGTCCTCGACGCCGTCGGCGAGACCGTCGTTGTCGGTGTCGGGGTTGTTCGGATCGGTCTCACCCACATCGACTACGCCGTTGCCATTGGCGTCCTCGAGGTAGTCGGCGAGGCCGTCCCCATCGGAGTCACCGAAAGGATCGTAGGTGTCATTGACCTCTGCCTTCACTTCGTCTTCGTCGGCGACCGTGTCCTGGGCGAGCTCGGCGACGTCCACCGGCCCCACCTTCTCCGTCGTGTCATCGCAGCCAAACACCAAGAACATGGCGAAGAGCAGCAAGAGGGGAGTGAGCGCGTGGTTCTGACACCTCAACAGGTGATTCATCCTTGACTCCGAGCGGGTTTTCAGCACGTCGCGATCGGCAAAATGGCGACAATTGCCGTGGGGTTGGAGCTCACGATTCGGTGAGCGAGCCAGAGTCTCGCCTCGCACCGACGGGGAACTATAGAAATCGGCGCCACCGAAGTAAACCTTGTGGCCAAGAGCCCCCCATTACTCAGCTGGCGTACTCCCCTCCGAGAACGTTGCTTGGCGTGCGCGCAGGCTCACATTGAGACAGGTCGGCTCGGTGTCGAGGAGCGCGCGAATTCGCAGCGGCTCGTCCGCTCATTCCCTTCGCAGATTGGGTTGGACAGGTGCACGATTGCGGTCTCGCGCCGGGCGCACTAAGGTGAGCGCCCGCGCGAACATAATCCAAGAGGAGGCTCGGTGGTGCTCTGTGAACGCTGTGGCAGCGAGGCCAAGAACGATAGCGAGGACTGCCCGAACTGCGGGCGAAGGGCGCGGCGACGCGTCAGCTTGCAGCTTCCCGCGGCGCTCAAGCACTCGCAGCCTGGGACCGAGGGTCGTGTCACCCAATCGAATTCGAAGCCGAGCCTGTCGCCCGTCGGGCCATTCGACGAGCTCCCTGTCGCCAAGGCCGATTCGTCAGTAGCGGCGAAAACCGAGGCCGAAGCTGCGTCCACGACCGTCGAGAAGGCTGCGGCTGACCTGCGCGTCGGCGACATCGTCTGCGAGCACTTCAAGCTCGTCGAGCACATCGCCGACCAAGGGACGACCCGGCGCTTTCGAGCCCGCGATCTCAGGCACGAGCGAGACCTGCACTTGGTCCTCGTCACGCTGCCAGAGGCGAATAGAGCGCAACTCTTGGCGTCGGTGCGCAACGCTGTCGA
>PFUG01000046.1:2618-11513 GCA_002789955.1 Deltaproteobacteria bacterium CG_4_9_14_3_um_filter_63_12 | reverse complement strand
GGCCTGTGTCGACGGCGAGGAGACCCGAGACGGAGTGGTCACCGAGGTCGACTTGATCTTCCAGCTCATCCCCCTCAATCCCGTCGGCACCTATCGCGTGCGTTCCTACTTCGATTTCGGTGACGCCATCGCCTCGACTGGCGCCGTCGGCGAGTGGATCATGATGATCTTCGATGGCTTCGACGATCCCGGTGCCATGCTGTACAACATCATTATCGATCTATGCGGACAGTTTGCGCCCGGGCTCTTGTGCCAAGGCATCGACGCTGTCGCAGGACTGACCGGTCTCAAGAAGGACCTGCAAGACGCCATCACCAACCTGGTGACCTCGAGCGATACCGGCTGCAAGATCATCCGGGCGGGCTGCGATTTGCGGGGCGCCGTGCGCACTCTGGAGGTGCTCTCGACCGTCTACATGTCCAAGCTCGGGGCCGATTTCCGCATCTATGGGACGACGAACTTCACGGGCCTGGCGTTCTACTGGCGGTACAGCTGCCCAGCCGGTGCACCAGCGGACTGCGGGCGCACAGAGCTGAGCTACGACGCGGTACTCGACCTGCAACTGGTGGCTGGCGATTGGGAGGGGACGGTCACGAGCTACGACCACCTGGTGATCGGCTCGCACGGCGTCGACCTGCGCTACGGCAAGCTCATCACCTTCCTCATCAATGACGTCCTGTTGCCGGCCCTGACGAACGACCAGGCCCACAACTTCCAAGAGGCCCTCGAGTACTGGTTCAACTGCGAGAGTTTTGCCAACTGGCTCTCGGGCATCAGCATCCTGGGCGCTTCGCTGAGCTACGACTCGTCCTACAGCGTCTGTTCAGGCGCCATCAACATCCTCGGGACCGGGCTCGGCTTCGGCACGGCGTTGCTCAGCTTGCAGGAGTTCTCCTCGGTGATGAACCTCAGCGGCGAGGTCGACTTCGTCGAGCTCGACGGCGACTTCGGGGTCGACGAGCTGGTCAACGGCAAGTGGGCTGGCACCCTGAACTTCGGCGGCTCGGTGTCGTCGATCCTGGGCGTGTGGTCGGGTTGCCGCATCGACGAGGTGAGCGGGACCTGCGAGTACCCGCCGGTCAACAACACGGCGATGTTTGGCAGCAATGCCTGCAGCACCTGCGCTCCGTAACCAACCAAAGCGGCCGGGAGCCTCGGGCTCCCGGCCGCTTCTATTTCGCCCGTGCTCGCCAGAGGGAGAGCGCCGGCGGCTCTTCCGGTTCGCCGGCCATATAGTCGCCGCCCTCCAAGCGCCCGATGGTCCGCGTGGCGCGGACGAAGACTTTGCCGCTGTCGGGGTAGCCGCAGACCTCGTGGGGATCGTGGGGCCCGATGGCGAGGTAGACCAGGGTCTCGTCGAAGGGGTTGGCGAGCTGGTGGGCGACTTGAGTGCCTGCGGGACAGGCGACGCAGTCGCCTGGGCCGAGCTCACGCAGCTCTTCACCGTAGCGCAGCACGCCGCGGCCAGAGAGTACGTAGAAGACCTCGTCTTCGCGGGTGTGCCAGTGGAAGGGGCAGGAGGCGTGGCCTTTCTCGAGGCGCATCTCGACGACGCCGAGGCTGCCTCCGCGACGCCGCATTGCGGGTGTGAGCACTTTCCAGCTCCCTCCCCAGTGGCCCTCTTCGAGGGTTTCGCTCGCGGCCTCGGCGGTCGAGGTGACGACGTCTGGGAGCAGGGAGGGGTTATTGTCGTTCATGTCATCCTCTGGGGACATAATGTCTTGTCACTTTCGGCACGAATGCTCGTTTTTCCCGCAGGGTTGCGGTCGCCGAATCTTGATAAGAATGCTCAAAAGAGGTTGACAGCGCCAGGAGGCGAGTGTACTTAAGCCTCCGTTCGGCGGTTCGGCCGCGGATTTTCTGGGATCGTCTAATGGCAGGACAACGGGTTCTGGTCCCGTTTATCTAGGTTCGAATCCTAGTCCCAGAATGGTCATGGCGCGTTCGTCTAGTGGTTAGGACGCCGGCCTCTCACGCCGGTAGCACGGGTTCGACTCCCGTACGCGCTGCTCAAAAGAGGCGCTGGATGAAAATCATCCAGTGCCTTTTTTTTTGCGCGTTTGGGGCGCGGAAAGCGGCCGTTCGCGAACAATGGCGCTCGTTGGGGTGTGGGGCTAAAATAATTCGCTGCTCGAAAGGCGGTGGACATAATCAAGACGCCTTGCACGGTTTTGCTGAGACGGTCGTCCAAGTCGAGCGACCCAGCAGGACATGCGAATGAGGTCGCCCTGTATTGTGCTCTCCCGGGGACATGCTCGCAGGGTGCCCTCCCACAGGATCCACTCATGACGCGAAAGAAACGCACACTATTCTTGACACTCGGCCTCGCGACGGCGGTCCTGTTGCTTTCGAGCTCAGCGTTTGCACAAGAGGGTCCTGGCGTCATCTACACCTACGAGAAAGTACAGCTCGGCAACACCACGCAGTGGGTGCTCGTGCCCCGTCTGATGTCGAAGGACACGAGCGCGGACCTCGAGACGAACGTCCGAGCGGCGTTCAACACGCTCAAGAAATCCAAGCCTCCGACCTATGGGAGCACGGAGCTCGAGATCGATCCCAAGGCCTTGGCCAAGGGCAAGGTCACGGTCGACGTGGATGCGGACAAAGCGAAATACGCGCTGATCATCGAGGCCGAGGTGGTGGAGAGCCTGGCCACCTTGGGCGTCACTCAGGTGACCTTCAAGGGGGGAGCTTCTGAGGTTCTGACCGAGAGCGCCATCCCCTTCGCGGCGTTCACGTTGAGCGTGCCAATATGGCGTGCATTGCCGCCGGCCACACTGAGTTCGGGGGTCGTTCGTCTGCCGTCCGGCGGGACGATGGATGTGGTGGCCTTCCAGACGAAGCTGGGTGAGAAGGACGCGACCGTCGTGGCCGCGATCTTCGAGGAGCTCGGCAAGAGCGCTCCACTGAGCCAGATCGGATTGTTGGAGCGGCTCCCGAAGATGGACCTACCTGGTTGGCAGGCAGAGGTCGCAAAGCAGCTCGGCAACAAGGACACGACCGTCAGAGTCGCAGCGATCAAGGCGCTCGAAGGCGTGACCGACAAACCCATCCTCGAAGCGCTGGTCGCCCTCGTGGACAAGGACACCGATCCAGACGTACAGGCCGCCGCTGCGCTCGCCCTCTCGGCATCGAAGAATGACAAGTTCTCCTCCTACGGCGTGTACTTCGCGCTGCGTGGAGAGAACGAGGCCGCTGCGTTGACCGCGATCGACGAGCTGGTCAAAGCTCGAGACGTCGCTGCAGACGTAGAGTTGGTCAGCGCACTGGCCCACAAATCCCCAAGTGTCGGCAAGCGCGCCGCGCGCGCGCTGCGCCAACTCGAGTTGGACAAACAGCTGGTCAAGTCCCTGGACAACGACGCGCTCAGCGGGGAAATCCGCGAGACCATCGCGACGGAGCTCAGCCAACTCAAGACCCCCGCCGACGCGTTCATCGGTTTCGCCTATCTCGCCGCCAAAGGGACCTCGGCCGCAGCATTGCCCGCGGTCCAGGCGCTCGCCAAGTACAAGGACCCTGAGCCCATCAAAGCGTTGGAAGAGGCGTTGAAGAGTGAGTATTCGTCGGTCCGGCTAGCGACCGCCAACGCCCTGGGCGATCTCAAGGAGAAACACTCGGTCGACGCCATTGCCGCCGTCGTCGAAGCCCATCCCAGCGACTTCGCGGACATTGAGGAGGCGATCATCAAGCTGTTCGTCAACTCTGAAACGCTCAGCGACCTCGAAGACCAACTCAAGAAACAGAAGAAAGACCTCCTGCGTCGCGCGCTCTTCCGCGCCATCGGCCGCAAGGCGTTGGCCGCCAGCCGCTTCAATGCCGTGCGCGACAAGCTGCTCGAGGGTCTCAAAGAGAGCAACGAGCTGCCCCGAGGCGGCGCCGTGATCGCCCTCTCCTACGAGCCGACGGACGACAACCTCGCCATGATCGGCAGCCTAGCCGCGGATTCTTCGAGCCAGGTCCGCAGCGACGTCGCGCTCGCCCTCTCCAATTTTCCTGAGGGCAAAGCGACCGACGTCCTGATGAAGCTCTCCAGCGACACCGACTCCGACGTGGCGGTCGCCGCCATTACGGCGCTGGGCGTGCGCAAAGAGAAGGCCGCCCTGAAGGACCTCATCAAGATGGGCAAATCCGAGAGCCCAGATGTCCGTCGCGCGCTCATCCGCTCGACGCGAGAGATGATGAACGCCGACAACCGAGGCGACGTCGTCGCCTTCATCTCCAACGCCCTCTTCGACGCCGATCGCGGCGTCATGCTCGCCGCCATCACCGCGCTGGGCGAGATCGCCGACGAGCAGTCCGTGGGTTCGCTCGCCATGTTGGTGCAGGACCCTAACCCGCAGATCCAGCACGCGGCGTTCGTCGCCCTGGCCGTCAGCCAACACCCAGACGCCATCGGGCTGATCGCCAAGGGGTTGAGCGCGGACGACCCTGCGACGCGGCAAGTCGCGCTGCAAGCCCTCAAAGACCACGGCAGCGTGCTCGCCGGCCCGGAGATCGAGAAGATGTTGGTCAACGAGACCGACCCCGAGACGAAGGCGTTGGCCGAAACCATCCTCGCCGAGCTCAAGGGGTCGTGAGCATGAGAAGAGAGCGAGGTGACGGCCCTCGGCTCGCGAGCGCCGCCATTGTGTTCGTAGTCCTGTGTGTGTCGGTCGCATCTTGTCAGGCGCCGGAGCCGGTCTCACAACAATTGGCGACCAACAGCGGCGAGAGGGACGAGGACCTGGGCATCGTCCTGCAGACCTCCAACACGGGCGCGGCGCTGGACGCAGCGTGCAGCACAGACCAAGAGTGCACCGCCCCGTTGCGCTGCCTGGAGCTCAAGTGCGTGATCCCGCCGGGTGTCGACGGGACGGGCGCAGAGAGAGCCCCGCGGGTGCTGCTCAACGTCGGCTCAGGCAAGGTGAAACGGCTCTACGTCGAGGTCGCCGACACGCGCTATGAGACGACTCGAGGGCTCATGTTCCGCCTGCGCATGGCCGCCGACTGGGGGATGATCTTTGTCTTTGGAGACGAGAGCCCCCGCTCGTTCTGGATGCGCAACACGTTCATTCCCTTGGACATGATCTTCGTGGATCGACAGGGGGCGATCGTCAGCGTCGCCGAAGACGCCAAGCCCCTCGAGGAGGGGCCGAAGTACCAGAGCCGTGGGGCGGCCCGCTACGTGATCGAGGTCAACGCGGGCTACGCGAAGGCGCACGGAATCCAGGCTGGTCAGCAGATTCGGCTGATCGATGTCCCTGGTGTCCACGAACCCTCCATCCTGCAATGAGAGAAATCTGGGCTTGGCAGACCCAACGCCGCTTTCTCGTTGCCCACGGGGTGACCGCCGCGGTCGCCTTGGTGCTCTGCGCGACGCCGCTCTTCAACTTGTTGGGGTACGAGTTCAGCACCGCCATGGCGCTGCTGATGAGTGTCCTCGTGGCACCGACGACCTTCGCCGGGCTCGAGTCACGGACTCGGCAGGTGAATGGGGAATCGGCGAGCAGCGAGGTGGCATCAGCGGTCGCAGAGGTGGGTCCGCTCTGGTTGTTCGTGCGGTTGTCGCTGCTCAACCTCGCGCTGCTCCTCCCTCCGCTGCTCCTCATCACGTTGAACGCGCTGCGGGTACAGGTCTGTGACTACTGGGGCGGTTTGGCGCTCTACCTGCTGTTGCCTGGCATCACCGTTCTCTATGCGACGTTGACGGCCATGGTGGCACATGGCGTGAGTGGCGGTCGGGAGCGCTGGCGAGGCCTCATCTACGCAGGATTCATCTTGGTTTCTGGAGCCGGGGGACTGGCGTTCATCGGATTGCAGCCGCCGATCGTGGTTGTGAACCCTTATGGTGGCTATTTCGCGGGCTCGATCTACGACGAGGCCTTGGCGGTGCCCTTCGCGCTCTTGGCCTATCGCGCGCTGCAACTCGCCTTGATCGCCGGCTTGGTCAGCGCGATGGAGCTCGCATATCGGCTGCGGTCCGGCGGCGCCCGCCGCGTCAGCTTCGAGCTGGTATCGGTCTGCGTGGTCTCTCTGTGTGCCGTAGTCGTCGGGCACGTCAAACACGTAGAGCTGGGCTACTCCATCGACCGAGGCGACGTCATCGAAAGCCTAGGTGGGGTCTACGAGACGGAGCATTTCACGCTCTACTACCCGGCCCAAGGCACCTGGCCCGAGCGCATCGAAGCGCTCGCCGACGACCACGAGTTTCGCTACTGGCAGTTGACCCGCTTCTTTGAGTCGGAGCCGGAAGGCGCGCACGTGGTGAGCTTCCTGTATCCAGACCGGGAGACGAAGGGGCGGTTGATGGGGTCCCGCCAGACGTTGGTGGCCAAACTCTGGCTGGGCGAGATGCATCTGCTGCTGGACGGCGTCGGGGAGTCGGCGCTGACCCACGAGCTGGCGCACTTGTTCACGGAGCCGTTTGGGAGCGGGCCGCTGAAGCTCTCGTCGTCGTATTGGGTCTTGCCGAACATGGGTTGGGTCGAGGGGATCGCGACGGCCGCCCAGTGGAACGGCGAGGAGATGACGCCACACGGCTGGGCTGCGGCCTTGTTCGCCCTCGACATGGCGCCAGACCTCGAGGCGATCTTGAGCGCCGGGGGTTTTTGGAGCCGTCAGTCCCGCACGGTCTACACGCTGACGGGCTCGTTCGTGCGCTGGTTGGTAGAAACTCGAGGCATAGAGCGGTTCAAGAAGGCCTACGCACACGGAGACCTCGAGGGAGCGTACGACGAGTCGATCGGGGACTTGGTCGCCCAGTGGCGAGACTTTCTCAAGACCATCCCTATCGGAGAGGCGGAGGTGGCGCTGGCCGGCTACTATTTCGACCGACCGAGTATCTTCGGCAAAGTCTGCGCCCGCAACATCGCCGAGCGTCAACGGACGGTGGATTCGCTCCGAGGCGCTGGTCGCCTCGACGAAGCGGTCGCGGAGATGAACCGCATCGTGGCGTTGGATCCTGGAGAGCCCGGCCACCGGCAGGCGCTGATGGCGCTGCTGTCCCAGGCTGGAGCCTACGAGCGCGCCCATGAGATCGCCTCGGATTTGTTGGCTCTCGAGGGGCTGGGAGTGGTCCGGACCCTGCAGATTCGGCAGGATCTCGGAGATCTCTACTGGCGAGAGGGGCGTCTCGAAGACGCCCTGTTGGTGTTCGAGGGGATCCTCGGCGAGCCAGGACAGCCCATGGCCATGCGACGCGCGCTGCGGGTGCGGGTGAGGGCGCTGTTGGACCCGGCCCTGCGCGAGGTGATGTTCAGCTACTTCTTGGAGGAGGGGGGCTTGGCGGAGAAGCTGGCGCTGCTGTTCGAAGGGCGCCGCAAGAGCGAGTGCCCAGTATTGAGCTACATTATCGGGCTGCGTCTCATGGAAGCGAGGGCTTACGACGGCGTGGTCGTCGAGCTCCAGAGCGCGCTCGCCAGCGAACTCAGCGACCCGGAGCTGGTGGAGAACGCTCGCCGCGTGTTGGGAATCGCAGCGTATCATGCTGCCCAGTACGACGTGAGCCTCGAGGCCTTCCAGTGGCTCGCGAAGGAGAGCTTGTTAGAGGGTGAGCGAGCGCAAGCAGCGGACTGGGTGGAACGAGTGCGATGGAAGCAGGGTCGCGAAGAGGCGAAACATGCGGTAAACACTACCCACCGCGGCGGTCGCGCCTCTTGGCGTGCGCTCGCCCAAGCCACGGACGTGAACGTGGAGCCAGGCGCAACCTGGCGACCGGGTTCGAAGCCCTGGAATTTTGAGCGCGTGGGGGCAGGTTGCCTCGACTCGGAACCGTAGACACGACAATTCAAGTGTTTCAAAGCAGGAGTGCCTAGATGAGCGGGGTCAACAACAGGAAGGCGAGTGGGTTCGGGGTAATCGGGCTGTTGTTGGCGCTGAGCGTCGGGTGCGGGCCCTCGTATCTCGAGACCGCTGACTTCGAGAACCCAGACTCGTTCAAGGTCAGCGGCGATTCGCAGATCATCGACAACGCGGTCAACCGCACCGTCTTGAACCAGGTGAACAAGTACCGAATCGCCATGACGGAGCGCGACGCGTCCAAACTGCGCGACGTCGTGGCCAAGTCGTACTACGAGAACGCATCAACGACCGACGACGGCGGCGACGACTACGGCAACGAGCGCCTCGAGCAGCTCTTTGGCGAGTACTTGCAGGACGCCGCCCAGGAGATTCGCTACGAGATCGAGGTGACCCGCGTTCTAGAAGAGGCCGAGACCGTGCACGTCGATTACATCTACCGCTGGAGCTTCCGCTACAAGGTTCGTGGCCGTGAGTACTGGGAGTCGAATCGGGACGTGAATCGGCTGACCTTCGCGCGTGAAGGGGACGACTGGAAGATCAGCTCTGGAATGTAAGGAGCGTGTGCCTGGCTCGTCTCTTTGGGGTTTATTGCCTTGCTTGCCCACGACCGATTTTCGCGTCATTTCTATGAGTTGCGGCGCGAAAAATCGGTCGTCCGCTCGGCAATTTGGAGTCTAGGCCCGGCTCGGTCATCCGGTCGGCAGAACGGAACCTTCGGAACAAGCAGACGAGAGCGCGCGATGATGAGCATGACAGGAGTGCGACGGCCAAACCGTTCACGGACTGGGCCCGGGCTGCGGCATAGCCTGGCTCTGACGTTGGCTTTGATGCTGGGACTGGCGAGCCAGGCGGCTCTGGCGGGCTCGAACACCGACGAAGCCTACAAGCTCTTCAAATCTGGCCAATACGACGCGGCGGAGCGGCTCTTCAACTCGGAGCTCGGTCGGGACGCGGCGAACCACAAGGCCCGCTACGGCCTCACTTTGGTGGCTGAGCGAAAGGGCCAATACGACGAAATGCTCGAAGGCTTCGATGCCCTGGACGGCGTCGCGGAGTTCGCCCCAGAGATCAGCGTTCGTCGCGCCAAGCAGCTGATTCGGACGGGGCAGTACAGCG
>PFUG01000046.1:0-2593 GCA_002789955.1 Deltaproteobacteria bacterium CG_4_9_14_3_um_filter_63_12 | reverse complement strand
GTCGCGCCAAGCAGCTGATTCGGACGGGGCAGTACAGCGACGCGAAGAAGGCCCTGGAGAAAGCCCTGAAGAAGACGCCGGACGACCTGCACGCCATGGTCCTGCTGGGCCGGCTGTACTACACGCTTGGCCGCAAGAATGAAGGCGACAGAACGATGAACGCCTTCGTCCAGCTCTACAACAAAGGCAAGGCAGACACCGCCGAGCGGCTCACCTACGTGGGCATCGCGATGTTCAGCCAGGAGGCCTACGAGGACGCCAACCAGGCCTTCACAGAGGCCTCGGCGATGGACGCCACCTCGGTCGAGCCCTACGTCGAGTCGGGCTTCCTGTACCTCGAGAAGTACAACCAGCGCGACGCCGACGTGATGTTCAGCAAGGCGTTGGAGCTCGATCCCAACCATCCCTTGGCGCACGTGGGCATGGCCCGTGTCTTTCTCGACAGCGACTCCGACTTCGAGTCCGCCGACAAGCACATTCAGGCCGCCCTCGCCGTCAACCCCAATCTGGTCGAGGCGATGGCGGTGAAGGCCGACATGTTTCTGGCCGACGAGGCCATCGACGACGCACAGGTCGTGATCGAGCAGGCGCTGGCCATCAACCCGAAGGAGCTGCACGTGCTCGCGCTGAAGGCGTCGGCCTTTTACCTCGCTGACGACGAGAAGTCGCAGAAGGCGACCGTCAAGGAGCTGCTCAAGATCAACAAGAACTACGCCGAGGTGTACTGCACCATGGCGCACTACGGCGAGATCGCTCACCGCTACCGCGATGGCATCACGCTCTACGAAAAGGCCCTAGAGCTCGACAAGAACTACTGGCGGGCCTTCGTCGGACTGGGCATCGCCTACACCCGCATCGGCGACGACGAGAAGGGCTTCGAATACCTGCAGAAAGGCTACGACGCCGATCCCTACAACGTCCGCGCCTTCAACATGGTGGAGCTCTACGACCGCACGCTGAAACAATATGACCTGCTGCAGCCCTCCGACATCCGGTACCGCTTCCACAAGGACGAGCTCGGGGTCTTGGAGCTCTACATGCCGCCGCTGATCGACGGCGCGCTGAGCCTGTACGAGCGCAAATACAAGTTCAAGCCCATCAAGCCGATCTCGGTGGAGATCTTCGCAGACCTCGAGAGCTTCTCGGTCCGCTCCGTCGGTCTGCCCGCGATCAACCCGCAAGGCATCTGCTTCGGGCAGGTGATCACGGCCCGCAGCCCCAACGAAGGGAACTTCAACTGGGCGCAGGTCCTGTGGCACGAGCTGGCGCACGTCTTCCACCTGCAGATGTCCGACAACCGCGTTCCGCGCTGGTTTACCGAGGGACTGGCGGAGTTCGAGACCGTCGTCGCCCGCAAGGAGTGGCGCCGTGAGCTGGAGATCGAGATGTGGTTGGCGCTCAAACGCGGCACGATGCTCGAGCTGAAGGACCTCAACTACGGCTTCACCCACGCCAAGAGCCTGGGACAGGTCGTCGTGGCCTACTACCAGTCCTCGTTGGTCATCGAGTACATGGAGGCGACCTACGGCTTCGACAAGCTCGTCGACATGCTCAAGGCTTGGGGCGAGCGAAAGAAAGAGCCCGAGGTCTTTCAAGAGGTCCTTGGTGTCTCGATGGACGAGGTCGACGCCGGCTTCAAAGAGTGGCTCGGAAAGCGCATGTCCTACCTGGACGGCAGCTTCGAGCTGGACATCGACGGCTACGTCACGAACTACGCGGCGCTGATGCAAGACGGGGTCGATCACCCAGACGACTCCGAGGCCGTCGCGGAGGCCGGTCTGGCCGAGCTCTTTGCGTTCCGCCTCGAGGAGGCCCGCGCGCTGAAAGACAAGGCGATCGCGCTCAACCCCGACAGCCCGCGAGGCAACCATCTCGGCGGGATCATCGCCCTTAGAGAGAGTGCCTTCGAAGACGCCCTGAAATACTACGACAAGCTGATTAGCCTCGGGATCGATGGGTACACGATTCGCTGTGAGCTGGGTTTCCTGCACCTCAAGATGGGGCGGAGCGACAAGGCGATCGAGCACTACGACAAGGCGAAGACGTTCTATCCCAACGGCGAGGAGCCTTACCGCGAGCTGAGCAAGCTGTACCTGCAGAGTGGGGAGAAGCGGAAGGCTCGGGCGGAGCTCGAGAAGCTCGTCCAGATCAACCAAAACGACTATCCGAGCGCGTTGACCTTGGCCAACATGGCCTGGGAAGCGGGCGAGACCAACGACGCACGGCGTTATGGCGAGATCGCGTTGGATATCTATCCCTTCGAGGCCACGTTGCACCAGCTCATGGGGCAGGTTGGGGTCAAGCAAGAGGACTGGCTGCTGGCAGAGCGAGAGTATTTGGCTTTCCTGGTCACCTCCCCGACGGATCCATTCGAGGGTTATCTCGGGCTGGCCGAGGTGTACGTGAAGATGGGTCAAAAGCAGAACGCCCTCGACTACATCGAGCGCGCGAAGGCGACTCGGCCTGGGGATGCTCGGATCTCGGCTATAGAGGCGAAGCTTCCGAAGTAAGGGACTGATCGCTGACAAGGCTTCGGATTTCAACGCAGTCACCTGAGACGCTGCGCGTCACCCAAGAGGTGAGAAAACCTTCG
>PFUG01000588.1 GCA_002789955.1 Deltaproteobacteria bacterium CG_4_9_14_3_um_filter_63_12 | reverse complement strand
CTCGTCGGAGTCATCCTCGTCGGAGTCCTCCTCGTCGGAGTCCTCCTCGTCGGAGTCTTTGGTTGCCGCAGCAAGGGGCTCGCTCGAAACGTCTTCATCCCCGTCGCCAAATCCCTCGTAGGCCGTCGCGATCTCTTTGGCGAGGTCGTCGAGAGCAGCATAGACGGGCTCCATGGCGTTGACCGAGGTGCCCTTCATGACGACCCGGTCGACCTCGTCGTCGACTTCGACGGAGAGCTGCGCCCCTGAGAGCAGCAGCAGCCCACCCAGGATGAGGAACGCCATGCCGAGCAACGGCATGAGCTGATTCTGAGTTCTGGCGTACTCGAGGGTAATCTCGTAGCCACGCTCCACGGACACCAGCTCCACATCGGAGGGAGAGACGTCCTGCAGCTTGGGGAGGTTCATGAGGACGAGTTGTGGAGCGCCCTCGCCCGTCAGCTCGACCGCGGGACCCATGGAGTTGAGGTGATCGAGGGAGATGTTGGTCACTCTCAGTGTCTCGTTGCCAACCACGAGCGGCGCGCCGATGCCCAACACCTGAGGGGCTCCGAGCTCGCCGTTGGCGCCCTTCACGCGGACGGTTGCTGCCGAGGGGGTGTTCCCCTGGACGATCGAGGCGAGGTGGAGCACGCCGTCGCCTAGGGCGATTTTCCCAGTTGGCGTCAATTTCATCTGGTGAGAGCTGTTGTCGACCAGATTGGTGATCAGCAGCAGACTGTCGCCTGAGGAGGGAATCGTGGGCTCCAAGAGCGAGAGCAAGCCGAAAGAGTTCTGGATTTCGAACTGGTAGCCCAAGAACTCGTCGACATTGGTGTCCCCTTGGTCGTGGCTGACGACCTCGACAGGTTGGCCTTCGACGAGTTTGAGGCGGCCAGCGCTGGGGTCATCCAGTCCGGCGATCAGCCCGACCGACAAGATCATCGCGCCAGCGGCGGCGAGGATGGCGCCGACGACCGGCAACGCGTTGCTGGCGCCAAAGGCGCGTCGGCGTCCCGCCGGTACGGCAGCAGCAAAGCCAGCGCGCTCGACGATGTCTTCCAGCTTGGGGTTTCGCCTCACGAACGGAATCGCGAGGTTCTTGCTCAACCCACCGGGGAGGCGCAGCTCGTTTGGTTTGGCCGCTCTCGGGAGCAGGAACGGCAGGGCGCGGTTCAGGCCCAGCGCGACCAGGTTCGTGGCCAGCAGGACGAGAATGACGCGCCCACCGATGGGGCCGAAGCGGCTCAAGTCCTCGACGGGCAGCAAGGAGCCGGCGCTCGTCGAGTCGAGGAGCAACACTCCTGCGAGAAGCAGCAACAGAGCCAGGCTGGTGGTCGGGCTGGCGACGAGCAACCAGACTCCATTGAGCCAGTCATCCGCGAGTTGGTGGCCGAGACCTCGTCTACGGCGCCAACCAATCTTGGCGTAGTCTTTCACCTAGGAACCTCCGAACGAATTCTCTTGCAGGCCCCTGACCGCTAGACCTCTGAGGTCCGCTTGGTCAGCCGCCGAGAAGAACACTTCCGCCAACTGCACGGTTCGATTGCACCCGAAGCCATCGGCACAAAGAAATGCTCGCACAATGACGTGGCCTTGCGAACATCAGGCGGCGTTCACCAGCCCAGTTCCTCGTCGATGTCCCCACCCTGCCGGAGCAAGACGTTGACGGCCGAAGCAGGAGAAGAGCGCCGCGCACGCCCCAATGGCGATTCGCGTCGACGATCCGAGAACCTCGGATTGTCAGCGCGAACCATATAGTTCTCGACGTTGACAGAGTCAACGAACTGGAGTCTGCCTGCTACGCAGCCGCCATCAGGAGGGTTGCAGTGGGTCGGCTAGGAGTACGCCCCGGGCTTCCAACTCTGCCGGGCCCTCTCAAAGCCAGCGCGCGAACGCCCAGGTGCAACGCCGGACGAGTCGCGACGCCCCCATGACCTGGGCATCCGCCCTGAAGGGGCGGCCCACAGCCTTAGCCAGTGCGGAGCGCTGGGCCGCGCGTCCGACCGCCCGACCCCGCGACGTGGAACCGCGTCCGACCGCCCGAATCCGCGACGTGGAGCCGCGTCCGACCGCCCGAATCCGCAACGTGGAGCCGCGTCCGACCGCCCGACCCCGCGACATGGAACCGCGTCCGACCGCCCGAATCCGCGACGTGGAACCGCGTCCGCGCAAACACGTTGCCAAACGCATTGCCAAACGCATGGCCAAACACCTGGCCAAACACGTATATTGAAGCGCGGCTCAGGCTAGAATTGAGCGCGCTTGGGTTCGTACCGGGACGCCGAGGAGCGAGGGGGTATTTCCGGACGGGCACAGGCTAGAATCGAGCGCGCTTGGGTTCGTACCGGGCCCAGTCGGTCCGCAGGTCGCCGTCAAACCGGGGCGAGGAAACACATGAAGTGGTATGGGCTCACGGGCGGCATCGCCACTGGAAAATCGACGGTCAGCCGGATGCTGGCCGACGAGAACGCACACGTTGTCGACGCCGATCTGCTCGCCCGTGAGGTCGTCGAGCCCGGTCAGCCCGCGCTCGTCGCCCTCGTCGAAGCCTTCGGCCCAAGCATCGTCGGCGACGACGGGCGCTTGCTCCGCGAGAAGCTCGGCGCCATCGTCTTCCAAGACCCCGCCGCCCGGCACCTCCTCGAGCGAGCGACGCACCCGCACATCGGCGCGCGCACCTCCGCGCTGCTCCAAAAAGCTCGAGAGGACGGTCTGCCCTTCCTCATCTATGACGCCGCCCTGATCGTCGAAAAGATGCTCTATCCCGCAATGGACGGCCTGATCGTCGTCTCCCTGCCGTTCGACCTGCAGCTCGCCCGGCTCATGGCCCGCGACGGGCTCAACGAGTCCCAAGCCCAGGCCCGCCTCGATGCACAGCTTCCCCTCGCCGAGAAAGTCGCCGTCGCAGACTGGGTCATCGACAACAGCGGCGGACTCGACGAGACCCGCGCTCAAGTCACCGAGATTCTGCGCCAGCTCCGCTCCCGTTCTTCCTGAGACCTCGACCCCAGGGAGCTTGAATCGCGGCGCACAGCCAGCGACTCTCCCTGGCTGACCCACCACCGCGAGACCTCGATGCCCCTAATGAATCCCGAACGAGTCGTGCTGATCACCGGGTTGCCGACGTTTGCAGCGAGGCACCTGCTCCTCACCCTTGTCGAGCGCGAGCCGAACTCCAACTACTACATCATCGTCCCCGAACACCTGCGCGAGCGCCTGCAGAGCAGCCTCACCGCGCCGCTCCCCGACAACGTGTCGGTCTTCACCGGCGACACCGTCCAGATCGACCTCGGCCTCTCGGGCCCCGAGTACGTCGAGATCATCGACAACGTCACCGACGTCTATCACATGGCCTCGATCTTCTACATCGGGGTCGACGTGAAACAGGCGCGCCGGGTCAACGTAGACGGCACCCTCAACATGCTCCAGGCCGCTTCCGAGATGCCGAACCTCAACCGCTTCAACCACTTCTCGACGGCGTTCGTCTCCGGAGATCGGACCGGCGTCATCATGGAGTCGGAGCTCAACCTCGGCCAAAAGTTCCGCAACCCCTTCGAGCGCACCAAGTATGAGGCCGAAATCCTCATCCAAAAATGGCGCGAGCGGCTGCCGATCACCATCTTTCGCCCTACCCTCATCGTCGGTGACAGCCGCACCGGTGAGATCGATCGCACCAGCATGAGTGGCCCCTACACCCTCATGAAGACCATGCTCGGCGCGCCCGTCGACGTCGCGATCCCGCTCCCCGGCAAAGGCGACAAGCCCCTCAATTTGGTCCCCATCGACTGGGTTTGCGAGTCCATTCACGTCCTGAGCCGCCTCGAGGAGGCCGTCGACAAGACCTTCCACCTCGCCGATTCCAATCCGCTCAGCGCGAGGGCTGTCTTCGAGCTGGTCGCTGTCGCCGGCGACCGTCGCTTGCCGCGCGGGCGAGTCCCCTATCCACTGTCCAAGCTCGTCCTCGATCTCCCCTTCATCAAGCGCCTCTTCCTCCCCCACAAGCAGTTCCTCGAGGACTTCAACCAACTCGCCATCTTCAACCTCCTCAACACGACCACCCTCCTCGAAGGGCAAGGCCGCACCTGCCCGCCGCTCTCGACCTACATCGGTCGGCTCGTGCGCTACATGGTCGAGTCAGGGCTCTGATTCTTGCTCGCCGGCGGTCCGAAGCCGTGCTCAGAGCCGCGCCGTCGTCGCGGGTCGGGCTGAGGGGCGCGACGCTATCGGGTTTCGTCGAACGTGAACCCGTAACGTCGAAGGAAGTCGGCGAGTTGCCGCCGGAGCGCGAGGTCCGAAGCGTGGTACAGCGGCGTCGAAGCGCTCACCGACACCTTCTGGGCCGCGCGCTCGAAGACCGCCGCGCATGGGGCTTCCGGGTCGTTTCGAGAAGAGGCCAGCGGGTCTACCCTCGACCTCCGTTGAACGCTCGCCTCCAGGCCCCGCAAGAGGACATCGAAACCTCAAAGACCCTTTGAAGGGCAGGCCCAGACTCGTCATGTGACGACGGGTTGCTTTCGTGAGTGCTCATGTTCGTCCTTTCGATCAGGGGTTTCTCTGATTCAAAGTATTCGGAGAGCACAACCTGGGCAACCGTCATGTTCGGTTGGAAGAGAAGAAGGACGAGAAGAAGGACGAGGAGAAGGGCAGAGCCAGGCTCGGTATTCGCAAGACGAGGACACGAAGTGCACAAGTAACCAGACAGGTTGACGAGCACAGACTCGGTAGCTACACGACCAGGAGCGGGTTTTGAGGAAGGCGGTGGGGCAGACCGCGGCGAACGCCAACAAAGGCGGACTATTCGAGGCGTTGGAGACCTGTGCTCGCGAGCTGAGGAGGAAGCGATGTTCATTGAATCACTGCGGCTCGACGGTCTGCTCTCCTTCGCCCCTGGTACACCGGAGTTCACGCTCCAACCGCTCAATGTGATCATTGGGCCCAACGGCTCGGGCAAATCGAACCTCATCGAAGCGATGGAACTGCTCCGCGCAACGCCCACAGCTTTTGCGTCCGCGATTCGCGACGGTGGTGGAGTGCGGGAATGGCTTTGGAAGGGAGAAGCTGGCGTTCTGCCCGCAACACTCGACGTGCGCCTCGGTAGGGAGGCGAAAAGCGCGCTCCGGTACAGACTCTCCTTCACCGCTGTAGGCGCACGCGTTGAGGTGGTCGATGAGGCGATTGAGGAGGCGGAGCGAAACCTCTCGTCGGCCCATGACGTCTACTTCTACTATCGCTTCCAAGGCGGCCACCCAGTACTCAACGTGCGCGAGGCGGGGAGCGGGACAACAACGCAACGCCGTTTGCAGCGTGAGAGCCTTGTCGCCGACGAGTCGGTTCTCTCTCAGCGTAAGGATCCCGATTTGTATCCCGAGCTGACGTGGTGCTCGAACCAGTTCACCCGCATTCAGAGCTTTCGCGAGTGGAGCTTTGGTCGATACGCGGCGTTGCGGCAGCCGCAACCCGCTGATCTGCCGACCGACGTACTGTTGCCAGACGCTCGCAATCTCGGTCTCATTCTCAACCAGCTCGAACACTCTGACACTGGGCCAGAGCTGAACCTGATGCTGCGACGATTCCTACCTCGCTTTCGACGGGTGAGCACGCTGGTGCAAGCAGGTTCCGTGCAATTCTTCTTGCATGAAGATGGGCTGAAAGCGCCGGTGCCTGCGACACGCCTCTCCGACGGCACGATTCGCTTTCTTGCCATGAGCGCGCAGCTGTTGATGCCCAACCCCGCGCCGCTCATTTGCATCGACGAGCCGGAGCTTGGGCTTCATCCAGATGCACTCTCTTTGGTTGCCGAGCTGCTCATCGACGCCAGCGCTCGGACTCAGGTGATCGTCACCACCCACTCCGATGCGTTGGTGTCCGCCCTAACTGAGCACCTTGAATCGGTCTTGATCTGTGAGCACCAAGATGGAACACAGCTGACTCGCCTAGAGGCCGGCCCGTTGAATCATTGGCTCGAGACGTATCGGCTGGGCGATTTGTGGCGGATGGGTGAACTCGGAGGCAATCCATGACGCGCATCGCCATCTACATCGAGGGGGACGCGATCCTGTCAGGCTTGTACTGGGAAGTAAGACGTCGCGGCGATCGCCGCAGCCCCGCCTAGAGCGCGGCGCGGCCGCACGGGTCAAACGGAACGTCCGACCGCCCGAACCCACGTCTGTTGAGTCGGTTCCCTCGATGGGCGATAGTTCGCGGCTGCGCAGCAAGAGTCCGCAAACGCACTCCAACAAAGACCCCAAGGCTCCAAGATGACCGGTTTACCGCAGCCAGGCGATGAATTTGGTGGCTACAAGATCGAGAAGCTGCTCGGACAAGGCGGCTGTGCAGCGGTGTTTCAGGCCGAGCAGACTCGCACCAACCGCAAGGTCGCCATCAAGATCGTCCTGCCGCACATCATCGAGGCCGTGGCCGGCGTCGCGCCCCGCTTCCTGCGGGAGATCGACGTCGTCAAACGCATCGAGCACCCCAACGTCATTCGCCTCTTCGATTTTGGTCAGACGGACAGTGGGCTCTTGTGGATGGCGATGGAGCTGGTCTCGGGCAAGGACCTGCAGGAGGTGCTGCGCGCCGAGGGCCGCTTCGAGCCCGAGCGCGCCTTGCACGTGATGACCCAAGCGCTGTCAGGCTTGGCGGTGGCCCACGACACCCAGATCGTGCACCGCGACCTGAAACCGAGCAACCTCATGCTCACCGATCAGGGCGTCAACCGAGACATCGTGAAGGTCCTCGACTTCGGCATCGGCAAAGCCATCGGGGCCGACGAAGACAAGACCGTCCAAGAAGTCACGGAGGCTTTTGGAGATGCGCTGGGCAGCCCGCACTACATGGCCCCCGAGCTGCTCAAGAGGGAGGCCGTCGGCACCGCCTCCGACGTCTACTCCATGGGACTGATCCTCTTCGAGATGCTGACCGGGCGACCGGCGGTCGAGGCGGACACCATCTTCGAGGTCTACGCCAAGCAGGTCTACAACGACATCGCCATGCCCAAATGGTTGGCCCATTCGGCTCTGGGGCCGATCCTCAACAAGGCGACCGCAAAGACCACCGCCGACCGCTACGGTTCCGCCAAAGAGTTTTTGGCCGCGCTCCAAAAAGTGGACGCCGGCTCCATCACCTATGTCGAGAACGACGAGGTGCTCACCCCGGAGCCGAAAATGCCCGCTCGCAAATCCAGAGCGGGGGTGCCGACGGCGGAAAAACCAGCGCCCGCACCCGCACCCGTGCCGGCCAAGAAACCGCCCGCGCCGCGCCGCAAGAAGACCCGCAAGAAAAAGGCTCAAAGCCAACAAACCGCGCTCCTCCTGCTCTTGCTCGCCGCGTCGTTCATTCTGCTCGCCATCTATTTCTTGACGAACACCTGAAGCCGCTCCCGCTTGATTGGCGCACCCCCGCCGTTTACCGGCCGATTCACACTTGCTATGATGCGCCGTCCAGTTGGGCGTGAGCAGCTCGGATGAGCGGGTACCCGGTCCGAAAGCCGAAGACTAAACCCAAGAAGAGTGAATGGCCCCAGAGCAAAATCACAGGTTCGGTGCGATCCCCGAACAAGCGACCGTCGAGATTGAAGGATTTCCTGCTGGGACCTTCCCCACGCCGCGATGCACCTTCGATGTCCTCGATGGGCACGGCAAAGGCGAGCACCTCAACTTCAAAAAAACCGTGATCCGCGTGGGCTCTGATGTCCTCAATGACATCGTCCTCTCGGACCCGACCGTCAGCCGACGCCACGCCGAGATTCGCTACGAAGACGGCGCCTATCGGCTGGTCGACCTCGGCAGCACCAACGGCACCTTCGTCGACGACAAACGCATCAACGACGTCTACCTCGAGACCGTCACGAACCTCAGCTTCGGCAAGACGCCCGTGGCCTTCGAGGCGCACATCGAGGGCAAGGCCATCGAGCCCTCGCCCTCCAACCGCTACGGCCACATCGTCGGCCAGAACGCCGGACTGCGGCAGATCTTCGCCGTCATCGACAAGGTCGCGCCCAGCAATCTGCACGTGGTGATCACCGGCGAGACGGGCACGGGCAAAGAGCTCTTCGCCCGCGCCATTCACGAAGGCAGCCGGCGCGCCGAGCACCCACTGGTCATCTTCGATTGCTCCGCCTTCCCGCCGACGCTCCTCGAGAGCGAGCTCTTCGGACACGAGAAGGGGTCCTTCAGCGGCGCCACCCAGCAGCACCAAGGCGTCTTCGAGCGCGCCGACAAAGGCACGCTCTTCCTCGACGAGCTCGGCGAGATGAGCGTCGAGCTGCAACCCAAGCTCCTGCGCGCCATCGAGACCGGCGAGTTCCGTCGGGTGGGCGGCACCAAGTCCATCCAGACCAACGTGCGCGTGGTCGCCGCCACCAACCGCGACCTCGAAGACTGGATCACCGAGGGCCGCTTCCGCCAGGATCTCTACTATCGCCTGGCTCAAGTGCGCTTCCGGCTGCCGCCGTTGCGCGAGCGCCTCGACGACATCCCTCTCCTCATCGAGAGCTTCATGGAGTCGGCCCGCAAAGGGTTGTCGGCGACGAGCAAGACGCAGATCACCCCGCAGGCCATCGCCCTGATGCAGTCCTACTCGTGGCCCGGCAACATCCGTGAGCTCAAGAATCTGGTCGAGCGGGGCGTGACCCTCTGCGACGACGAGCGCATCACCGCGGCCTTCGTCCAGGATGAGCTCGGCCTGGCGCCGGGCGCCGCGCTCGTCGAGCGCGAAGAGGACGATTCGGTGCTGCCGCCCATCCTCGAGGGCGAAGACGGCGAGCTCATCCCCTTGCGCGAAGCCAAAGACCAGCTCGTCGCCGACTTCGAAAAGAAATACCTCGAAAAACTGCTCGGCAAGCACAAGCAGAACATCAGCGCCGCCGCACGTGAGGCGCAGGTCGACCGCCGGCACTTCTACCGCCTGCTCAAGAAATACGGCCTCGACCGAGAGTAGTCCCTGAAACGAGGGGGTTGTTTTTCGGGGGGCATCAAATCGAGGAGCAGGTGCCCAGGATGCCTAAGTCTCCTCTCGTCATCGCCTAAAGAACCTGGGCGTCGGCCCTGAAGGGGCCGTCCCAGAACCAGCCCAACGCTTCAACGTTGGGGAGCAGCGTTCGACCGCCCGAACCATCGACGTCGAACTGTGTCCGACCGCCCGAACCAACGGGCTCAGCTTGGCCGCTCGAGTTTCAATGCTCGCATGACCTCTTGGATGTCGTTCCACACCAGCCGCTTGGCTTCCGGGGTGCGCAGCAGATAGGCGGGATGCAGGGTCGGCATGACCAAAATCCCGCGGTACTTCTGCCACGTCCCGCGCAGCCGCGTGATCGGCGTGCGCAGGTTGAGCAAGGCGTGGCTGGCGACGCGCCCGACCGTCACGATGACTTCCGGCGCGACGAAGGCCACCTGTTTGGCGAGGAAGGGCTCGCAGGCCGCCACCTCGTCGGGCTCCGGGTCGCGGTTCTCCGGCGGTCGGCACTTCACGATGTTCGCGATGTAGACCTGCTCGCGACTCAATCCCATGGCCTCGATGATGCGCGTCAGGAGCTGCCCCGCCTTGCCGACAAAGGGCTCGCCCAGTCGATCCTCGTCCGCCCCAGGACCCTCGCCGATGAACATCAGACGAGCGTTGGGCTCGCCAACCCCAAAGACGATGTTTGTCCGCCGCTGATGCAACTTGCAGCGCTGGCAGTCGCCCAGCTCCTTGCGCACGGCGTCCATCGAGCTCGGACGTTCACCCATCTGGGCTTCGGCCGGGGGCTTCCCCTGTTTGGCCAGCGCTTTGAACGTGCCCAAGGTGCTGCCCTGGGGCTTGGCAGGCGGGGGCGCGGTGGCTTGGGCCGACGCAACGGCCGCAGCGAGCCGCCCCGCGGGTGGGGTTCGCGGGGCGGTATCAGTCGGCGCCGCGGCGGCGGCGGGCGCAGGGGGCGCGGCGGAGGCCGTGGCTGCGCTTGTAGGAGCGGCGAGGGCGCTCATGGGAGGGACGGGCGCCATCGGCTCTTCGGGCGGCAGCCGACGCGGGAACTGCGTTCTGGGCTCGGTGCGCTGGGGTGGGGGAGGCGCCGCCACGACCTGCCAGTCGTCGGGCGTGCGCGGCGCGCCGTCTGCGGCGAGCAGCCTCTGGGCCTCGACGAAGTGCCTCAGGTCTCGCGCGGCGTCGCGTAAAGCGAGCTGTAGGAGTTGTCGCTCGTCGAGGCTCGACTCACTCATGCGCGTCTCCCTCGAGTCGGTCGATGAGGCGCGGCAGCAGCGCGGCGGCGACGCTGAGCTTGCTGCCGGAGAAGGTCTCTCGCCAGCCATCGGCGCCGATGGCGACCAGCTCGATGCTGTCGGCCCCGAAGCTGTCGCCGTGGGCGCTGCGCACCCAATTGGCCAGGATCGCGTCGCAGCCCTTGCGCCGCAGCTTGAGGGCGGCGTTCTCCTCGCGGTCGTCGGTCTCGGCCGAGAAGCCCACGATGCGCGGGCGAGTCCCGACGCGCCTCTGCACGGCCGCGGCGAGGATGTCGATGGTGCGGACCAGCTCGAGGGTCCATGTCTCGTCCGAGCTCGCGCTCTTCTTGCGTTTGCTCGTCAGCACGTCCTTGACGCTCCAGTCCCCCACCGCCGCCGGCATGAAGAGCCAATCGGCGCCCTCCATGGCGGCGAAGACGGCTGCGGCCATCTGAGAGACCGTCTCGACACGAACCCACTCTTTCAAGACCAAGGCGGGTCCGACCTCGACGCCAGGCCCGCTCACCAACGACACCTCGGCGCCCAACCAGGACGCGGCCCGCGCCAAGGCGACTCCCATCTTTCCGGTGGAGGGGTTGGACAGGAAGCGCACCGGATCGAGGAACTCGCGAGTTGGCCCCGTGGCGATGACGACTTTCTTGCCCTCGAGCGGTTGCGGGCTCAGCGCCATGGCGATGTGTTCGACCAGCACGTCGGCGTCGGGCTGACGCCCCTCGCCCTCTTCCCCGCAAGCCAGCTCGCCGACCGACGGC
>PFUG01000479.1:7599-10251 GCA_002789955.1 Deltaproteobacteria bacterium CG_4_9_14_3_um_filter_63_12 | reverse complement strand
GCCATCGCGCCTCTGGCGATGCTCAAATGGGCAGGTTGTTTCCTGACGACGCCCAAGTGCACCTAAGTCCACGTGGTCGGCCTTTGAGACGTGTTCCCTCCAGTGGAGGCCCTGCGCGAGGCGTTGGTTAGGGCGAGTAGCAGGCTCCGCACACCGGTCCGGTCTCGGAGAGGTAGGTGTTTCGCGCCAAAACCTCTTGGGTGTAGATCTGGAACTGATTGGAATTACTTAGTTTTTTGCCAAACAGTGACACATTCGATGACACTTTTGTCATGAAGCGGTGGAAGTGAGGTCGTTGGTTCGGTTCGCGGGACGGTCCCGGGACGGTCATGGAGGCTGTTCGAAGGGTGGAACTCCTGCTAGAACGTTCAGGTGACTAAACCGAGAACGAACCAACAGGAGCCCACTGATGCAACCCTACCACGACACCATCGTTCGATTCGACACCTTTGTGGCGATCAGCGACTTCGTACGCGCGAGCTGTGAGGAGCCGGGATCGTTCGAGGACTTCGAAGCGGGGCTCGCTAAGCGAATGCGAGCCTTGGAGAGCGACATCAAAGCCGAGCATCTCGCGCGCTACGATATCGACGCCCAGGTTATCCAGGTGGGGGAGCAGGAGATGCACCGGTGCTTGGTGAAGGAGCCGAAGACGTACCTGAGCGCGTCCGGCCCGATCGTGGTGAAGCGGAACCTGTTCCGGCCGTCGGGCGGCGGCAAGAGCGTGTGCGCGCTGGAGTTGCGCGCGGGCATCGTCGGTGGTCTCTGCACGCCCGTCCTTGCGCGGCAGGTGACTTACGCGATGGGCCACCTGACGTCCACGGAGACGGCGGGGCTGTTCGTGGAGCTCGGCGTGCAGGGTCCGTCGAGCAGCACCTGCGACCGCATTCCCAAAGTGGTCAGCGAAGCCTGGGAGCGCCACCGCGAGCAATGGGACGCGGCGCTCCGAGTGCAGGAGACGGTTCCAGGCGAGGCCGTCGTGATGGCGGTCTCGCTCGACGGCGTGATGGTGCCCGACAAGGACGCGCAGCGCGAGGCCAAGGCCGAGCGCGACAAGCGGAAGAAGAGCTTGGCCAAGGCCACCGGCGGACCGGCCGGATATCGGGAGGTCGGCTGCGGGACGGTGTCGCTGTTCGACGCGGACGGCAAGCGCCTGGATACGGTGCGCTATGGCCGGGCGCCAGAGTACAAGAAGCGGACCTTGACCACACAGCTCGATGCCGAGGTCGCATCGATCCTGGAGACCCGCCCGGACCTCACCCTGGTGGCGTTGGCGGACGGCGCCGAGGAGAACTGGCGCTACTTCGACGGCCCGACCTGGGAATCAGCGACCAAGATCGTGGACCACGGCCATGCCTGCCAGCACATGAAGGCCGGGCTGGTTGCTTACTACGGCGCCGACAGCGTGAACGGAAGGGCGGAATACGAACGCCTCAAGGTCATCCTGAAGGACCAGCACGGCGGCGTGGACGATGTGATCACAGCGATGCTGAGCCTCGAGCGCAAGCTGCGCGAGAAGAAGGCGGCGAAGCGCGGCGAAGCCCTCCGAAAAGAACGTAAGTACTTCGAGAACCAGCGGGAGCGCATGGCCTACGCGCGCTACCAGGAGCTCGGCCTGCCGATCGGCAGCGGTGTCGTGGAGGCTGCATGCAAGACGCTGGCGACCCAGCGCATGAAGCGCTCCGGAATGAGCTGGGGCGGAGGCAAGCAAGCTGTCCTCACGATCCGAAGCCTACAGCAGAGCGACCGTTGGCAACGCGGCTGGCGCCTCCTCGCCAGCGCCTTCCAGACGGCGCCGCTCGTCGTCAGGACACGTGGTCTGCTCAAGACCTATAGTCAACCTGACTTCGCCGTTGCTGCGTAGGGAGCAGAGACGTGGATCAACCCGTCAGTTTCAGGGCTGCACCCAAACCTCTTGGCCGCAGCTCACGCACTCGAGGCGCTGCTCGGCCTCGGTCTCGACGCTCTCCAGAGCCGCGTTGAGCTTGGCCATCACCCGCTCCCGTGGGACCGCACCGGACTCGATCAAGAGCTCCACGAGCGCCATCAACATGGCGTTGACTTGGCTGAGTTGCTTGCCCTGCACTTTGTCCAGCCGGAAGAGCTTTTGGATCTGCTCGGCCAAGCCCATGCTGGCGTCGTCCATGAGCCCGACGGTCTTCTCTAGGACACGGTCGGCGTGATCCATCCCCCATTTTTCGAACATGGTCCCCTCCTTCAGTTGATGCGCGCATCATGCAGACAACCCTTCGGGTTTGCAAGACTCTCAGCCATCCTGGCCATCCTGGCCCTCCTGGCCATTCTGGCCATCCTTGAAGGCGAGCGTATTGGGGCAGTTAGAGTCGGACGCGCCATCGCCTAGGCTTCGCCTTTCTTGGGCTTGTCGGAGGGGTGCTCGCAGCGACAAGGTCCACGCCTTGCGTCGGTCGCCTGTACAGCAAGCCCCCAGAACGCGCTTTCTCCTCAGGGACCCCCTTCGTCGTGGAGAGGGAGCTCAGAGGCCTAGCCACTTGCGACGTTTCCTCGGCGTGTGCGACACGGTCTCGAGCGCAGCCAGCGCTTCGGTCGCGTTGGCGAAGCGACCATCGGGCGTGGGCGCCATCAGCTTGTCGATGAGGGGGAAGAGCGGGTTGTCGGAGATCTCGACAGAGACCG
>PFUG01000479.1:0-7575 GCA_002789955.1 Deltaproteobacteria bacterium CG_4_9_14_3_um_filter_63_12 | reverse complement strand
CGATGGCGAGCTCGACCCCCGAGCCCTTGAAGGCTCGGTCGCCAGTGAGGAGCTCGAAAGCGACGACACCGACCGCGTACAGATCGGCCGCGGGCGTGACCTCGCCTGTGGTGAGGGTCTCCGGCGCGACGTAGCCGGGGGTCCCGACGGCCTGGTTCGCGAGGGTTAGAGGGACTCCTGCTTTCCAGTCCATGTCCCCGAGAATCTTGGCGAATCCGAAGTCTAGGATCTTGACCTCAGCCTCCTCTCCTCGCCGCCAGGGTTTGGTGACGATGATATTGGCGGGCTTGAGATCTCGGTGCACGATCAGCTCCCTGTGGGCGTATTCCACTGCCTCGAGGAGCTGTCGCATGATCCTCATCACGACTCGGTCCTCGGTTCGGCCTTGGTAGATGATCTGGTGCAACGTGTCCCCGTTGAGCCGCTCGAGGACGAGATACATCGCTCCGCTCGGGGTCTGCCCGAACGCCAGGAGCTTCACGATATTCGGATGGTCGAGGTGAGCGATGACCGCGGCTTCCTGCTCGAAGCGCTTCACCGCCATAGGGTCGAGGTCCTCGGCGTTCTTATTGAGCGTCTTGATCGCCACAGGGAGACCGTCGGCGAGGCGGGTGCCCCCGTAGATCACGGCGAACGCTCCAGTGGTGAGGGCATTTTCGACTTGAAACGCACCGTTGTGGATCTTCTCACCGATGCTGAGGACGGCTTCCTTCAAGGGTCGTATCGTCATGGCTCGCTCTGGCTGTCGACGTTCCTGTCTCGGCTAGACGGAGTCTAGGTGGCGGTCGTTTGCAGGGAGTAACAATCTTGCGGGAGGAATACTCCGGTTTTGAGCGAAATAGACGACGAGGATGTTGGCGGCTCGGACCTTTCCTCGGAAGACCATTGCGCGTCGTTTGAGGTTCGAAGGGGCGACCGCCGAGCGGAGCCGATGGACACACCCTGCCTCGTCGCCTAGAGTGCGGCGCTTGCGCGCGCTCCACTCCTCGAGCAGACGGCAAGCCAATATGCTTCAGTATCGACGATTCCCGGGCCTCGTAGTCGCCTTCGTCCTCGTGACGATTTTCTCGTGCGCTCGGGTGGCCTCCGCGCAGGTCGTCTGGTCTGTCGACGACGCCCTCGCCGCCGCCGCGGAGTACAGCCCTGAGCTGCGCCGCGCCCTGGTCGAGACCCAGCGCACCGAGCTCTCGGTCACCTCCGAGGAGCACCGCTACGAGCCGGGCTTCTTCGCGTCATTGGGCTACCAACACCACACTCGCCAGTCGGTCATCACCGACACGTTGGTGCGCAACGCCGGCCAGGAGTCCGTGACCAGCACAATCGGCGTGGAGCAGACCTTCGCGCCCGGCACCCAGGTCACCGGCTCGCTCGATGTGGACTGGACAGTGTACGACGGAAGCAACGCCACCAACCCCTCGCCTGGCGGACCTCACGACCTCGGTGTCGGTGTCACGGTCGAGGCGCGCCAGCCATGGCTGCGTGGCTATGGTCGCGACGTCGTGGAGTCCGAGCTGGACCTAGCCCACGTCGACCGGAAGCTGCAGGAGCTCGAGCGGGACTCCGTCGCCAGCAGTGTAGCCAGCGACGTGCTGACGGCCTACTGGGAGCTCTGGTACGCCGAGCGTGCCGTCGAGATCCAGCGCGAGGCGCGGGCCATCGCCCAGCAGGAGGCCGAGAACGGCGAGAAGCGCGTCGACGCCGGCGCCATCGCGGACGCCGAGCTCATTCCGCTGCTTGCCGAGGTGGCTTCGGGTGAGGAGCGCTTGTTCGCCGCAGAATCCACCCTGCGCCTGCGAGCCGTCGAGCTGGCGCGACTCACGGGCCTCAACGTGGGCGACGACGCCCCGATTCAGACCGACGCCACCGCACCTCCCCTCGACCAGCCGCCGGCGCTGCCCGACGTGCTGGAGCGCGTCGAGGCCAACTCCTACGAGCTCCGTCAGCGCACCGTCGATGTCGAGCGCTCGCGGCTCCAGACCACGCTGGCCGAGAACCAAGCGCAGTATCAGTTGGACAGCCTCGCCTGGGTGCGCCTCTCGGGCCTCGGGGGTTCGGTCCCGCAGACCTTCGAGAACTTCGACGCCCTCTCGGTCTTCGTGGGCCTCGACCTGCAGGTGCCCTTCGACAACACCTTCCGTGACGCGGACACCGAGCGGGCCGTGCTCGCCGTCGAGAGCGCAGAGCTCTCCTTGACGATCAGCAGAGACCGCCTCCGCGCCAACGTCGCCAAAGAGGTCATCAGCCTCGCGGAGGCGTACGAGCGCCTCGAGCTCGCCAAGACCACCGCCGAGCTCTCGGCCCGCAGTGTCGCCGTGCAGCGCGAGCGAATGTTGGCCGGCGACAAGGTCTCGTTCGACGTCGTGCAGGCGCTGCAGTTTCAGCGCGAGGCCGAGCTGCGCGTGGCGCGCTCGCAGGTCGACATCGCCATCGGGCATGTGACCATCGATGAGCTGACGGGCGAATTGGTGCCAAGGTTCGGCTCGACGAAAGCGCCCTGAGCGGCGTCCGAACCTTGTTTTCCGCCCCTGGCGGGAGAGGGGGAGAGGCCCGGCCCGCAGGGCCGGGGTGGGCGCAGAACGCTGCGCCCCTGGGCGCAGCACGCTGCGCCCCTACTACAAACACCCGATCGCCCCACACTCTTGGTTGACCGAGGCGAGACACAGGCCCACATTCGCATCCTGATCTTTTTGCTCACGGCGATGGGATGCAGACGAGGGGATGCAAATGAGATGGAAACAATGTCGCGTCTCGATTGGAATCTTGATTGTCTTTGTCACGGTCTCGAGTGCTTGTAACAACAAGCACGACGAGGCCGCAAATCCCGCTGAGGCCGAACGGCAAACGACCGAGCCACCAGCCCTGCCGAACGCGCTGGCCCCAGCTACCGCAGCAGCCACGGCGAACACCGAGGAGACGAACGTCGCGAGCCCGGAGAAGGCTGCGGTTCACGAGGGTCCGAGGGTGCACGACCCTGCACATCCGCCCGTCGACTGTCCCATGCGCAAGGCGGGCGTCGACCTCGCCCAGATGAAGCCCTTCGAGGAGGTCGAAGAATACATCGCCTTTCTCGAACGCGAGGACCGCGCGATTTGGCAGAAGCCCGACGATATCATCGCAGCGTTAGGGCTCAACGGTGACGAAGTCATTGACGACCTAGGGGCGGGCTCCGGTTACTTCACCTTCCGGTTCTCGGCGGCGCTGCCCCGTGGACGCGTTATCGCCGCGGACGTCGAGCCGGAGATGCTCCGCCACATCCACCACAAGGCGATGTTGGATGGCATCGAAAACATCGAAGCGAAGCTCATTGATGCCAACGACCCTGCAGTCCCTGACGACGTGGACCTGGTTTTCATCTGCGACGTGCTTCACCATGTCGCCGACCGGCCGACTTGGCTCGCGAAAGTAGTGGCCCATATGCCCTCGGGCGCGCGCCTCGTGCTGGTGGAGTTCAAAGAGGGCGACATCCCAGAGGGGCCACCGGAGACCATGAAGCTCCCACGAGCCGACCTGGTCAAGTTGGTGACCGACGCCAGCCTCGAGCTGGTTGAGGAACGGCCCGAGCTGCTGCCCTATCAGACGTTCTTGGTGTTCAAGAAGCCCTGAGCGACCACGGAGGCCTGCCCCTGACGCCCCCCCCCGACCGCACCTCAGTTGGCGACAGCGCATGGCGCGTCCGGCGTCCAAGCCCCCAGTCGGGGAGGCTGGAAACTGCCCACCCTCCCACCCTCCACAGCAGCCGACGAAACTTTTTGGAAAGAGAATGCCCCAGACCAAGTGACACGCCCGGCCTTTTCTTGGTACGTTTCGGCGGTTCAACACTCAAACCAGGAGGGGGTCCGAGACTTGACTGGCTCAAGGCTTCGAGACTCTCGGTGAGGTTCGAGAGCTGAACCGGTCGAGGCTCGGAGACTCTAGACGGGCGGTCTGGCTCGAGGAGGTCGAGACTCCTTGTGCATTGATGGGCTTTGAGGCCCGGTCGGGTCAAGGCTGCGGCCGCTTTGGCGGGCGGGACGCGCTCCGCCGCCAGAGCCAGGCTTGCGCCGGGTGACACGCGGTCTCGAGCGCGCGGAAGCAAACCCTTGGCTACGACCGCCGGGCCTCGAGGCGGCCGAGCGCGACCAGGATTCCGTAGATGATGGCCTCGGGACGCGGCGGGCAGCCAGGGATGTAGACATCCACCGGGAGCACCTCACCGACTCCCCCGGCGCTCGCGTAGCTCTTAGGGGCGATTCCGCCCGAGGCGGCGCAGGCGCCGACCGCGATGACGACGCGCGGCTCGGGGACGGCCTCGTAGGTGCGTTGAACGGCCGCCTCGAGGTTGCGCGTGACCGAGCCCGTGACGAGCAGGCCATCGGCGTGGCGCGGCGAGGCGACGACGTCGATCCCGAGGCGGCGGACGTCGTAGACGGGGTTGAGCAGCGCGGTGAGCTCCCAGTCGCAGCCGTTGCAAGAGCCGGCGTCGAGGTGGCGCAGTGCGAGGGAGCGACCGAGGGTTCGGCGGATGGCAGCGGCTGCGCGGGTCTCGAGGTCATTGGGGAGGTGAGGCGCCCTTGGAGGCGGCGCCGCGGTCCGCCCCTCCGCGTCGCTCACGACCTCGAGCACGAGGTCTTCACGCCTGCGGGCGGAGAGCTCGAAGTCGGCGCCGACGGCGATGGCCCCCTCGGAGGAGCCCTCGGCGCAGTGCCCGCAGAAGACGCAGCGGGCGAGGTCGACGCTGAAGCGGGCCGCCTGCCCCTCGCCGGTCGCGACGAGGGCGCCGACTGGACACACGGACGGCAGCGGGAGGGTGCCGAACGGCGCCCCACGGCGCAGCTCCGGGGCGCCACGAAAGCGCTCGGGTAGCCGCGCATGTGAGGTCGGGTAGTCGACGGTGACGACGCCGGCGCGCAAGGCTCGCAAAATGATCCGGATCATGATGACGCCCCGTTCAGGAGATGCGTGGTGGGCCTGTTCATCGGTCCGTGCAGGCGTAGCAGAGCTCAAAGCTCTTGTTGACGAGCGGAAAGTCCGGGACAATCGCGGTCTCGGCGGCGAGCGCCACGGCCGGCCAGTTGGCGTAGCTCGGCGAGCGCAGATGGTAGCGATCGATACGCCCGGCGTCGTCGGCGCGCAGCCAGTGCAAGGCGGAGCCTCGCGGGGACTCGATCGCCACGAGGCCGACGCGGCCTGGTGGCATCGTGTCGGGCACGGCCACCGCCAGTGGTCCGGGCGAGAGGCCGGCGAGAAGTGCGCGTGTGAGCCGGAGGGACTCGCGGAGCTCGCCAGCGCGCACCGACAGCCGGGCGTGCACATCGCCGCCGGTGGCCGTCACCACGCGGAGTTCTCCGGCGAACTCGTGAGCATAGGCTGCATGCGGGTGGTCGCGGCGCGCGTCGCGGTCGATGCCGCTGGCGCGAGCGGCGACGCCGCAGATCGCCAGGTCGCCAGCGGCCTTGGCCGTCAGGACGCCAGTGCCGTCGATGCGATCGAGAACCGACGGGCTCCCTTCGATGCGGCTCATCAGATCGTCGAAGGCCGGCCCCAGGGCTGCGAGGTGCTCGTCGAGGGCGCGGGCCAGAGGAGCGGTGAGATCGAGGCGCACGCCGCCGGGTTGCAGGAGGCCGCGCAGGAAGCGGTGGCCGGTGAGCGTCTCGTTGAGCTGCTGGAGCGCCTCTCGCAGGCGTGCGCCGACCGCCGTCCCATAGTGAAAGCCCATGCCGGCGCACAAATTACCGACGTCGCCGACGTGGTTGTAGAGGCGCTCGAGCTCGAGGGCGGCGGTGCGCAGCATGCGCGCCCGCGCTGGCACCTCCAGGTCGCAGACCTGCTCGACAGCCTCGCAGAAGCCGAGCCCATGCGCGACCGAGCAGACGCCGCAGATGCGCTCGACGATGACGAAAGCGTCCGCTGGCGCGAGCCCTTCTACGCGCTTCTCGAGGCCGCGATGAGTGAAGAAGAGTTGAGCGTCGAGGTGGAGCACGGTCTCGCCGACCGAGCTGAAGCGGAAGTGCCCGGGCTCGATGATCCCGGCGTGGATGGGCCCGACGGGAATCTCGAAAACGCCTTCGCCGCGGGCGAGCATCAGCGGGCGGGTCGGGGCGGGCTCGTGGGGTGGGCGTTCGGAGGCCTCGAAGCGCTTGCGCAGCGGGAAGAGCCCGGGCGGCCACCCCTCGTGGAGCACGAGCGGCCTGGGGTCCGGGTGACCGACGGGCACGACGCCGAAGAGATCCCGGGCCTCGCGCTCATGCCAGTTGGCGGCCGGCAACACCGGGGTGAGCGACGGCACCTCGAGCTGCTCGGCGGCGAGCTCGACGCGAAGCGTGACGAAGCGATCGTCGCCGGGAGCGGTGGGCTCGAAGACGTAGTGTACACCGAGTCGCGGGTCGTCGTCGGTGGCCAGGATCATCCCGAGCGCCAACCCAAAGTTGGTTGTGAGCTCGGCCGCGAGGACCGGCAGCTCCGCAACCCGCGCGACGAGCACCGTGACGTCGGCCGGGCGGGGTCCAGGCGTAACGAGGCCGCGCTCCGCGAGCCAGGTGGTGAGCGCCGGGGGGGCTGTGGCTTGGGACGAGTCGCGGTCAGTCAAGAACTACCTCCACGGCCTGGGTGAGGAGCTGGTCGAGCGGCACTGGGATAAAGAGGCCGAGCGCCAACATCAGCGCCGCAAGAAGCATCATGCCGACCAGCGGCGAAACTTGCTCGCGCTCCCGGCTCACCTCGGCGCTTGCGGTGCCGAAGACCATCTCGCCGACATGGTGGATGAGGCCCGCGAAGATGATGAGCAGCATCAGCAAGAAGATGCCAACCGCAAACATGTGGCCCGCGTTGATGCCCGCAGCCACCACGAGGAGCTCGCTCACGAAGATCGAAAACGGGGGCAGCCCGGCGAGCGACAAGGTGCCGAACAGGAGCAAAGTGGCGCCCACCGGGGCGACTCCGAAGTAACCGCGGATGGTGCGCATGTCGCGGCTGTGGTACCGCGCGATGAGCTCCCCAGCGCCAAGGAAAACAAGGGCTTTGGTGACGCCGTGGTTGATGACGTGGAGCAGTGCGCCATAGACCCCAAGGTGACCGCCAAAGCCGAGGCCCAACGCCACGATCCCGATGTGCTCGACACTGTGGTAGCCGAGCAGGCGCTTGACGTCGTGCTGGGCGAGGATGAAGGGCGTCGCCACGACCACCGACACGAGGCCGAAGATCAGGAGGAGCTCACCGCTGAACTCGGGGCCACAGGCGGCCCGCGCGATGATGTGGAAGCGGATGATGCCGAAGATGGCGCACTTGATGAGCGCCCCAGACAGGAGCGCGGAGACCGGCGTCGGGGCCTGACTGTGGGCGTCGGGGAGCCACATGTGCATGGGCGCGAGCCCGGCCTTGGTGCCATAGCCGATCATCACGAAGATGAAACCGATGCGCACTATGGCGGGGTCGAGCTGCTTGGAGATCGCGGCGATGGACACCCAGCTCATCGCGCCCGTGAAGACCCCCCCTTGCGTGTGGGCGGCTGCGGCGTAGATGAGGACTGTGCCGAAGAGCCCGAAGGCGATGCCGACGGTCGTGACGATGATGTACTTCCAGGCCGCCTCGAGGCCGTGC
>PFUG01000365.1 GCA_002789955.1 Deltaproteobacteria bacterium CG_4_9_14_3_um_filter_63_12 | reverse complement strand
GCGAACGGTCATGGCCTCCCTCGCCGCCGTAGATGACTTGATCGACGATCACACCGCTGTTGTTGCTCAAGGTGACCGTGTCTCCTGTGTTGTTGAGGGCGAGCCCATTGGCCACGAAGACGGTCGCCTTCAGAGGTTCGAACTTCGCGGCGTTCGGCGTGCCGCCGCCGAAGACCACCACAGACTGCCCCGCCGCCACGACGCTGTTCGCAGGGAAGACGAATCGGGTCGAGGAAGAATCGGACAAGGAGTATCCCGAGAGATCCACCGAGGCGTCGGAGATGTTGAGCAGTTCGACGAACTCGTCCGAACGCCCGTCCCGAACACCGTCGCCGTTGGCGTCACCGGTCGCGTCCGCGGCAGGGTCTGCCAACAGCTCGTTGATGAGCAGTGCCGGTCCCGAGACCACTGGCGGCTTGCAGGTCGGGTCTACGGGCACGCACTGCTTCGAGGTGATCCAGCTGCCGGTCGCGACCTGTTCACAGGTGTAGCCCGTGGGGCAGCCCTCGGTCGCCGTGCACTCGACGGCGCAGACGCGGTTGCCGTTGACGAGCTTGATGCACTTGTTGCCGACGCCTCCGCACTCGGAGTCGCTGCCGCACTTGCTGCACAGGGCGGCGAGGTTCGCATAGGGATGAACCTTGGGGTTGTCGTCGATGCCGTGTACACCGTACATCGAGTGGAACCACATGCTGTTGTTGTCCAGGCTGGTCAATAAGTCGCTGTATTTCGAGGGCTGATGAAGGTTCTTGGCGTCGGTCTGGTAGATCGCGTGGAGGAAGTACTTCACCACACCCGCCGTCGAAGCGTTCGAGAAGTTCGTGGTCGTGACGACGTCGAGGTTGTCCTGACCGGCCTTGGCCGGGTTCGCCCAAAAGCCCTCGCCCATGGCGTAGGTATCGCAGCCTTCGGAGAGGACCACTTGGTACTTCGAGGGCATCTCCAGTCCGGGCAGCTCGGAGTCGTCGAGGTCTCCCTCGTCGGTCACTCTCCAGTTGGCCAGCGCGTAGCCGTAGAACGGACCGCTGTGGCCGCTGAAGATAATGACGTCACGCTCCTTGAAGCTCTGACGCATGTCCTCCTCGAGCTGGATGCCACCGGCGGCGGTGTCTGGGTCGGTGTCGGTGCCCTTCTTGCCCCAAAACAACGAGATCTTGACGGTCACGTCGCGGCCGTTTGCCTTGATGACCTTCGTGAGCGGACCGCTGGTGCGGGTGTAGTCATCATATTTTGCCACTGGAGACTTGAACCCCTCGCTGACCAGGGTGTCGTAGATCGTCCTGGAGTGCACCAGGTGGTACTCCTTGTGGTAGTCCCAACCCCAGTGAATGCCGATGGTCACCTCGTCTCCTTCGAAGAGACGAGCGGTGTCGATCCAGGCGTCGGCCGAGCGCGGCTCTGGGGTGATGGTCAAGTTGATGGTCTCCAGCTGGCTGGCGGAGAGCTTGGTCGGATCGAACGCGCTCCACGGCGCCTTGCGGTACCACTCGTTGTTGATCTCGAGCTTGGCCAGGTCACTGTTGGAGACCTTGCCGACGGGCAAAGGCATGTGATGGGCGCCGTCGTCCCCTAGAACCGTGGGCAGCGCCGCCAACAGGTCGTTCTGTCCGCCCACTTCCTGGCGGAAAGTGAACGTGTAGCGCAGAGGATTAGCGGGATCCTGCTTGATGTCGAGGTCCTCGTAGGAGCCGTTCTTCGTCAGGGACTCGTACTTGTTTTTGTGCTCGTCGGTGGGGTCCATTAGGTATTGCAGGAGGAACCAGTTCACGGCGATCTGTTTGAAGTAGATCAGCTCGCGCACCCGCGCCGTCACTGCATCTGCGCTCTGGGCGGCCTCGCCAGCGCTCAGCTCCACGTAGTACTCGCCGCTGACGATGTATTCTTGAGCGCTCAGGCTGAAGAAGTTGTCGGCCTTACCGTCGGGAATGACGAACGTCTCGTCTTCAGGGGCCGGGTTCGGCTCTTCCTCCGAGCAAGCCGACACCCACAATCCACAAGCGATCGCGAGCACGAACATCCATCCTGGCACACGCCGTTGTCCAACCATCGTCCAACCTCCACGCTTTGAGACCTTCGAGCTTGATCCTGAAGGCCGCGAAGGATAGCAATCCAGCGTCGAAATTTCCATTTCTTTATGACGCTGCTCGAAGAGGCCCAGGCGGGCTTTGCGCGAGCCGCGAACGGGGTCAAGATGAACATCCAGGCGATACGGATCGAGAACACCGGGGGCCCCGAGGTGATGCACCTTGCGTCCGTGGAGCTCGGCGAGCCAGGCCCAGGTGAGGTCCTCGTTCGGCACACGGCGGTCGGCATCAACTTCATCGACACCTATCACCGCAGCGGCCTCTATCCCGTCGAGCTCCCGAGCGGCTTGGGGCTCGAGGCGGCCGGCGTCGTCGAGCAGGTCGGCGACGGGGTCTCCGAGGTCGTCGTCGGCGACCGTGTGGCCTACGCCACCGGTCCCATCGGGGCCTATTGCGAAGCCCGCCTCATCGCGGCCCGCCATGTTGTGCCGCTGCCGGAGGGCATCAGCGACGTCGCAGCCGCCTCGATGATGCTCAAAGGGATGACCGTCGAGTATCTCCTTCATCGCTGTTTTCCTGTGAAATCGGGCATGACCGTGCTGCTCCACGCCGCGGCCGGCGGAGTGGGCTTGATCGCTTGCCAATGGCTGCGGGCGCTCGGAGTACAAGTCATCGGCACCGTCGGCAGCGATGAGAAGGCCGCGCTCGCCAAGGCCCATGGTTGTCACCACACCATTGTCTACGACCGTGAAGACGTCGTCGCCCGCGTCCGGGAACTCACTGACGGCGTCGGGGTCCCAGTGGTCTATGACTCGGTCGGCAAAGCCACCTTCGAGCGCTCCATCGACTGTCTCGCGCCACGTGGAATGCTCGTCGGCTTCGGCAACGCCTCAGGCGCCGCCGCAGCCTTCGATCCGTTGGTGCTCGCCCGCAAAGGCTCGCTCTTCTTGACGCGGCCAACGCTCTTTCACTACGTCTCGACGCGGCAAGAGCTCTTGCTCAGCGCCAAGACCCTCTTCGACGTCGTGCTCGAGGGTGTGGTCGACGTCGACCCGCGCCAATCCTGGCCGCTGGCAGAGGCGCGCGACGCGCACCGAGCCCTGCAGAGTCGCGAGACGGTAGGGGCGTCCGTCCTGATTCCCTGACCGAATTGCCGGCCGCAAAATAAGTTGCACGGTTCTTGGCTGAGTTGCCGATAACTCAGGCTCAAGGGGCTGGAGGGACCCGTTCTGCGACCGAGACGATGACTCCTGTGCCGACGATCAGCGCCGCGCCGAGCGCGGCGAGGAGGGTGGGCTGCTCACCGAGCGCCACGAAACCGAAGAGCGCGCTAAAGAGCACGGTGCTGTAGGAGAAGACGCTGGCGAACGCTACCTCCAGCAGGCGGTAGCTGTAGGTCATCAGGATCTGACCACCGAAGGCGAAGAGGCCGGTGCCCACTAAGGCTGCGAATTCGACAGGGGTCGGTACGCGGTCCAGCAAGAACACCGCAGGAGAGGAGAAAACCAAGGAGAAGACGGCGAAATTGAAGACGATGGTCTCCGGCGTGTCGGTCTTTCTCAACTCGCGGACCATGACGTAAGCGACGCCGGCCAGCACGGCGGCGGCTAGGGCGAAGAGGGAGTCTCCCCCGAAGGTCGAGAGGTCTGGTGCGACGACCAAGGTGGCGCCAATCCCGGCCAGGACGATGCAGAGGAGCAAGGTGGTGCCGACCCGCTCGCCCAGGAGTTTCGCCGAGAAGAAAGCGACGAAGAGGGGCGACATGAACTGCAGAGTGACGGCGTTGGCGAGCGGGATCTGCGTGATGGCGTAGTAGTAGAAACCCATCGCCACGAACCCGGTCGCAGAGCGACCGAGTATGAGTCTAGGGTTACCAGGACGGGCAGGGGAGCCTCTGAATTTCAGGAGCAGGAACGATGCGACGACGAGCATGGCGGAGCGGCCGAGGAGGAGGGTCAGGAGCGGCAGGTCGCGCCCAGCGATCTTCACGGACACGCCCATCAGCGCGTAACACACCGACGCCCCGAGCATCAGCACGATGCCCCAGCCGACCTGTCTTCTGCTCGTGGTCTCTGATGCGCTCACACCGCCTCTTGGATTCGGATTTCGCGCGCGACATGGCACCGACTTCGCTCACAGCGAGCGAGGTGGCAGCACCGGCGGCAGATAGGCAGGCAGAACCTAAAAAAAAGCAAGCAGGGAAAAAGGGCATCGAGACTTTGAGTGATCGGATTTCGTGCGAACCCAACCCCCTCAGGTCCAGGAAGCGAGCTGCCACCGGCCATGGCCTCTGCACCGCACGTCAGCCAACCACGTGTGAATATCGTCAGAGCACCAGAATGGCCAGCTAGGAAACCGTGGACCCAGACCGGAGGCATGTGACATGATTTCGCCGAAATTCCCAACGAGCCTGGGCGAGCCTGGGCGCGTCACTTTTGCCTCGAGCGAGCTCGGTGGTGGGAAGCGAGCGCACGCAGACAGGATGCCGACAGTCTGCGCTCACGAGGAGTCAGGGATGAGTCTTGCGGCCACGGCTGGCGAAGAGAATCGAGAGGAGCGCAATCGCAGGTCGCTGACCGGCGCGCGGTGGGTCTTGCGGCCGACCGACGAGGCGCGGGTCCTCAAACTCCAATCGCGCCTGGGAGTCTCCTATCCGTTGGCCCGTTGCTTGAGCTTGCGTGGGATCGTCGACCCCGACGAGGCCCGCAGCTTCTTGCACCCCGACGAGAGCGCCCTGCACGACCCCTTCGAGATGTTTGGGATGGCGACGGCGGTCGAGCGGCTGACTCGCGCCGTGAAGAACAACGAGCACATCCGGGTCGTGACCGACTACGACGTCGACGGGACCACCTCCTCGGTGATCCTCCAGGCGGCGCTGAAGATTCTCGGCAACGACCACGTCAGCTACCACATCCCGCACCGCATGGAGGAAGGGTACGGTTTCTCGGTCGCGGCGGCGGAGCAGGCCGCTGCGGATGGAGCGACGTTGGTGATCACGGCCGACATTGGCGTGAAGGACCACGCATCGGTGAGTCGTGCCCGCGCAGTGGGGGTCGACGTCTTGGTGCTCGACCACCACCTGCCGCCAGGCGAGGACGTCCCCAGCGACGCGGTCGCCGTGCTCTGCCCACCGCAGCGTTTGTGCAGCTATCCCAACCGCGCGCTGGCGGCGTGTGGCGTCTCCCTGAAGCTGGCGCAGGCGCTCCTGCGCGGGCACGCTGCGTACGACGCCATACTGCGCTCCATGCTGAAGATGGCGGCCATTGGGACGGTCGCTGACGTAGTGAACCTGCTCGAGCCCGAAAACCGAGCGATTGTCTCTCTCGGGTTGCGGGCGCTCAACGAAGACCGGCACAAACCCGGCCTGGCAGCGCTGTTGCGCGTCTCAGGCGTCGAGCTGGGCGCGATTACCGCATCCGACCTGGGCTTCCGAATTGGGCCGCGGATCAACGCCGCAGGGCGAGTCTCTTCGGCGACCGCGGTCATCGAGCTGTTGGCCGCTGGCAATCACGCCGCGGCCATGCAGCGGGCTCAAGCACTCGATGCCTTCAACAGTGAGCGCAAAGGCATTCAGGAGCGCATGCTCACGTTGGCCTTGGCGCAGGTCCCCGAGCCCGTGCCGGCTTTCGTCGTGGTCTCTGGTCGAGAGGACCAAGGCTGGCACCGTGGTGTCGCAGGAATCGTCGCTGCGCGGATCCGCGACAAGCTGAACCGGCCGACAGCGGTGATCTCGGAGGCCAGCAAAGGAGCCACCGGCTCGATTCGCTCGATTCCCCAGGTGCACGCAGTAGAGGCCCTAGAGGCCGCTGCGCCGCTGCTGCAACGCTTCGGCGGACACCCTGCCGCGGCGGGCTTCTCTCTCGAAGCCTCCGACATCCCAGCTTTTCGCTCGCTGCTTGTCGACGCCGCCAACGAGATGCTTGGCGGCAAGCCACCGATCCTCGAGCAGGCCTACGACCTCGAGAGCGAGGCGTCCATACTCGACCGCTCGTTGTGCAACGAGTTGGATGTGTTGGGGCCACATGGCAAGGGCAACCCCAAGCCTCGCATCAAGATCGCTGGCGCTGAGCTGACGGGCCTGCGCGTTCTCAAAGAGAAGCACCTCAAAGCGGTGCTGCTCCTCGACGACGGCGTCAGCGTAGACGTCGTATGGTGGGGAGGAGCAGAGCACTTTGCGCCGCTGGCCCGTGGCCGTGTCGACCTCCTCGGTGTCCTCGAGGTCAACCGTTGGCGAGGCCGAGAGACGCTGCAGCTCAATCTCACCGACGCGCGCCTTGCCTAATGGCGGCTTTCCCACTGGTTCACCGCGACGATGGTTGTCAGGCCGGCTTGCGCCGGCTTGCGAGACGAGCTTGAGCCCAGCGCGTTCTTCCTCTAGTCTTCGCCACAGAGCTCAAACCACACGGTTTGCCAGTGACCAAACCTCGAGACGAGGGCTGGTCGTCGAGCGAAGAGAGCACCTCCATTGCCGAACACGCCTGGGCCGAACGCATGAACAGAACGCTCTACATCCTGTTTGCTTCGCTGTTGGTATCGTGCGCTACCCTGTCGGGATGTGACGACACGAAATCCAACACCAACGACGACACCTGCACAGGTGCGAATTGTGTGCTCGATACCAGTGTGCAGGACGGCACCGGTGACACGACGACCGACGTGAAGCCCGACACGGTCCCCGATGTCGAGACAGAGCTGCCCATGGACGTGACCGTCGATGTCGACGGCGAGGACGTCGACGACACCGCCAACGTCGAGGTCGAAGAGACCGTAGAGACCGATGTGGCGGATGATACCGACGTGCCGGTTGGCTGTGGTTACGGCTCGATCAAAGGGCGTGTCTGCTCGCCCAACGGCAGCGACTGGCTCTCCGACGTGGAGGTGTCCATCTCGGGATTCGATTGCGATGGCAACGCCATCGTCATTCAGGATTTCACGGACGCCAACGGCTTCTACTACCTCGACAACGTCCCCACCGGGCAACACAGCATCACGATCAAGACGGGCTCCTACACGACCAGCGTCGACAACGTCCGCGTCGATGCGGGCAAAGAGACCGACCTGACCGGAACGCTCACCAAGACCTGTCTGGACCGTCGCGCCGCCTCCATCGCCGTACTGACTGGGACCTTCGACCACATCGAGCAGATCCTCGACCAGCTCGGTGTGACCTATCAGCTCTACGAAGGGGACTCGGCCGCCCTCAACCCCAACTCGGCCCGCTCAGGGCTGGACCTCCTGAAGAACCTCAACGAGCTCCTGACCTACGACATTCTCTTCATCAACTGTGGTGAGTGGTACCAGTCGTTCAACTTGAGCACTCAGGCCGAAGTGGACCTCATGGAGGCCAACCTCGTCACCTTCGTCCAGTCCGGAGGCTCACTCTACGTTTCGGACTGGGCTTACTACTGGGCCGAGCTCGCGTTCCCCGAAGCGGTGGACTACTACGGTGATGACCTGTTCGAAGGTTCGGCGAAGAAGGGCAACATCATCGACAACCTCGTCGCGGACGTGATCAGCACGCCATTCCAGAACGCGTTGGCGCCAGCGACGACCCTCACCATCAAGTTCAACTGGCCCGCATGGGTCGTGGCGAGCAGCGTCTCCTTCACGTCGACGGTGCACATCTTGGCCGCCTCTGTGCCCACGTTCTCTGAGACCCTGACCGACGTTCCCCTGGTGGTCAGCCACAAGCCCACGGAGACTTCGGGCACGGTGTTCTTCACCTCGTTCCACCACGAAGCTCAGCTCAGCGGCCAGATGGAGCAGGTGTTGCGGTTCCTGGTCTTCCAGCTCTAGGACGGGTTGCCACGCGAGATCCTGACCCGAGACGACGAAGCCCCCTCGAGCGAGGGGGCTTCTCGGTTTTCGCTGGCCACGACTCAGCGGCTCTTCTGCAGCTTGACCTCGATGGGCTCGGCCAGCGAGCCCTTGTAGTAGCTCAGGTCGCGTCGCTCGGTCACGTACTTGTCCTTCAGGATGAGCAGCTCGCCGCGAGTCCCCGACTGGTAGGTGACCTCGCAAGGCGTCGTGGCGCAGACACGGATTCCGTCCAGGAGCACGGTTGCGCCTTTGGGACTGCTCACGATCTGAAAGGTGTAGACCGGGTCTTCGATTCTGACCTGGACGAGCCAGCCCAGCGCAGAATGGACCGCTGCATCGCCGACCTTGTGGGGGTCTACAGGAATCTCCTTGGCCTCGAAGCTGCGGACGGCCTCCGTGATAACCCCTCGGTACCTCCATGCGCCGTAGCCGGCACCGGCGAGCAGCAGCAGGATCAGCGGTAAGCGCCAGTAATTGCGGGGTATGGGTGTGGGACCGATGAGCTGGTTCGGAGCGGCGCTCCGGCCCTTTGACACAGGCACTTCGTCTGGAGCCTTTGCGGGTCGCTTCTTGTCCGTCGTGGCGCGAGAAGCTGGGATCGATTTGGCGCGCGAAGGCTTGGCCTCTTCGACCACCTGCCCCTCGGCGCTGAGCGCCTGGGAGACCGAATCCTGCCACCAGTCTTCCGCCGGCATTTCGTCCAACGTCTGGGGCTTGGGAGCCAGCGGCGACGCTTCGGGAAGGCTCTGTGCACCCGAATTCCCGAAGAAGACGTCGAAGTCGTCGCTCTGAAAGCTGTCGATGGTGTCGGGACTGTGCACCTCGGTCGCCGCGTTGAGCGCCACGACTTTGGGCTCGATGGCGAGGTCCGCGAAGCCTCGTATCGAAGACTCCTCTAGCAAGGGAGAGGCGTCGACCCGGGTGTCGGAACCCAAGG
>PFUG01000627.1:603-32042 GCA_002789955.1 Deltaproteobacteria bacterium CG_4_9_14_3_um_filter_63_12 | reverse complement strand
GCCGACCATCAACAGACGGTGGTCCGAAGGTTTTCTCACCTCTTGGATGACGCGCAGCGTCTGAGGTGGCTGCCATGAAAATCGCCGGGATCGAGCGGTATGTTGTCGATATTGCTTCGATCTTATCGCAGAGGCGCAGAGTCGGCCGAGGCGCAGAGGGCTTGAACAAAGGAGCTGCTTCGTCAGGCGAACCACGGTGAGTGGGACCTCTTGTGCTCAACGAGAAGAGAGCGCCGCACCACACCTTCGTCTTCTCACTCGGTTGACGCGCAGCGTCTCAAGGCCGCCAGCAACACACTCACTCTTCGAAAAGGTGCTCCTGCCCGGTGAGCTCGAGGTAGAGGCTGGTGAGGTCGCCCTGGCGGGTCTTGGCCAGCGCCTCTTGAAGACCGTCACGAAGCAGGTCCGCTACAATTTTCCCCTTGTGCAGGACGATCACTCGGCTGCAGAGCTTTTCGAGCATTTCGAGGATGTGACTCGAGAGGAGCACACTGCGCCCGCTCTCGACGACGCGCTCGAGGTGCCGCCGAATGCGGTAGGTGCTCTCCGGATCGAGCCCGACGAAGGATTCATCGAGGAGGAGCAAGGGCGGCTCGGCGATGAGGGCGGCGGCGATGGCGATCTTGCGACTCATGCCCCCGGAGTAATCACGCACCAGGCGGTTGCGCGCGCCGCGAAGCTCACAGAGCGTCAGCAGGGACTCGATCCGCTCGTCGACAAGGTCTTCGCGGACCGCGCGGATCGACGCCACGAAGCGAAGCAGCTCCTCGCCGGTAAGATAGCGGTAGAGTTCCAACTCCTGCGGGACGTAGCCCACTTTGGTTCGGGCGCCGACGGGATCGGTGTGGACGTCGATGCCATCGACGCGCAACGTGCCGGCGTCTGGCTCGAGCAGACCGACGATGGAGCGCATCGTGGTGCTCTTGCCCGCACCATTGGGGCCGATGAACCCGACGAACTCACCGGGGTTGATGGTGAAGCTCAGCCCGTCGACGGCGACAACGGTGGCGTAGGTCTTCTTCAGGCCGTCGACCGCCAAGATTGGGCAGGGTTCGGATGCGTTCATCTCTCGGAGCCTTGCGATGGAGGGAGTGCGTCGAGCTCTAAGGGCCGCGGCGCGCTCGCGCGTCCGCTCTGCTTGTGATTGCGGGGGGCGGAGGAGCGCAGCGCCAGCGCTCCGCTGGACCACAGAATGATCGCCAGCGGTAGGAGCGCGAAGACCGTGAGGGAGCCGAGGAAGGCCGTGCCGGCGACGATGACCAGGCCGGCGAGGACCGCTGCGACCCGTCGTCGCCGTGCGAGGACGAGCAGCAAGGTGCTGGCAGAGAATGGAATCAGGCTGGCGAGCCCAGCCGCACCCACTCCGAAATCCCAACCCCGGAAGCCGAGTCCGATGCCGATGGCGAGGGTGAAGAAGAAGACGACGCCGAGCTCCGCGGTCTCGCGCAAGGAGACGAGGGCTTTGCTGCGCAGCTGAACGTTGTCGTCGATGGGCAAGGTGTGGGCGAAGCCCGGCTCGAGCTCGAGCTCGAAGAGCCGCCCCCAAGGGCGCGCAAAGAGGGAGATGACCAGCATGGGCACGGCCATCGACAGGCCGCGGGACACCGCCTCGTCTCCCTTGACCAGAAGCAAGACCATGAAGCCGAGGGCGGCGCCCCAGACGAGCAGGCGTGAGAGCATGAAGCGCCTGCGGTACTGCAGGCGGTCGCGGCGCACCAAGGGGATGAGGTCTCGGGACAGCAGCCGTTCCCATCCCCTGAGTTGGGGCGCGCCGCCTTTGAAGTACTCATAGCCCACGTCGATGACGACGGAGTCGGCCTCCATGAAGATGGCCAGGGCGCGATAGAAGTCACGTACGAACCAGCGATACGCAAGAACCAGGCTGAGCCCGACCACGGCCGCGCCGACCGACAGGCCAAACTGCGCCCCCTTGGTCATGCCGCCCCTGAGCAGCTCCTCGGCGACCAGCTTCTCGAGCAGGATAATGCCGACGGAGATCCCCAACGCCACACCTGGGGAGATGGCGAAGCTCGCCGGCCCGAAGTTTCCGAAGTCGTTGTCGCCGCGCACGGTGGCCACACCGGCGTAGAGCTGGACGGCAAAGCCGACGGACAGCGTGAGTACACCGCCCGCGAAGAAGACCCAGACGCAGGCCCAGTAGAGTCCTGGATCGCCGCGCCACAACACGGGAAGAAAGGCCAGTGCGGCGCCGAGCACGACTCCAACCGACTCCGCGGCGTTCGAGAAGAGGCGGTAGAGGAAGAGGCTGGAGGCGCGTACGGGGAGCGGCGCCAGGGCTCGGGCGTCCCCAGTGCGATAGAGGGTCTCCATGATTCGAAACGACTGCAGGGCAGCGACGAGGCAGGCGAACCAAAAGGCCATCTCGAGCACGACGCCACCGGGATCCGCCTCATTGCCGCGGTGGACCTCGAACGGGACGAGCAGGAAGCCGACACCGACCAGACAGAGGCACGACGCGGCGATGCGTGTCACGATGCGGCCGACACTGACCGAATCCCCACCCAGCCGGTGAGAGAGTCGCTGCCTGGCGACCCTGACGAGGGCGTTGAGGTGTCCCCAATGCGTCGACGGATGATGCTGCGCGCCGCTAGTTGCCACTGGACTCGTCGTTGCTCAAGGGGCCCTCTGGCTCGTCACCGACGGGCCTCAGGTAAATGGGCCGAGGCCCCTCTCGGCGGCCCATGACCACCTCCAACTCGCGCTCGATGCTGAGGATACGTTGCTGCGCCAAGGGAGCGAGCTGGTGATCGGGCGAGTTCTTGAGGAAGACCTCGTAGCGCTCGAGGGCGCGGTCGTAGTGGCCAGCACGGTAGGCTTGCTCCGCTTCCTCGAAGACCTCACGGTGTGGCTTGGTCGCGGGCTGACAGGCGGAGGCTGCTACGGCGAGCGCCAAGGCTAGAGCTCCCATCCAGTTGTGCGGCCAGCGTCCCATGATGTTCTTTGGCCTCCGCGTCGACCGACCTCGTCGCGACCAAGAAAAGAACGCGCGACGAGGGCCGACGAAAAACGACTATTGCGGCCAGGGCGTGCTTATACTAGGTTGCCGCGGCCGTCGCAATGACGGTTGGCCAGATTCGCGAGGGATCGCCTCACGAGAAGCCATTGGCTCTCGCCGTTCTTCGCACCGAAGGTGTGCGGACCTGGCGGGAGGACGAGTGTCCAGCAGGAACCCCAGTCGCCTTTCCCTTTGGACCCTCCCGCGCGGTTTGCAGCCACACGAGGGCGGCCATAGAGCGAGATCACCTATCCCCCATCCTCGCCGAGTGGGCTTTGCCTCAGGCGATCAGATTTCGCGCGCACCTCGGAACTGTGGTGGCTCGAAGCGAGCCAGCTCGCGTTCCTACGCGCGATGAACCTTCCCACCGCAGTCGCCCACACCGAGCCTGGTCTTCCTCGGAAGTGAGGCGTCACGGGCGAGCAAGAGAGAGCGAACCATGACGCAGCCCAGTGACGATGACGTGACGAGCGTCTCCACCCCGTTCCGAAGCGGTTTCGTCGCCCTGGTCGGACGACCCAACGCCGGCAAATCGACGCTGGTGAACGCGATCCTCGGCGAGCGGGTCAGCATCATCACGCCCAAGCCCCAGACAACGCGCAACCGCATTCGGGCGATCCACACGCTCGAGGGCCGCGGTCAGATCGTTTTCGTCGACACTCCAGGGATCCATCTCTGGCAGAAGAAGAAGCTCAACCAGCTGATGGTCGAGGCGGCGCTGGCGGCGGTCGCCGACGCCGACGTCGCCATCCTCCTGATCGACGCCCTAGACGCCCTCACAGGCAAAGGAGAGGTCGACCCGCTCGAGCTCTACATCCTCGAAGCCATCGGCAGCCTCGGAACGCCCATCGTGTTGGCCATCAACAAGATCGACTTGCTGGAGCGGGTCGACCGGCTCTTGCCGATCATCGACGCGTACGGGAAGCAGCGCGAGTTCGAAGCGATCCTGCCGATCTCGGCGCTGAACGCGGGCGAGGACGTCGAGAAGATGGTCGAGTTCGTGCTGGAGCGGCTGCCCGAGGGCGCCATGCTCTATCCGCCAGAGCTCTACACAGACCAGGCCGAGCGTTTCATGGCCGCAGAGATGATTCGCGAGCAGATCATGCTGCTGACCGAGAAGGAAATTCCTTACGCGGCGGCCGTCGAGATCGAAGAGTTCAAGGAAGAGAGAGAGGCAGGGAGCCTGCGCATGCGCGCCGTGATCCACGTCGAGCGAGAGAGCCAAAAGGGCATCATCATCGGCAAGAAGGGGGCGAAGCTCAAAGAGATCGGCACACGCGCCCGCGAGGAGCTCGAGCGCTTCTTTGGGAAGAAGGTCTTCCTCGAGACGTTCGTGCGAGTCGAGAAGGAATGGTCACATCATCAACGCAGCTTGAATCGCCTCGGCTACAAAGAGCCTTGAGCCCCAGCGCTCGCGGTCTATTTGGGCCTATTTGAAGAATCGGTTGGACAGTCCCCGTCACTGGTTTTCATTTGAGCGGCAACAGCGGCCGCCACGAGAGAGAGCTATGAGTATCCTCGGCACGACAACCGGCAAACTCCCCGTCATCGCCCTCGTCGGACGTCCCAATGTCGGCAAGAGTCGCACCTTCAATCGTTTGGTCGGGCGCCGTGAAGCCATCGTCGAGGACACCCCCGGGGTTACCCGCGATCGCAACTACGGCCGTTTCGAGTGGTACGGCCGGCTCTTCACGCTCATCGACACTGGCGGTTTCGAGCCGGAGGCTCAGGATGTCATCCTCGAGCAGATGAAAGAGCAAGCTCAGGTCGCGGTCGAAGAGGCGGATGTCATCATCTTCGTCGTCGATGGTCGAACGGGCCGCATGGGCAGCGACGAGACCATCGCGCAGATCCTTCGCGTGACCGACAAGCCGGTGTTCGTCGCCGTCAATAAGCTCGACACGCCAGAACAGGCCTCACAGGCGGCGGAGTTCTACTCCCTTGGCCTGCCGGAGGTGTTTCCCGTCTCGGCTGAACACGGGACGGGCTTCGACGACCTCATGGATGCCATCGCGGCCGATTTCCCCAGGGTCAGCGAGGAGGTCCTCGAGGCGCCCGAGCCCGACGCCATCCGCGTCGCGGTGGTCGGCAAGCCGAACGCAGGCAAGAGCACGCTGATCAACAAGTTGCTGGGCGCCGAGCGGTTGCTCACCAGCGAGATCCCTGGCACCACGCGTGACTCCATCGACAACCTCGTCGAACGCGAAGGCGGTGGGCGCTACATCCTCGTCGACACCGCAGGCGTACGGAAGAAGCGCGCCATCTCGCTGCGACTCGAGAAGTTCAGCGTTATCAAGGCCATCGGCAGCATCGAGTCGGCCGACGTCGTGCTGCTGGTCATCGACGCCCTCGAAGGGGCCACCGACCAGGACGCCCGCATCGCCCAGCTCGCCGTCGACCGTGGCAAGGCGCTCGCCATCTTGCTCAACAAGTGGGACTCCGTGACGGAGAAGGTGACGCAAACGCCAGTCCACCACACCCAGGCGGTACGAGACCAGATGACCTTCTGCGACTTCGCGCCGGTGATTACGCTCAGCGCGCTGACCGGACAGCGAGTGCACAAGATCTACGATCTCATCGACCAGGTGTACGGGTCTGCCTCGCAACGCGTCGCGACGCCAGAGCTCAATCGGGTCATGGAGGAGATCGTCGCGCGGCACCCACCGCCCTCCGCCAACCGTCACGTCACCCGCTTCTACTACTTCAACCAGGTGGGGGTGCGGCCTCCGTCGTTCGTCTGCCAGTGCAACTCGCCCAAGGCGATCACGACGAGCTACCGGCGCTTCCTCGTGAACCAAATCCGCGCGACTTACGGCTTCGAGGGCACGCCCATCAAAGTCCTGATCCGGCAGCCCTCTGGGCGGCACAAGTGGAACGAGCGCTGAGGCCTAGCGCGAGGCGGTCAACGCACTGTAGTCGGAGTCGCTGAGCTTGAGTCCGGGGTGCGCAGCGAGCAAGCGCTGCGCCACCTCGCGGTCATTCTCGCCCAAGGGAGACAGGCGCGCGGCTTCCGCGAAGAGCTGCAAGGTTCGCTTCGCCGTCGCCGCGGCGGGCCCCGTCTTGGTCACCGCGCGCAGCTCGGCCTCCTCCGCCATGAGTCGGGCCAGATAGAGCGCCTCTTCTGAGGTTCGAAGGAACGAGAGGAGCGTCGCCGCATCCATCAAGGAGGCGAGCTGTATGTCGAGACCGAAGACGCTCTGGTAGCCCTCTTCGACGAGGCAGAGGGCCTCGTCGTTGCGCTCCTCGTCTCGAGCGCGCCTGGCCTTTCTGAGCACGAGTCCCAGTCTCTCGATGACCTTGAGGAGATAGTCTTGGGTAATCATTGCGTTGTCTCAGGCCGGCTTCTCGTCATCGAGGCCGTCGAGGATGGAGCTGATCCCACTGCTGGGCGGGGTCGTGGTGAGCGGCGCGTCGATGCGATTCGCGGCCCGTGTGTCGCGGGTGGACCCCATCGTCAGGAACGCCGCGGCCGCCTCGGCGTCACTACGGTCAGGATGAATCTCTTCCTCCATCACCGCGACGTCGCTCAGATCGAGCACCTCCACCGGGTCAGAGGGCGCCGGCGGCGCGAACATCTGGGCGAGGTCTAGGTCGCTGAAGTCGAAGGGATCGGGAGGCGGCGGTGGGCCTTGGGACTCCTCCAAGTCGGCGTCGAGCAGCTCGATGACATCGGACTCAGGGGCGAGAAACTGCCCCAGTCCTTCGACCGGTGGGTCCGTCAGCGGCGGGCGGTGCGGAGGTTGGGGCTCGGCATGCAACACCGCGCGCCCTGAGGCCGCGGGACCCGTTCCTGGCGGGTTGGCGGCCGGCGCTGGCCGGCCTGCTTTCGCAGCAGTGGGAGCCATCGCCGCCAAGGGGGACTGGAAGTGGGCCTTCGCCGCTGCAGGAGCCTCGGTGGGGACCAGGGCCCGGCCAGGGGCAGGGGCTTCGGCGGGGTCTAGGGGGGCTTGGCGAGAGAAGAACGCCTGGGCCGGCATAGGCGCCTTGGCGACAGGCACCAGGCTAGGTGTAGATGCGGCCTTGGTGGGGACAGGGTTCTTAACGGGGGCTTTGACGAGGACAGGGGTTTGGGCAGGGATCGGCGCCACGGCGGCGACAACCCTCGATGGCTCTCGGTCTGAGTGCACGGGGGAGGGGAGGCCGAGATCCGTATCTCTGATGGAATTCTTGGCCGCTCTCTCCCCCGACGCGCCGGGCGGCAAGGGGGAGCTGACCTTAGTCTTGCCCGCCGGGAACACCGTTGGCGAGGAAGAGGAGACGGGAAGCTCGTCGAGCTCACCGAGCGAGCCGAGCGCTGCCTCGGCGATCTCTTCGAGCCCGTCGAAGAGCCCGGCTGAGTTAGCGTCGGCTCGAGCGAGAGGCTCATTGCTGGCCTGAGGCTCGCCAGGTCCGTAGACCGCCTTGAGGACCTCGAGATACTCGCCGCTGAGCAGGTAGGACACTAAATTGTGCAAGTCGGCAGAGACCGACAACATCTCGACAAACGCGTCGAAGGACTTGGGGCGGTAGAGGGCGCTGCCCTGGTCCTCCTTGAGGAGCCGCTTGAGGGCAGCGGACTGACTGCCGCTGGCGATGAGTCCCATGCGAATGGAAGAAGCGCGAGCCGAATCGACATAGCGCTTGGCGCTGGGCGGGTCGTCGATATGGAATCGCTCGACCTGCTCGACGATCCCTTCGAGCTCTTCCTGCACCTCGATGGAGCGCTTGGCTCTGAGTTCTGCCAGGAAGCGCCTCACTCGCTGTTGCGTCTGTCGCTCGACCAACGAGGGCTTGGCTGGTGGCGTGCGTGAGCGCGCCAACTCTCCCAACAGCGTGCGCAGCAGCGTCAACAGCTCGAACGCCCCCATGCTCGAGGCCAAAAGGAAACGCGGGCGCGTAAGCTCCAGTGCTCGGGCGAGGAAGAACCGAAGCTCATGGCCGATCAGGCCCTTGAAGACCTCGTCCGAGAGAACGACGCAGGGGATCTTGTCGGCGACGATGCGAACGGGCATCTCCGCCGCCTTTTGGATGAACAGTCGCCGCTCCCCCAATCCCATGGCGCGGTTGAGCTCCCTGAAGATGGCGACGGCTGGCGTCGTCTTGCGCGCGGTCAACTCCTCTAGGTTGGGCAGATTCAGGTCCTCGATCGAGGTGCCGAGAATGTGGGTGCCGAGCTCGGCCAGGTGTTCGAAGAGCCGCGCCAGTGGGCCCGACCCATAGGTGGGCACGATCAGGCGTTCGTAGAGATCCCCCGCCAGGGTGTTCGGCTGGAGCGCGCGGACGGCCACCGAGTTGTCCGCCTCGTTGGCGATGAAGCGCAGCAGCGCGTTGACGGCGGCGCTGCCGTTGAACTCGTTCATGCGCTCGTAGAGGACCGAGATCCGCTCTAGGTCGGCGCTCTCGACCTCCCGCAGCTCGACCAACTTGCGCAGGTGGTGCAGCTCGCTCTCCGGCTCGTTGATGTGGCGATGTCCATAGAGCGAGGCCAACCTCTGATGCACTCGCACGTCGTTGGGCACGAGGTCGTTGAGCTGCTTGAAGATCACCACCGCCGAGTCCGGCGCGTCACAGGTCTCGAGGAGCTGATCCGCGTAGCGGAAAAGCACCTCGGCTCGGGTGCTGACGTCGTCGTCGCCCATCGCGGTGAGGTATTCGTTGTAGAGGTCCGCCATGGCGTTTTGGTTGCCTTGCAGACCATGCAGTCGCCCAATTCGCTCGAGGGCTAGGATGTTCGAGGGGTCGGCGCTGAAGGCGCGCTCGTAGACCTGGAGCGCCGCATCGAGCTCGTTGAGTCCGTTGGAGAGCACATCTCCGAGGACGATCAGGTACTCGACTCGCGCGTGAGTGGTTGGAGCCCCTTCCTCGACGAGCGCTTCGGCCAGCACCCTGGCCTTGTCCCACATTTCGTTGGCGACATAGAGGTGCAACAGGCGCTCGGGCACGTCGAAGATGTCTCCGCCCAAGACCATGGCGTGCTCGTACGCCACGATGGCCTGATTGGGACTGTTCAGGAAGTAGCCGTAGACTTCCCCCATCCGCGAGTAGATGGCGCCTCGCTCCTCTTTGTCGTTGGTCAGCTCGAGCAGGTGCTCGAACGCTGGAATCGTCTGCGTCCAGCGGCAGTCCTTGATCAGGATGGCGAGGCGTTGATCAGCCGCAGGGCGGAAACTCGGGTCGTGTTTCAGCGCGCGCTCGAAGGAGTCCAAGGCCTCGGTGAGCTGATTGGAGCCGTGCTGGATGTCCCCAAGATAGAAGTTGAGCTGGGCCTGGTCTGTGGCGAGGAGCTCGTGCTTCTCCTCGAGCAAGAGCCGTTCGAGGTGCTTGCGAGCACCGCTCCAATTGCCGGTCTTGTAGTAGCTGCGCGCCAACCCCACCAAAATCCCCAGGTTGTCTCGGTTGGAGTCCACCGCCGAGCCATAGATGGCGGAGGCCTTGTGGAAGTCCCCGAGGTGCTCGTGACACATGGCCAAGCGGACCTGGAAGAGCACGCGGTCAGGTGTATCCTCCATCTCGTAGCCACGCAGCCGATGAAGGGGAAAGCCAAGCTCTTCGTGCTCGCCGCGTTGAGCGAGCTCTTTGAGGAGAGATTGGTAGTGCGCCGCCGATTCGTCCCACTCTCCTCGAGTGAAGAGGAGGTCGGCCAGGTCGCGGTGGGACGCAAATTGTCTTGGGTTGTATTGGAGGGCGCGTCGAAGTGTGGCCTCGGCGTCGAGGGCACGGTCAAACGTGTCGCGCTCCATGACCGCCTTACGCCACAACGCGACGGCCCGCTCCTCGTCGCTATTGGCCTGCTCGAGCTCGAGCTTGAGCAAGGCCAGCTGCTGCTTTTCGTCGTCCCCGCTGTGGGCGATCTGCTTGAGCCCGATCACCGCCTGTTTGTGCCGTGGGTCGATCTCGACGGTGTTCTGGAAGGCCTCTCGCGCCCCCTCAGGATCCAGTAGGAACTCCTGTCGCAGCCTGCCGATCGCATACCACACGTTGGCCAGCGCGATGCCATCCAAGCGGGAGACGGCTTCGAGATAGTGGGCGTGCGCCTCGTGCTGGCGGCCCAGGCTCTCCAGGATCTCGGCTCTGGCGATCCACGGAGCGGCGTCGCTGGGAAGGAGCTCTGCCAGCAGAGAGAGCGTCTGCAACGCCTCTTCCGCATCATTGAGACGGTCTTTTTGGATCTCGAGGAGATTCCACAGGAGCCGCTCACGCTCCTCGACCTCTCGCGTGCGCAGCACCAGTCGCTGGGTGATTTGAGCGGCTTCTCGCCAGCGATCGATCGAGCGGTAGGTGCGATTGAGCCGCGTCAACACCTCGACGCTGACTTCCTCTTCGGCGGCGAGCATCTCGAGCGCAGCCAGCGCCTTGGGTTTGTTTTGAAAGTGGTCGAGCGCGATGGTGGCGAGCTCGAACAGGAACCGCCTGCGCTCCATGTCGGAGGGAGCGTGCTCGAGCTGCCGCTCGTAGAGGGCGAGCAGCTCCGACCAGCGCTTATTGGATTCCAGCAGCTTCTCGAGCCTCTGAAAGACCTCTCGATCGCTGGGGTCTTGCTCCAAGAGCTTGCGCAGGACGAGGGCGCCTCTGTCGGTGTCACCGAGCTCTTGCACGTACACTCGGGCCAACAGCAGGTTGTCCTCGCGGGTCCGCAGCGGTGCGAGGTCTTTGGTCAGGATTGTCTCGAGGTGCTGGACCACGGTCGGCCAGCGACCGAGGCGGCTCGCAACAGCGATGAGCGAACGACGGGCGTTTACCAGGTCGGGACAGAGCTTGAGCGCCCGATCGTAGGACGAGGCCGCGTCCACCAGCCGGTCCATGCGCTCGAGGAGGGAAGCGATCTCGAGGAGCTTGGCCCCCTTCTCCTCGGGACTCGTCAGCCGTTGCACCTGGGTCTCCAAGGTACGCAGCAACTGTTGAGCGTGCTCGGTGTCGACGGTCAGCGCGTTGAGTCGTTCGGTCGCGGTGACATGGCTGGGTTCGAGCTCGAGGATACGTCTCAGCGTATCGACGACCTGTCCGATGTTCTTCTGGCACTCGTAGACCTGCACGATCCCCTCGAGCAGAGCCAGGGCCACGCTTTTGTCCAGGGTCTTGGCGAGCGCCGCTTCCAGCAGGGCGCTGATTTCGCCGAGTCGCTCGAGACGAGCACCGACCTCGAGGGCTGCCTCGAACGCCCGCACGGCGAGCGGCAGCTCGCGCACGAGTTCGAGAAGGATCCCAAACGCCGCGTCGTCGTCACCGAGGATCTGCTCATAGATGTGCTTGGCCAGGAGGCCCTGCTCGATGCGACCCTCTTCGTTCAAGGGCCGAGGGGCCATCACGGCGCTGATGACTCGGGACCACGCCCGCTCGTCCATCGACGGCAGCGAGTGGATCGCGTCCACCACGGCGGCGTCGGGGGTGCCCATCTGCAGGACCTTGATGAAGCGCTCCAACGCTTCGTCACCATCGTCGAGCCGTTCGAAGCAAAGGTGGGCTGAGTTCAGCAAAAGCGTGCGGTTGACCGCTTCGTCGGTGTTGTGCGCCAGAGCCTCGTCATAGAATTCGACCAGACGTCCCCACAGCTCAAACTCCTCGGCAACCTCGTTGAGGCGCTCGATCGTCGACTCCTCTCCAGGGTATTCGTCGAGAATCTCGAGCAACACGTCGAAGGCGGCATCCGGATTGTCCATCCGCTGCGCCGTGATCTCCGCCACCCGCTGCAGGCAGGCGACCTGCGCATCGACGGACTCCATGCTGTCGACCATGGAGCGATAGACCACCGTGAGATCCAGCCAGTGCCCAGAGAGCTCAGCGACGCGCTCGAGCTCCTCGATGAGCTCGGGGGAGCGGGGAGCGAGCAGGTGTGCTTGGCGCAGGTTGTGGAACGCCCGGGCCAGATCGCCCAACTCGTCCTCTGCCAGCTCCGCCACGTTCCTCAGGACGCGAACCTGCTCGTCGGGATCGTCGATGTGCAAGACGTCCTGCTCGAGAACATCGACGAGGTTCGGCCAGAGCTTGCGATCTCGGGCGAGCGTCCACATGCCGAGGACCGGCCGTTCGTCCAGCGGGCTGAGCTCGTGAGCCCACTTCAGGCGCGTGAACGCCGCCTCCGACAAGCCCAACTCCTGGGCCATGATCTCAGCCGACAACAGGATGCGATCAATGCGCCGATCAGGCTCGAGCCGAATCAGCACCTCGAGTGCTTCCAGCGCATCCTCGAACTCGCCAAGGACACGATTGAGTGCGACGACGGCCTCGAGACTGGGCACGAATTGCGGGGTTGCGGCCAAGATCTGCTGGTGCACCGAGAGGGCCGCGCTGAGGTCACCGAGCTCATTCTGGAGCAGGTTCGCCTGCTCGAGCATGAGGTGCTGTCTGTAGCCGTCGTCCACAGACAGCCCGGCGAGACGGCCAAGCACCCCAGCGAGTCGGTGCGAATGCCCAAGGCGCTTGTACAAGCTCTGCAAACGCCCGAGCGCGGCCTCGTCGAGCGGGTCGGTGTCCACGAGCTGCTCGATGGTCTTCGAGGCCTGCTCGAGATCCCCGGCCTGCTCGTATAGACTCGCCATCTCGCCCAAATACGGCGCCGAGTTGACCCCAGGATCGAGCGCCACGAAGCGCTCCAAGCTCTCGAGATGCAGCGTCGTGTCCGCGCTCTCACGAGCGCAGCGCAGCAGCGCACCCATCGCGGCCTTGTTCCCACTTTCCACTTGCAGCGCGCGCTGATAGGCCTCCACCGCCAGATCCTTGCTCTCCAAGCCGTTGAAGTAGGCGTCTCCAATGGCGATGTAGAGCCGACAAGACAGCTCCCGCGGCAGCTCTCGCTCAAGCAGACCCTGGTAGTGCTCGACCACGGCCTGCCACTGCCCAGCGTGCTCGAGCAGCGAACCCAAGGCGAGGGCGGCTTCTTGGTTGTCGGGCGCGCGTGTCAGCGCACGGCGCCACGCCTGCATGGCCTCCTCGGTGCGCTCGGTGTGACTCTCCAACACTCGCGCCTTCATCATCTCGAGCTCGAGCGCCCGCTCGGGCTCACAGCCCTCGAGCTGCTCGTCCACGGTGTCCAGCCAGGCTTGGAGCCTCTCGTCGACCTCCCAGTCGCCATCGAGCAAGAGCTTCTCGAGCTCGCGAATCCCTTTCGAGCTTCCTGGCCTCTCGCGCAACTCGACCTTCAGGATCGCGAGCGCTTCGTGCCAGTCCCAGAGCTGCTCGCAGTAAAGGCGAATCAGACGGAATCGGTGCCGCCGCTGCGGCTCCCCTTCCGTGACCTCGACCAATTTCTTGAGGTGCTCGGCCGCGGCAAAGTGATTGCCATTGATGTGCTCCAACTCCGAGAGGCTGGCTAAGGCACGTGGATCGTCAGGGAGAATCCTCAGGATCTGCTCGAGAGAATGCTGAGTGCCCTCCTCGTCGTGGCCCTGCTCTCGTTGCAGCGTCACGATCTCCCAGAGAAAGTCGACCTTCTGCTCTGGATCGCTGCTGGCTCGAGCGCGAGTCCGCAAGAGATCCATCAGCTCCTGCCGCCGATCTCGCTCGACGTAGATGGCCTTCAGCGCACCGAACGCCTCTTCGACCATTTCGACAGACGCGTCCTCGATGCCCAAAACCTGATTCCAGTGGAAGATCGCCCGGTCGACGTCGCCGATGGACTCCTGGCTGAGCAGCGCCAGCTCGATCTGTCGGCGCGCACGTTGCTCGGCGGTCTTCGCCATCGGCGCGCTGGGCGCGAGGATCTGGTAGTACGCAAGGGGCTCGCCGAGGAGCTGCTCGCGGAAGAAGTCCAGCGCACCCTCATCGTTGCGGTCGACGTCCAGAACTCGCCGAAACACCGCGGCGCGCGAGCCTTGGTCCCCCAGAGGCACGTCGTAAAGGGCAGCTGCACGCCGCAGGAAGTCCAACTTCTCGGCGCGCTGCGCGGATTGCAACCACGGCGCTCGGTCGGCGGCCCACAGGTAGACCTGGGCGAGAGAGCTGGCGTTGTTGGTTCTTTCGAAATGCTCGACCAGCACATCGAAGCGCTCGCGCGAAGGATCCACCTCGAGCCGAGTCCATCCAATCGCTTCGGACAACCCATCGATCTCGCCGTGCAGCTCGAAGATGCCGTCAAGCTCCTGCAACCCCGTGCGCTTGGTCTCCTCGTTGGACGTCGTGCGCACGAGCCACTGCAGCACTTCCGCTAGAATTGCAGGAGTGTCGCTGCCGCGCAGGTGTTCGATGAGAGGGACGTAGGCGTCGAAGCGCGAGGGATCTCCTCGCAAAGAGGCGAGCAGCAGCTCCATGGCGATGGGGTTCTGGCCGTTGTTTCGGTAGAGAGCCATGCCCATGGCGCTGAGCAGCTTCCAGCCCAGAGAGCCAGACTCCTCGGCAGACGCGCGGGCAATAAACGCGTCGAGGACGACGCTGCCCTGTGCTTGGAGGAGCTGTTCGATCTCGTAGGCGGTATCGGGGCCCTCGTCGTCGAAGAGCAAGACCTCCCCAAAAGCCCACAGCGCGGCTATCGGATCGCCATTGAGATGGTGCAGCCGGGCGCGTTCGACCTGTAAGCCGGCGCGGCGTCCGGGGTTGAGCGTCAGGCCGAACTCGACGTCGAGCAACGCCAGAGCTTGTTCGAACTCGCCCTTGCGCTGTGCGAGGTTTCGCAACACAGCGATGGAGTCGGGATCCGTCGCGTCGGCCTTCACTGCGGCCCGGTAGGTCGCTTGCGCCCTCTCCAGGTCCCCCAGATGAAGCTCCTGTATGCTCCCGAGCTCTCGCAGGAGCTGGGCCCGCTCGGACTTCTCCACCGCGTCGTCGGCGTAGCGCGAGAGCAGGTCACTCAGAGAGTCCCAGCGGCCCGCTTTGGCTGCGAGGACACGCACGACGTCAATGACCTCACCACGCAGCGAAGGCGTCTCGAAGATCTCGACGACGTCGGCCAGCAGCAACCCGGCTTGGTCGTCGCCAACGAGCTCGGCGGCGGCTTGGAAGGCGAGCAACGCACGGTTCTGGTCGCCGAGCTGCTCCAGCTCGATGCAGCCCTTTCGCCACAGCGCAAAGGCTCTGTCTGCAGTGCTCGGGGAGTTGGCGGCGATCTCCTCCCAGAGCGCCAAGAGCCCCTCGTGATCGCCCTCGCTCTCGAGCAACTCCACGATAGCCTCGCGGATGCGCAGATTGAGCGAGTCGATGATGAACAGCTCACGCAGAGCGGCGATGACCGCCGGGCCGGACTCCATGTCTCGATGATAGGCCGCGACGAAGCTGTCTACGGCCTCTTCGATCTGGTCGAGGTGCTCGACCTGGATCTTGGCCGTCTGGAGCAGGGCAGCCGCCTGTACCGCAGGATCGGTGGCCATCGCCACGACCTTTCGGCCGGCAGCGACCGCCTCCTCCCAGTCTTGAAGCTCGACATCCAGGCTGAAGCGCAGTTGCTCCGCCGGCAGGAAATCAGGCTCCGCGTCGATCAATGCAGAGAGCAAGACCCGAACTCGCGGGCCGAGGTCCGGGTGAACCTCGTGTGCCCGGCTCAACAACTCGAACGCTCGCGTCGTTTCACCCAGCTGCTCGAGGTAAACCTGGGCGAGCTGACACAGCACCTCGGCACGTCGCTCACGGTCCTCGGACGGGATGCGGCGAAGCTCCTCGTCCAACACCGAGACCAAATCTGCTGGGTCCGGAACGCTGCCCAACAGCGACAACAACATGCGGGCGACCTCGGCCGAGTTCGGCTCGAGGCGACGCAGACGCTGCAGCGCGATGACCGCTGACGTGAAGACCTCTGGCGAAGCGTCCGCTGCCCGCCCGAGCACCTGAGCCGCCTCACTCACGTCGTGCAGTTTCTCGTACAGAAAATGACCGAAGCGGAGCAAGGCGCGTCCTCGCTCGGACTCGTCCACCGCGTTGCGCGCCTCGAGGTCGTACATGCGCGCCAACATCGTCCAGTCGCGCTGCGCTTCGAGGTGCTCGCGCAGCTTGTCACGCACCGGCCGGCACCTGGGATCCAGCTCGAAGGCCGAGAACAACGCCTCCGTCGAGAGTCCTGGCATCCCCAAGCGCTGGCTCCAAACCTCTGCGACCGTGAGATAGAGGTACCTTGCCTGCTCCAGGTCCACCGCCGAGGCCCGCTGCCGGTAAACCTCTACGAGCTCCTCCAAGTCCCTGCTGCTGAGCAACTCCGTGTAGACCGCGAGGAAGGCGCGGTCGTCGCGAGGATCGGCCGCAAACGCGTCTCGGAGTGAGTTCAACCGGCTGCTCATCAGGGATCACCCCCATCAAACATCGTATCGAGCGAGAAAAGAAACCACCTCGAGAGTGCCGCTCGCTCCCCGACAGAGATACGTCGGGCTGCGTCGACCTGGCTGCTAAAGCCTTCCTCTTCATCAACCTCAGCGCAGCCAACAACTACACTGACCGCTCCGTCGTGAAATGTAGAGCCTCGAAGCGTCGCGGACCATACCATACCCCAGACGGCAGCGTCAGCAGGTCGGCGACATCGCCCACGGCACTTTTCGCCCGCGCCCCTGCGCCCATCGTTTGCCATGGGGTGTGGTCATCCCGGAGAGTTCAATACGTGAGAACGAGACAAGAAGTGTAAACAAAACAAATAGATATGTGTCGTATTTCGGTCTTGGACGAACCTCGTTCCGCCATACCTTCGTTTCTTGCAACGGCGCATGTGTTCACTTATACATGCGTTCAGGCTGCTCGGTCGTTCAGTGCTGCCGAGTCCGACTCACCAAGGAGGGGTGTCGATGTCTACAAAACTCGCTGGTCTTAGTCACGAAGGGAACACTGCGATCGACCGCTCACAGGCGAACTCTCGCCGAGCCAGGGCGCTGGAGAGAATCGCTAGACGCGGAGACTTCGTCCACACTAGCCTCGAACACCTGATCGCATCGGGGACCCCGCACGGCAACGTCATGCTCGGTTCACCTCAACAAGAGAACTGTCTCTTTGGGACCATCGTCGCCAGTGGGCCGTGGCAATTGCTCTCCCTCGCCCGAGTCGACGAGTTTGGGGTGCGCATTCGTCAGCAAGCGCTCAGCCCTGGGGCCACTCCCGACCCAGAGCTCTTGGCGTTGGCCCACGGGTGCGTGCAGGCGTTTCTTTGGCTCGGCTCAGTGGGTAATGCCGGCTGCAGAGCCTCGATCCGAGAATGGTTCGGACCTGAACTCGAGGTGGTCGTCGGTTTTGGTTCCCTCGAGCTGTTTGAGCTCGAGGCGCTCGGACTCGCACGAGAGGGCGTCCTGGGCCTCGAAAATACCGAGGTCCTCTTCGCCAAATTCGTCGCCGCTCCCGACACACCACGGACGCCTTTTGTGCCGGAGCTGCTCCAGTCCGCCAGGTTGGATGTCCTCACCGTCGCTTCAGCGATCGCGGCAGGCCCTCGGTGAGGTGGTTGCGCCAGGTCTACACAACTCACCGCCAATCCCGGCTCCGAATTCAGTCCACCTGTTGTGCGACCGTCGAGTCGGCGCCTCGCTGCGCCGCCAGAACCGTGGTCAGCACGTTGCCTTCGAGGCGATCGTCCACGTCCTGAGGCTGTCCTCGGTAGAGCACGTCCCCGTGTGAATCGACCACCAAGACTACGGGGTTGGGGTTGGCGTCCCACTTCACCCCGTAGAACCGCTGCAGCTGCGCCGAGAGGTCGTAAAGGGTCTCCCATGGCAAGGCGAGCTTAGAGTCCAGCTGGGCGACACCACTCCTCAACCCTGCCGCCACACCGATCACCTCAGCTCCTGCTCTCTGAAACTGAAACGTGTAATAGGCGAAACGCCAGACGTGGAGCTCACACTGGACACAATCGGTTCGAGAAGGATCGAAGAAGACCAAGACGCGGGGAGGAACGACCTTCTCGACCTCGAGGCTCTCGGCCTGCTGCGTGCTCGGAGCCTCCGTGACCTCCGACTGATAGTGGCTCATTCGCCCGGTGCCCCAGAGCAGGAGCGCTGTGAGCCCAACCACGCTGACTAAGGCGAGACCCCCTCGGGCTAACCTGATGGAGGGTGACGCTCGGTGGGGTACTCGCTGTCGCTTCATCGTTTCGTCTCGGCGAAGTTCGGGGTTGGTCGCTGCGGACCGCGCCGTCGCCAGCGTCGTTCCGCCACTCCTCATCCAGAACAACTGCCGTCTCTTTGGGGTTGATTCCCAACGAAGCGCACCGTCCGCAAAAGAAAAGCGAACGATGGCTCAGGAACGCTTTGGCCAACCGACCCCAGCCATGACCCACACCGAGAGCGCCAAAACGCCGGTAAGGACCCCACTCCAGACTCCCTCCCTCGCGCTCAGCTCCACCACACGGGTGACTCCGAACATCGAGGCTGACAGCAGCAGCGCCAAGACCGCGGCGTTTCCCGCACGCCGGAATCGCTGGGTTCGGACGCTGTGTCGCAGCACGACGAAGAGCATGGGGAGAGGGAGCAACAACACCATCAGGCGTTTGAATACCTGGCCTCGGGGTCTTGGGCCGGAGCTCTCGAGCAGCAACCACAGCGACTGCGTCTCTATGACAGGGATCAGCTCGAACGCATGTCCAAGGGGCGAGGGGATGCTCGCCGTCAGCCGTTCAGCGCCGCTGAATTGGCAGGCGCCCGCCTCATCAACCTGGAGCCAACCGAGCTCTTGAGCCTCCAGCCCTTTGGAGGACCAGCCCAGTGAACCGGCGAATTGCAGACTCGCTCGAGGTGTTGCCTGGGCCGTGACCACCACCGCTTCATTGAGCTCGAGCAGGCCTTGCTCGTCGAGCCGTCCCTCGCCCCAGATCCAGCTCCCCTCAGCCAAACGCACGCCGCGCCCGCCATCGAGAGTGTCGGTGGCCGCCTCGAGCTGAAAGCGACGCATCACCTCGGCGGCGCGTCGCAGCGACCAAGGACCAAGCCATGTCACGAGGAGTGCGACGAACAGGGTGACCCACAGCCCGAGTCTCAACGGTCGGCGAACCAGCTCCCAGGTCGAGCGGCCGAGACCCTCCCAGGCGTCAATCTCGCCGTGAGAGGCGGCGTCCGCAAAGGTCACCGCCGTGGCGAGCGCCAAGCTCATGGGCAGCGCCAGGGAGAGCAGCGATGGGGCGATGTACAACACGAGCTCGGGCAACATCCGAACGGGCAAGCCGTGAGTTGGGAGCAGTGTTGCGGCGCGAAGGAGCTGAAAGAGGAAGATGAGCCCTAGGAACCCGAGCGCAAAGACGGCGGTTCGGGTCCGAACACGGGCCGCCAACGAGCGGGGAAAGGCCTCGCTCGAGCGTGACCTTTGAATTCTAGGAGAGGGCTCGCCCACGACCAATGTTCCGAAGAGTTGCGGTGCGAAAATCGGTCGTCGGCAAAATGGGGTCCCGCCAAAGACTCAGTCTTCGTCTTCGAAGTCTTCTTCTTCTTCTTCTGCTTCTTCTGGGAGAGGCTCGGCTTCGTCGTCCACGAACGCTCGCAGCTTCTGCAGGCCACTGAGCTCGATCTGACGGATCCGCTCGCGGGTCAGATTCAGCAAGGTCCCGACCTGTTCCAACGTAATGCCACCGTGATCGGCGACATCGAGCGCACAAGTCTCGTCCATCTCCCAGACTTCCTTGTCAGGGAAGTTCAGTTTGATGGAGCCGGTGTGCGGGTTGACGTCAAGGTAGAGGTGGTACTTGCAGCTGATCCACGGACAAGGCCTCTGGGCGGCTCGGCAGTCTCCCCGCGCTGCAGGTCGAAGATGGTCCAGGCTCTCGATGAGCGCAGTGGCTTCCGCGATTTCGTCGCGAGACAGTCTCCTCACCACGAGGGTCTTGGAGCGGCGGAGCCCTCTCCGGGTCCCTCGACGCGAAGTGCTCGAGCGTATGGGCCGAAGATCTTTGGGGTCGTCTGTCATTCGTGGCTTCAGTGATGGGAAACGGGCGAAACACTCGGGCGTCTCGCACTCCATTACACTAATCAGGCGACTTCGTCTCTCTTGCAGAAAAAACACGAAGACCATCGGCTTCGAGATTGCGTACAAGCGAGACTGACACCACGGGGCAAGTAAAACGCGTGTATTTTTCGGTGTCAAGCGGTGCAAAGGGTCTCCGATCTCGGCCACGTGGTCGGACCCCCTCGTCACCCTACCGGTCCGGCGCTGTCCGCGAGGAGAACGCCGCCGATCGTCGACCGTGTTGCAGCGAGCGGCAAGGCCAATCCTTGCGTCTCAAAGCCCTTAAGTCTTGTCGTCGTCCCATCGACCGCGCTCAGTAAGCTGGCCAGAGCCCTCCCTGTTCGTCCACATCAAAAATAAAAATGCTGCGGCTCAGACCGCCACTCGAGGTCAGCCCAACTTCGCCCGTGATCCCTTCCACACTCCCCCCGCTTCGGAGTTGCTGAGTCACGCAACCTCTGCTCGCCGGCTTGCAGACCTCCAGTGCTTCACCCAGAAGGAGGATTCCGTCGTGCGTCTGGGCCTCGAGCTCGGTGGGCCGACGCTCGAAACGGTCTACGAACCTCTGCACTCGGGTGAGCACCGCGTCGGAGACCTCGGCGTCGAACAGTCGCGACACGAACGCACCCGCGGCGAGCCCGTCGCTGCCTCCTAGATCGCCGCTGGCCCAGGCGCTCGTGCCCAGGAGTTGCACCGAACCGCCATAGCCCAGCGGCACGCCCGAAAGCTGCAAGAACGCGAGGGAGCGCACCACATGCGGGGCTTTGTCTGGGATGAAGAGGAGGTCGAAATCGATGGAAGGTTTGCGGCGCTTTTGTATTGAACTCTCGGCAGCCTTCTTCGTGCTGGTGTTCGTGGTCAGCTTGCGCATCTTCTTGCCGCTGAGCAGCTCAGCCTCAGTGTCGGGTTTGCTGTCGTCGGGGTCGTACGCCTCGATCGTGGTGACGTCGGCGCCAGCGGCGTTCGCCGCGTCGACGAAGGCTCGCATACACGCTCGGCCGTAGTCGTCGTCTGGGTAGAAGACAGCGAGGCGCTTGCGCTGTAGGGCATTGACTGCGAACACGGCGAGCGCTCTAGACTGGCTCTCGGGCGAGAGACGGAGGCGAAAGACGTGGTCGCCGATGTTCTCGATCCCCTCTGCGCTGGTCAAAGTCAGGATTGGCATTTCGAGCGCTTCGGCTTGTTCGGCGGCGGCCTTGGCTTCGCTCACGCCGACCGGACCGATGATGGCGGCGATCGTCGGGTCCTCGCACAGCTCACGGACGGCCTCTGCCGCCACGCTGTCACTTCCCTCGCTGTCCCTAACGACCCATTCCACGGGCGTCGAGAGTTGGTCCGTAGCCCACTCGAGGCCGCTGGTTACTGCCTCTCCGAGGGCGGCGTGCTCCCCCGAGAGGGGCAGCACCACGCCGATCCGGACGGGCTCCTCCGCCCAGGCGGCCGCTGGGGCGAGCCCGATGGCGAACCAAACCAAGACCAGGAGACGGCCGAGCGGAGAGGGGGGCAATACAGCCCAATCGGCGCCGCGTCTTGCCTCAGTCTTCGTGCGATGCGAGGTGTTTGCGCAGTCGTCGACGAAAGACCTCGAGCTTGGGGCCATCGAATCGCGTCTCGCGCAGCTGCCGCAGCAACTCGATGTGGCGAGGGGTAAGCGTCTCTGGCAAGTCGATCTCGATCTCCACATACAGGTCGCCGGGCTCCAGCTCGTTCAGGGCAGGCAATCCTCTGCCCCTCAAACGGAAGACTTTAGCGTCTCGAGTCCCTGGAGGCATGTTTATGGAGACCGAGCCCGTCAACGTCGGGACCTCGAGCTCGGCGCCGAGCAGCACATCGACGAGGCTCACGGGGACCTTGCAGTGCAGGTCTCGCCCCTCACGGACGAAGAGCGGGTGTCGCTGAATTTTGACTTCGACGTAGAGGTCCCCGTCCTCGCCGCCGCCCCGCCCCCCTTGGCCCTGGCCTCGATGGAGGATCTTTTGCCGGTCGATCACACCCCTGGGTACCTGAGTGGGCAGTGAAACTTTGTGTGTCACGCGGCCGCGTCCGCCGCAGCTGCGGCACTCTTTGGGACCGTCGTCTTGGCATTGTGGGCAGTGAGCGGGGTCGTCGGCGCCGTGGGGGCAGCGCTCTCTCTCGAGCACACCGGCGCCTCGACAGACGGTGCAGCTGTGTTCCCGCTCCAGCTCGAGCACCATGTCGACGCCCTCGAGCACATCCTCGAGGCGCACCTTCACCTCGTAGGTGAGGTCCGCGCCGCGTTTGCTCTTGATCTTTCTCCAGGCCTGACCGACCCAGGTGCCCAGAGTCTCACTCAAGGAGGGTTCCGGAGCAGGCGAAGGGGTGGCCGCCATCACTCGTTCCTGGTCATAGGCGGCGCGGCGCTCAGGGTCGAGCAATAGACGGTACGAGTCGTTCAACTCGGCGAAGCCAGCGCCGGGATCGGCGGTGCCGCTCTGGGCATCCGGGTGCAGCGCGCGCGCCAGTGTTCGATAGGCGTGCTTGATCTCTTCCGAGGTCGCGTCGGGCGCGACTCCAAGTCTTCGATAGTGGTCAGGCATCGAGGGTCGAGGAACGAAGAGGCTGAAGACGTCCTATTCCTCTTTGTTTTCCGGGTTGTACATCATCTCGGCGTACATCGCCTCGCCGATTCGCTGCGCGGACTCTTCGAGTGCCCCGAGCGCCTCGTGGAGCGCCTCGAGAGGCACGTCCTCGATCTGCCGAATCAGGTTTTCTGCGTGGGCGATGACAGCGTCGATCGCCTCGGTCTCGGCGGGCTTCAGATAGGCGGCGTTCTCTTTGACCGAGCGATCGGTCGTGTACATCAGGCCTTTGACTTTGTTCCCCAGCTCGACCTTCTGCTTGCGGAGCACGTCGGCCTCACGGGACTCGGCGGCCTCGGCGATCATGTTCTCGATCTCGCGTTCGTTGAGCCCACCAGAGGCGACGACACGGATGATCTGCTCTTGTCCGGTGTTCATGTCGCGAGCGGAGACCGAGACCAGTCCGTTGACGTCGATGTTGAACGTGACCTCGATCTGTGGCTGGCCGCGAGGAGCAGGCGGGATTCCATAGAGCTCGAAGCGCGCCAAGGAGTGATTTCCCGACGCCAGTTCTCGCTCTCCCTGGAGGACGTGGACGCTGACCATGTCTTGGTTATCGATGGTCGTGGTGAAGATCTCGCTGGCTTGGCAAGGGATGGCCGAGTTCTTGTCCAGCAACTTGGTGAAGATGCCGCCCATCGTCTCGATGCCCAAGGAGAGCGGAGTGACGTCGAGGAGGATGACCTCTTCGATGTCGCCGCAGAGCACTCCGCCTTGAATTGCCGCGCCTACGGCCACGACTTCGTCTGGGTTGACGGTGCGGTTCGGGGTCTTCTTGAAGAAGTCCGTGACCTTCCGGTGAATGAGCGGCATCCGGGTCATACCGCCTACGAGCACCACCTGGGTGATGTCGGAGACCTTGAGGCCCGCGTCCGCCATGGCGGTACGACAGGGTTCGAGGGTGCGGTCGGCGAGGGGCATGCATAAAGTCTCGAGCTCGGTGCGTTGCAGCTCCCGATTGAGATGCAGAGGAGCCCCATCGGTTGAGGTCAAGAAAGGCAGGCTGATGTCGGTCGTTTCGGCGACGCTGAGCTCGTGTTTCGCGCGCTCCGCTGCCTCTTTGAGGCGCTGGAGCGCCATGGGATCGGTCCGCGGGTCGACGCCGTGAGCCTGCTGGAACTCTGAGGCGAGCATGTCGACAATGACCGCGTCGAAGTCCTCACCGCCGAGGTAGGTGTCACCGTTGGTGGCGAGGACCTCGTAGAGTCCGTCGCCGAGGTGCAAGATCGAGATATCGAACGTGCCGCCGCCGAGGTCGTAGACGGCGATGGTTTCGTCGGTGGCGACGCTGCCGAAGCCATAGGCCAAAGAGGCGGCAGTGGGCTCGTTGATGACGCGCAGCACGTTGAGGCCGGCGATGCGCCCGGCGTCGCGGGTCGCTTGTCGCTGTCCATCGTTGAAGTATGCAGGGACCGTGATGACGGCGTCGGTGACCCTCTCGCCAAGGAAGTCTTCGGCGATCTGCTTCATGTTTCCGAGAACGAGCGCTGAGATCTCTGCAGGCGCATACTCTCGCGGGCCGACGGAGACCCAAGCGTCGTCGTTGGTGGCCCTCACGATTGGGTAGCTGGAGTTCTCGATGGCGTGGGCCACTTCGGGATCATCGAAGCGTCGGCCGATGAGCCGTTTGACCGAATACACGGTGTTTTTCGGGTTTGTCGCAGCCTGACGCTTGGCAATCTGACCGACAAAGCACTCCCCGTCCGCGCCGAACGCGACGATGGATGGGGTGGTTCGTGAACCTTCCGCATTTGGGATGACGGTGGTTTGGTCTCCGTCAAGAACCGCAACGCAAGAGTTGGTCGTACCCAGATCGATTCCGATCACATGTGACATGATTGCTCCACAACAGCCTCATCATTCGCGTTTGGAACCCTCGTCCTCAGCTACTGACTCCAAAGGCGGGGGGCTGGGACGGGCCTCGCCGCTGGGCTCGACGGCGATTGGGGGATCGTTGATCTCCTCAACTTTGGGGAGCTCAGAGCCGGGCGGAAGCCTTGAGACTACGACCAAAGCGGGACGAATCAAGCGCTCTTTGAGGTGGTATCCCCGCTGATACTCCTCGACGACGGTGTTGGGCGGGTGTTCGGCGGTCTCGATCTGCTGCACCGCCTCGTGCCGCTGAGGATCGAAAGGCGCGTTGAGGCTCTCGAAAGGTTCGCATCCAGCCTTTCGCAAGACCCCCTCGAACTGACGTTTCACCATCTCCACACCCTGGAGCAGGCTCTGACGGTCCTCCGAGTTCTGGCTGTGTGAGAGCGCCCGATCGAAGTTGTCTTGTACAGGGATCATCTCGAGAAGAAGCTTCTCGGTCCCGAAGCGCCGGATCTCGTCCTTCTCCCGATCGGAGCGGCGCTTGAAGTTCTCGTAGTCTGCGGCGATGCGCATCATTCGCTGCTGGGTCTGGAGGAGCTCGTCTTCGAGCTCGGTGATGCGCGAGCGCAGCACCTCTTCCTCCAGAGGCTCGGCCGGCTGAGTATCCGGTACGGACTCGTCCACAATCTCGACGTCTTCGAACACCAGCTCGTTGTCGTCGACGATCTCGGGGGTCAACGCTTCGGGCGTTAGCGCAGGAATGTCGTGGAACGAGTGAGGCTTGACGGATTCTTTGCCCCTCGCTCCATTCATCGCGTCGGCCGCCTCCTCGAGGGCAGCAGCCAACTCCAGGCTCGAGTCGTCATCCACGACGAACACCATCTCCTTCTCGCCAGGGACGGGAGTCTTGTCGTTGTCTGACGTCTGCGCGCCGCCATCGCTGGGGTTCGGCATTCCTGTCTCCTTGCATGGCCAACTGAAAGGCGCCACTGGGCTCCGGAGGACGAAGCATCTTCGATCTTCTGTAAAGGCTGCGCATTGGGCAATGTCGCACTGGCTCTGACTTGCGTCAATTTCCGCGCACCTAGAACCATCCTAATTTTCTATTTCACGTTTCTTGTCAACGCGATAGGGAGCGCGCCCAGCTCTGCAATCGCTCTCCGCAATGTAGTCGGGCTCGGCTCAGGCTCTCGAGATCCCGACTCCCGGTCAGCAACATCGCGGTCTTCAACGCCATGACGATCTCACTCAGCTTGGCGTGAACTCCCTCCCGCCCGCCGGACTTGAACGCGCGCAAGACGGGGAGGGCGAGGCCAGCGAGCCGGGCACCCAGCGCCACCGCTTTGGCGACGTCCAGACCGCTGCGTATCCCACCCGAGGCGATCAGAGTGTGGTTCGCTCCGCGCAGGCCCAGCAGAATGGCCGCCGTCGGGATGCCCCACTCGCGGAACGCCGCAGCGACTGGCCGGGAATGCGCATCCCCACGCAGCTCCTCGACACCGACCCAGGTCGTGCCGCCAGCACCGGAGACGTCGAACGCCTCGACGCCAACCTGGCTGAGTCGCTCGACCACCGCGGGACTCAAGCCACAGCCCGTCTCTTTGACGACGATGGGCACCCCCAGGTCGCTGACCAGCCGGCCGATGGTGGCAAGGCAGCCTCGAAAATCTCGATCCCCACCGGGCTGGGCCATCTCCTGTGCGGGGTTCAGATGCACACACAGAGCGTCGGCGCCAATGGCGTCGACCAGCTCGCGCAGAGACTCCAGCGAGGCGTCGCGGGCCTGCACCACTCCGATGTTGCCCAAAATCAGCGCTGTGGGGGCCTGCGCCCGCAGCTGGTAGCTGTACGCGACGTTCGGGTCTACCCACATGGGGCGCTGAGACCCCAAGCCCATCCCGAGCCCCAAATCCTCCACGACCACGGCGATGGCGCGGTTGATGGTCGCGGCCTCCGGAACGCCGCCCGTCATCCCAGTCACCAACACTGGGGCGCGCAGTCGGCGGCCGACGAGCGAAGTCGAGGGGTCGACCTCGTCCAAAGCAAGCTCCGGCAACGAGTCGTGCACGAGCTGAACGTCTTCGAACAGGGCCCCCTCGCGGTACTCGACGTCGCGTTGCGCGCAGAGCTCGATATGGTCGACCTTTCGGCTGCTGATGTCTGCCATGAGCGTCTCTTTTCCTGGGGCTTATGGGCTCTCGGTTTTGGAAAGGTTCTTGCGAAATGGTGCTGTAACGATTCGCTCCCCGAATGGCAACCGCCGCTGCACCACGCTCTGGGCCACGGCCGGCGTCGAAGGGCCCCTGTGCTGCCCCCTCGAGCCGCCGCGCGCCCTTGTCTATCCAGCATAAAGCGCTACCATCCGCGGTCTCCAATCCATGGACCGCCGACCGAGAGAGAAGCATGGAATTCGACCGAATGAGTGCTCCCGTCAGAGCCGCACTGCAGGACGCGCGTACCATCGCGCGCCAGATGAAACAAGAACTCATCGAGATCGAGCACTACTTGCTCGCGCTCATCTTCCAGGAGGGTGGCCTCATTGTGCCGATCCTCAAGCGTCTCAACGTCGACGTGAACTACCTCGCTCGGCGCCTCGAGCGAGAGGCCGGCCGGCATCCCAAGGTCTTCACCGACGCCGACGCGTACCCCTCGCCCCGCCTCGAGGCCCTCTTCGAGAAGGCTTATGCCGACGCGCGCAAGCAAGATCGCCAGTTCGTCGAGAGCGAGGATATGCTCGCCGCCGTGGTCTCTGCCCAGACTGGCCCAGCTCCGGTCATGCTGCGCTCCATGAATGTGACCCGGGAGTCGGTCAGCCGAACCGCCGAGGAGGTCAAAAAGGGCAAGCACGAGCAGCGCACGGCACAGGCACCTACGGCCTCCTCGACCGCACAACCGCAGCAAGAGCGGCGAGGAGCGGTCAGGCAAGAAGGGGGCCCGGCGGAGACCCTGTGGAACGCCGAAAAGGGCTCCTACCCCAACCTCGAGAAGTTCGGCCGCGACCTCACCGCCTTGGCCGCCGCCGGCAAGCTCGATCCCGTCATCGGGCGCGACCAAGAGATCCGCCGGCTCATGCAGGTGCTCGCCCGCAGGACCAAGAACAACCCGGTCCTCATCGGCGAGCCCGGCGTCGGGAAGACCGCCATCATCGAAGCTCTGGCTCACCGCATCGTCAAAGGTGACGTCCCCGACGGCCTCAAGAACAAGCTCATCGTCACCCTCGACCTTGGCGCCCTGATCTCAGGCGCGCGCCTGCGAGGGATGTTCGAAGAGCGCCTCAAGGGGGTCGTCAACGAGGTCATCGAGGCCCAGGGCAAGGTCATCCTGTACATCGACGAGCTCCACTCGCTGGTCGGCGCCGGGGCTGGGGAAGGCGGCGTCGACGCCTCGAGCATGCTCAAGCCCGCGCTCGCGCGGGGCCAGCTGCGCTGCCTTGGCACCACGACCATCCAAGAGTACCGCCAATACATCGAGAAAGACCGCGCCCTCGAGCGACGTTTCGCGCCCATCACCGTGAAAGAGCCGACGCGCGAGCAAGCCATCGCCATCATGCGGGGCATCAAGACCAAGTACGAGATTTACCACGGCGTCGAGATCCGCGACGAAGCCCTGGTCGCCGCCGTCAACTTCTCGGACCGCTACATCGCCGACCGCGCCTTGCCCGACAAGGCCATCGACCTCATCGACGAGGCCGCCAGCCGCTTGCGCATCGAAATCGATTCCTCGCCGGGCGAAATCGACGAGCTGCGACGTCGCGTCACGAGCCTGACGATCGAGGTCAAAGCGCTCGAGAAGGAGACGCACCCGGACAGCGTCGCCCAGCGCGCCAAGTTCGGCAAAGAGATCGCCGAGACGCAAGGCAGGTTCGAAGCCCTCGAAGCCCAGTGGCTCATGGAGAAGGGCGCGCTGCAGGAGATCAGGGCCATCAAAGAGGCGCTCGCCAAGACCGAGCAAGAGATCGAGGAGGCGCAGACCTCCAACGACTTGGGTCGCGCCGCCGAGCTAAAATACGGCCGGCTCCTCGATCTCAAACGACAGCTCAAGGCCGAACAGGACAAGCTCGCGACCACAGACGGACACGCGCGAATGCTCAAAGAGCACGTCGACGCCAACGATGTCGCCGAGGTCGTGGGCTCATGGACCGGAGTCCCGGTCTCGCGAATGATGGAGAGCGAGCGCGAGCGCTTGCTCTCCATGGAGACGCGGCTGCAGGGCCGGGTCATCGGCCAGGACCATGCGGTCACTCAGATCGCCAACGCCGTGCGCCGCGCCCGAACCGGCCTGCAGGACCCCAATCGCCCCATCGGCAGCTTCATCTTCCTGGGGCCCACGGGCGTCGGCAAGACCGAGCTCGCCAAGGCGCTGGCGATGTTCCTCTTCGACGACGAGAAGGCGTTGGTGCGCCTCGACATGTCCGAGTTCATGGACAAGGCCCAAGTCAATCGACTGACCGGCCCACCGCCGGGCTACGTCGGCTTCGAAGCGGGCGGTGAGCTCACCGAGGCCGTGCGCAGCAGGCCCTACTCGGTCGTCCTCTTCGACGAGGTCGAGAAAGCCCACGCCGACGTCTTCAACGTGCTCTTGCAGCTCCTCGACGACGGTCGACTGACCGACTCCAAGGGACGCATGGTCGACTTCACCAACACCGTCGTGATCATGACCAGCAACCTCGGCAGCCACTTCATCTTGGAGATGTTGCGGACGGATCCGGCCGGGATGAAGGAGAGGGTCATTGAGGCGCTCGAGGCCCATTTCCGACCGGAGTTTCTGGCGCGCATCGACGCCAAGGTGATCTTCAACGCGCTGGACATGGACAACATCAAGGCCATCCTCAAGCTACAGATGAAGCGCATCGACAAGCTGCTGGCCAGCCGCAAGCTCTCCTTGCGTCTGACCCCCGAGGCCGAGCAGTTTTTGGCCGAGGCGGGCTACCGCCCCGAGTTCGGCGCCCGTCCGGTCAAACAGGCCATTCTCGAGCAAGTCCAGAACCCGCTCGCGTTGGACCTACTCGAAGGTGACTTTGTCGAGAACGACGTGATCCTCGCGTGCCTCGCCGAGACCGGCGACCACCTGGTTTTCACCAAGGAGACTCCGAGTGCTTGAAGCGGCCCCGAGAGAACGTGCGCGCCGACCCGGCGTGCGCGTGCTGACGTTGTGTTCGCTGGTGCTCCTGACCTCGAGCTGCACCGATCCGAGCCCCAAGAAGAAGCCTCCTGCCCAGCCAACCGAAGAGGTGATGGGCTCGAAAGAGCCCATGCTCGCCCCCGACGCCCCATCGGTTCGCAGCGCCGAGGACGTGACCCTACCGCCCATCGAGAGCTGGTTGGGGCGAGGCCTGCAGCGCTCCTATCTGGTCGAAGGCGTCGACGGCTCCCAGGCCTTCATCACCATCGACGACGACACCATCACCCTCGCCGACATGGACGCCCAGCTGCGGGCCATGCCCATGCCGGCGGTGAGTCACCTCGGTGACCCCAACGGACGAGTGGCCTTCGCCGAGCAGACTGTCGGCTTCGAGTTGCTCGCCCGTGAGGGCGAACGGCTTGGATTGGCCAGCTCGCCCAAGGTCATGTTCGCCGAAATCAAGGCCCTCGCTGGGGCGCTGCGCCAAAAGGTGGTCGACGGAGAGTTCGGCCAGGCCCCGACGACCGAGGAGGTGCAAGCCTACTACGCAGAGAACGCCGTGCGCTTCAACCGCGCCGAGGAGCGCGTCGCGGCGCTGATCACTGGTCCCTCACTGCAGGACTTGGAAAAGCTGCGCGAGAACCTCCTCAACGAGGCGCCCACCGCCACCAGCGCGCGCCTCGAGTTGTTCGAAGCGGCGGCCCTCGCCCACAGCACCCATCCGTCGAAGATCGCCGCCGGCCGCATCCCGGCGCTGCCGCGCGCCTCCAAGGACCTGCCAGAGCCAGTTCTCGACGCGCTCTTCGCGCTGTCGCCCAACGAGCTTTCGGCGGCCATGCCGATGGGCGACGAGTTTGTGCTCGTGATGCTGGTGTCCACGCGCCCCGCCCAGAACCGGCCCTTCGCCGAGGTCGAAGAGATGCTGCGCACGCAGCTCCTGCGCAGCCGCGCCCCCGCGCTCTTCAACACGCTGAAGGAAGGCTGGCTCGCCAAGTCCACCTGTGAGGCCCACCCCGAGGCGCTCGACGGAGTGATCGCCCCCCCCACGCCGGTCGATTTCCCTTCCACCCTCGCTGCACAGCCAGGCCAAGAGCAGGCCGTCGTGGTCGCTTGCGGAGAGACCACGCTCACGCTCGAGCTCGCTATCGCCGCGCTCGAGACCTGGCCAGCACGCGCCCAAGGTGAGGTGCTCAACGGCCAGTCGAGACAGGCGTTCGTCGAGCGTCTGACAGAGCTCGCCACGATCGCTGAGGAGGCACGGCGACAAGGGCTCGCCGACTCGCGGTTCGTCCGGTTGGCTCGCAAACGAGGGATCGTCGAGGCCCTCGAGAAGACCCTTGCCGTGACTCGCGATCCAGACTCCATCAGCGAAGAAGAGGCCCGTGAGCGCTATGTCGCCAACGTCGAGGCCTACCATCGTGCCGAGCGCCGGCGAATGGTCGAGCTCGTCGTCGGCAGCGAGAAGGAGGCGCAGAAATTGCGCGCCGAGCTGCTCACCCAGGCCCCCGAACCCAACCAAGCCCGCGCCGACGCCCTGCGCGCCCTGAGCGCCAAGCTGTCGATCGACCCGCAGGTCAAGCGCATGAAAGGGAGCCTCCCCTACCTCTCGGCCGAGCCAGAGCCCGAGCTGGCGGTCCCCGAGCGCCTCAGGCAGGAGGCGTTCGCCCTTGAACGCTACGCGCTGAGCGCGCCCATCGAGCTCGATGGGAAGTGGGCGTTGGTTCTGGTGGACGGGGTTCGAGAGGGGGTCACCGTGCCCTTCGAGCAAGCCTCCGCCTCGATTCGCCACGCTCTGGCGCTAGAACCGGCGAAGAAAGCCCGCGCCGACCTCCTGGCGTCCCTGACCAAAGCGCACCGCATCGAGACTCATCCCGAAGTGCTGGCCGGTATGAATCTGCCGGACATCCGGCACGATCATTGAGCTTTAGGGGCGACAAGAACCTCCCCGCGCCCCTTCGTCCCAGCCCCTCCCCAAAACGCGGGCGTGGTATGAACCGGGATTGCTCTTTGCCTCTATTCTATGGACGAACATGGACGACGTGCAGCTTGACCCTAAGCTCTTTCACACCGACCTGCGAGTACGT
>PFUG01000627.1:0-575 GCA_002789955.1 Deltaproteobacteria bacterium CG_4_9_14_3_um_filter_63_12 | reverse complement strand
TCTTCTTCGCCAAGATCTTCGAGTATTGCCACTGCGCACTCGAGGACCTGCAGCGCCAAGCGGGGATCCCGTTGGAGTCTTTCTTTTCGGAGGCTCGCAGGCTCGGGGCGCCGCTGGTCGACGCCCGCGCCGCGTTCTACGCCCCATTCAGGCACGGCGTCCTGATGCGCGTCGAGGTCGGCTTCGAGAAGCTGGGCGAGCGCTCGGTCCACACTCGATTTCGCTGCTTTCGGGAGGACGGGAAGCTGGGTGCGGAGGTTCGTTTCGTGCAGTCGTTCATCGACACGAGCACGTTTCGCTCTTGCTCAATCCCAGACGATGTCCGGGCGGCGATGGCTCCGTATGCGATTGGAACTCGCGCGCCGCTCGTCACCTAGCTGCCTCGATGCGAGCCAGCTGGTGAGCGCTGGCGCCCAGTCCCAACCAGTCCTAAACGAGATATTGGACTCGACCCGGGAAGTTGCTAAAATCGGGGGCCGTTGTCGCACTTGGACGGGGTTCCCACTGCAAACGAGGTCGATCCTATGAGAACGCTCCCCTTCGCCGTTGCTCTTCTTTTGATTCTGGCTTTACCG
>PFUG01000607.1:9071-9148 GCA_002789955.1 Deltaproteobacteria bacterium CG_4_9_14_3_um_filter_63_12 | reverse complement strand
CCCCCTCCCCCGAAACGGGAGAGGGGGAGTTCGGAAACGGGAGAGGGGAGTTCGGGTTCTGTGGTGACGAAAAGAGG
>PFUG01000607.1:0-9051 GCA_002789955.1 Deltaproteobacteria bacterium CG_4_9_14_3_um_filter_63_12 | reverse complement strand
CCCCCTCCCCCGAAACGGGAGAGGGGGAGTTCGGAAACGGGAGAGGGGAGTTCGGGTTCTGTGGTGACGAAAAGAGGGCCCTTCGGGGCCCTCTTCTTGTTTGCTGGTTCCAACTACCTCGGCGGACGCTTGCGGTCGTGGAACCAGGCCCGAACCGTCTCCATCTGCCGGTGATGCTCCTCTGGAGCGCGGCGCAAGCAGGTCTTCATCTCCTCGCTGCCTTCCGGGGCTCCCCAACGAACCTCGGCGCAGTCGTTGGGATGGTACGCCATCTCCAAAGCCGCTGAGCGCTCGACGAGGTCCTGCAAGGTCAACGTCTTCGGGGTGCCGTTCGACAGAGTGTAGGTGAACGTTCGCTTGCCGAGCTCGGCCGCGAGCCATCCCTCTACTTCGGCGACGATGGGCTCCACATCGGCCTCCTCGAGGCCGAAGCGTTGCGGCGCACGGCGCACGCTCTGGGCGAACTGCAACACGGTGTCAATGGAGATCAGCAGCCGCATGTCTCGACTCGGCGTCGAGAAATCCTCCCAAGGCCCCGCCGTCTCGAAGATCGAGTAACCGGTCGGCATCTCGATGGGCGAGTTGTCGTGCTCGGCCATGTATTGCTCGCCGTTGTCGACCGAGTTCACGCGGCGAGCCACGGACTCATCGAGGGCGTCGACCAACGAGCGCTGCACCGCGACGGGGTCGAGCGGGCGCGGGTTGATGAGGGACTCGACCCCGTCGTAGAAGTCGTCGGCGCTGCCCTCGTACTGCTGACGAGAGAACGGCGCGAACTCGCCGTTTTGGTTGATTTCGGCGTTGGTCATGGCGACGAGGCCGTTCGTCGCGGGGTCGACCACGACCGGACGGAACGCCTTGAATCCCGCGCCCACGTCCGTGGTATCGGGCGTGAAGAGGAACGAGCCGCGCCAGAACCGCCTGCGACCAATGGTCCCGTCGGGTTGCGCGTCGACGGCCATGAGCACTCCGTAGTGCTCGAAGGTCTGCGGCGCCCACCCTGCGATGGTCAGCAGGTGGCCATAGGGATCGGCGTACAGAGTGCCTGGCTTCAGGCCCTTGCGGTCCAGGGCGACTGGGTAGAAATCCGTCTCGTCGTCGTCCGGAGCGGTGCGACCACTGGCGGAGTGCACCGCGTTGCGGACGTGCCGGTTCGCGAACCTCGAGAACCCCTCGACCTCCTCAGGAGACTCCCTCTCGCTCAGGCTGCTCAACACCTCGTCGCAGCGCGGCGGTTTGCCCGCCTTGCCGCGACTGCACCGTCGATATCCGTAGGGCAGACCCATCTTCCACGCGAAGTAGGCCCGCAGCAGGTACGGCAGGTCGGCGCAGTCCGGCTCCATCTTCAGCTCGTTGTCCTCGCCGAACCCAAGGTGGTCGTAGAGCAGGTTGCGCTCCTTGTCTTGCACCACCGAGTGCATGTTCTTCCAGGTGACGTCGTCCTCGAGCGGGTAGTCGAAGAGAGACTCGACGAAGATCGCGTAGAGGTTCTCCGCCGACTCTCCCCAACGCCGCCGCGGCTCCCAGACCGTTTGGCTCGTCCGTTCCCCGCCGTTCGAGGGGTCTTTCCGCACACGGATCTTGAGGCACGCCAAGCTGCGTTCGCCGTCTCCGTAGACCGCAGTCCACAGCCCGTCCTTCGGGCCATCGACCGTCACCACCGTCCCATAGGGTGGGCCGCCGTAGAGCTTTGCCGGAGGCGTCACCCGGTTGCCGTCGGGGTCCAAGAGGCTCAGCTCACTGGGGCCTGGTTCTGCGGTCAGCGTCGCGATGACGCGCATGGGCTGCTCGGAGCTCGGGAACCGGGGCGAGTGGAAGATGGCGACGGCTTGGCTGTCTTTGCACTCTTTGCTCGTCGGGACCACGACCGGCGCGGCGCGGCGCAGCGCCGCGACTCCTTGCAGCTCCACCCCCGGCGTGCCGCCCAAGACGCTGATGTGCGTGATGCGCTCGATGAAAGCGGTGCGGCTGGTCCCTCGCCCGAGCTCCAAGTCGCTGAGCGAGACCCGGTCGACCTCGAGTAGGGTCTCGCCTCCGTTCTCGCGACGGGGATCGGCTTGTGCGCAGGGCACCAAGTACTCGGCGAAGGCGTGCAGCACCATGGGGGTGCCGCCCGCGTCGCGACCCAGATAGAGCATGATGTGCCCAGGTAAGTGGAGCAGCACGATGCCCCGCTTGGCCGCAGCCTCGATGAGCTGGATGCGTTCTTTCTCGTTGGTGACCGACGAGATGTCGATGCTGAACGTCGTCTCATGGGCTTGGGTGCCGCTGTGGCGGGGCAATTGGAGGCCAAAGGACTCGAAGAGATCGAGCAGGAAGCGAGAGCAATCCCGTCCTCCGCCCTCGCCGCCCCACCCGTAAGGAGCATCAAGAAACCGAAACGCCTCCTCGAGCACCGCGCGCCGAGTCAGTGGCCGCGCGGTCGACCGCACCTGCTCCGGGCTGAGGTCGATGCCGACCCAACCTTTGGCCGTGGCGACCCCGACGCGAACGACCGACGAGTCCGCCGTCTCGAGGCGGGCCAAGGTGGTGCCCAGCGGCAGGCTGGTGGACTGGCCGGCGACGTCGATGGCGCCGATGAGCTCGACCCGGTCACTGCCGAGCGCTTGCTTGGTCTGTTCTTGTGAGAGGGGAGCCGAGAGCTGGGCGTCGGCGGCCAACCAGCCATAAGTATAGCGCGTGCGCGCCAACAGCGAGCCATCTGGCCAGGCGGCGATGACCTGCACGGGCTCTTGGGCGTGGGCCGTGCTGCAGTTGTTTCGGTTGAAGCGCAGGTCCAACGAGGGCGTGTAAAAAGGTGCCTCGACGGGGACACAGCGGAAGGTGACGTCCGCCTGGGCGATGCGCAGCTCCGATTTCAAGACCGCGGGGAGCAACGAGAGCTCTAGGCCGGCGTAAGACTCAGGCGTGAGCTTGGCCCCCGACACGTCGACGTAGCTGGCGTCCTCGAACTTCCCCTTCGTCCAGTCGAAGCGCTCCTGCAGTTTGGTCTCGAGGTCGACTCGCTCGGGGGGCTGCGAGAGGTCGTTGGGCGAGTCGAAGAAAGCGCGGTTGTGGTCGCGCACTTGACTGGGCGTCATCAAAACGGCGTCGACGTCGCCGTAGGCGGCCGCACGTTCGAGCCAATACGCTGGGTCGCGGTGGGCGTCTGTGACCCCCGGCAAACTGGACGCCGCCTTCCCTCGCTCGGGGCAGACACTCGGAAGGTCAGGCGTGGAGCCATTCTCCTTGTGAGCTGCGGCCAGCGACGAGTCGCTGTCTTTGCCCTCGGCGGGGACCTCGGGCTCGGAGAGCTCCGAGCAGGCTGCGAACGCTGCCAACGTGAGCAATAGGAGAGCAAATCGTCTGAGTGTTTGGGTCATGAGTCGAGCAAGCAAGTGGCGGTTATCGCAATTCCACAGACCCTAGCACGGCGCCCCAGATGAGCACGTTTTCTTTGTTGGTAGAGGGCTGCCGGTGTTCACGCCGTGTCGTGTAGACTTGACACCCTGCAGGCGAGGAGAAAGAAGCGAACAACGCCAGTGGCCTTCAAGGAGGGAAGCGATGGAGCGCAACGCTCGATGCTTGTGTGGAAGCGGGAAGAAGCATAAGCACTGCTGTGGCCGAGCGGCCACGGGAAGAGATCGGGACGAAACCATGTGGCCCGTTCCTCGCCATCAAAAAGAGTCTCTTGGTCCCATTGTGGAGACCATCGAGCGTGTCTTTGAGCTCTACAATGATTTTGTCGTTAAGGAACCCAGATTCCTCAGCGACCTCGCCTGGGAGCTCCAGCTTCGGGTCCAGGTGTTCACCGAGGATGTGAACCTGTCTACTCTACATCACTACGTGGTCTTCGGCTCAGCACGTCTGATGGAGTCCCACGACGCGCTCGTATCCTATGTGAGAGGACACCTCGAGGGTCGAGAGGCTGAGGTCTTCGACCTCTTTGAGGGTCGGCCGCTCGAGCTCGTCGAACTGAAGAATGACGACGAGGTCATCTCCGCCTTCAGCGGGAAATCGATGCATGGCGGCCGGAGCCCACTTGGGGTTTCGTGTTTTGTCACTGGTGAAACCATTCCGATAGGGACCTCTCTTTGGGCGGGTTGGAGAGTGGGGCCTGAGCTGGCGACCTTCGTTTTTGCGGGGCGCCTGACCCCCGAACAGTGGGACTTCATCGAAGACCTTGTAGACCCAAACTTCGAGGGCCTGGCGGACTACGATGCAGAGGAAAACATCTGCGAGGTGCTGCAAATCTTCGCCGCCCCTCTCGACGATTACGGAGCGTGGAGCGTCGACGGCGACGAGGATGAGTATGGGTATGGGTATGAGTGGGTTCAGTCTCCAGAGGCCATGGAAAAAGAACGGAGGTTCTTCCAGGCTCAATACCGAAAGGACTTCGACGACTTCGACCCCAAAGCGCATCGAGAGCTCATACGAAAGATCTTCGGCTTGCACCTCAGGACGTCGTGGAGCGGAACGACCCACATCCTTGGTCACACCGAGCTGCGCGCCACGCTCGCTCGTGAAGAGAGTTTGAGGATGGTGCGTGTGGTGGATGCACACCTCAGCGACCTTCGGCTCTCGCTCCTCGCGCTCAAGCCACAGATGTTCTGTGAGGTGGACAACCAAGAGACCTTGGACAAGCTCCTTCCCATCTCGGCGTTGAGGCGAAGCGTAGGGCTCGAGGCGGACGGCAGCATGCCAAGGGCGTCCGCGGCGCTCCTCGCGCTCGAGCCCATGACGCTGCTGCAGCTCCCCATGCAACACCCAGTCTTTGACAGTGTGGACGCCGAGGACCCCATCAGCAGGGCGCTGGCGTGGGCGAGGCAGCGTGACGATGAGCTCGGCCGCCAGGTTGCCGTTGCATTCCAGCAAATGGTGTGTGAACGCCGCTGGTGCGCCACTTGGGTCGACGAAGACGGGGTGCCGCCCCCATTCTACAAGATGCACTACGACGAGACGATGTCTGCGCTTGCGCAGCTCTTCGACGCTCGCGCCAGAGAAGCTCCCCTCAGCTCTCTCGAGCTCGATGACGTCGTGCAACGCCGATTGCAGAGCCACCTCGGGGTACAGGCTCACCTCGCGAATCTCCCCAAGGCACAAGACGAGGTCTTGAAGATGAAAGGGGTGGGTTCGAAGACGCTCGAGCTGCTCACCCTTGCCCTTCAGAAGTGGATGACACAATGGCGTTGTGTCGGAAGTCGCACGTCCAGCAAGGGCGTCGTTCGTTCGCTCGAGGCGGTCAGCACGCTCAGCGATGGCTTGAGCGAGCTGGCGGGGCTCTTCGAGGGGAAAGAGTGATTTTGGCGTGGGGGCGGCGGCGGGCACAGGTGCGGTCCCGTGGGGTCTTGGCAGGCTGCGTCACGCGCTCGTTGATAATCAGGCGAGCGATGTTGAAGACCAACCCGATGGTCTGTTCCGGCTCGCCGCGCAGCAGCTCGACGAGCGCGCCCAGGCTGTGCCCGCCTTCGTGCTCTGGAGCGTAGGTGGGCGGCAATTGGTCGCGCACCTCGAGGGCGAGCGGAGCATGGAGAGCGTCGCTGCCAAACGCGGAGGTGAGCTGGTCGATTGTCCCTGCACGCGGAAAGCGTTCGGCGCGCTCGAAGGCACTGATGGCGTTGACGCTCAGCCCTGCTCGCTCTGCAAGTTCTTGCTGCGACCATCCTTTCTGTGTGCGCAGCTCACGCAACGTGCGACCAAAACTGTGTGCGGCGCCACTCATGGGGGCACCGTAGCTGGAGTCATCCGATGTCGGAAGGCACATATTGTGTGCCATTTCGGGCTACGGCCAACACGTTGCGTGAAGGCTCAATTGTGATTTGGAACATTGCCTGGTGCTCCTGGGCGTCTCAAGATGTCACTCGTGCCGTTTGAACTGGGCGCAGCACAAGGACGTCGGCGGTGGAATCGTCGGTTCTGTTGCGTGGAAATGGGAGGTCGCGGTATGATGCTCTAAACCCACGCGTTGTGTGTATCGATCGATTGACATGCAGCACGTTTTGTGTGACTACAGCGTCTGCACAGACAACAAGCCGTTTAGGTTCCGACGGCGCGCCTGCGGCAGCTCACCCCAAGTTCCGAGGACACTATGCCGCCATACGTTAATCATTGTTCGCAAGGGTGGCTGCGTGTGTGAAGAGATTGCCAATCGATCCGGATATGCGGCCTGGGCAATCCACGTCGGGTGTCCGCTCCTGCTTGGCGGTCTGGAGTACGTGTTATGGCGTCCGCAGAGGCTCTTGATGTTCGACTGGTTCGCTGCCGTCGGGTTGGGGGCTCTGATTAGCGCAGCTCGGGAAGGTGCGGAGCCAATAGCGTCGTTCTTGCCCGACTGGACTCTGTTCTCTTTACCCAACGCCCTCTGGACCTACGCGGTGACCGCCGCCATGTGTCTGCTCTGGCAGACCGTGGGACACAGCGTAGTCAAAGCCTTCTTCGTCATCATCGCTCCAGCGACACTGAGCATCGGTGCCGAAGTCGGCCAGGCCTTCGAACTCGTCCCGGGCAGGTTTGACTCGGTGGATTTGAGTCTAGCAATAGCGGCAATTGCTGCCGCGATGTGGTTCACACACCAAGAGGAGAGTGATGATGATCAAGCGGGGGTTCGTGTCCTTGTTGGTGCTGGCGGCCTTCGCGCTACTGGCAATGGGTAGCTTCGGCAAGAGCGATGATGAGAAGGCGAAGGAGGAAGAGGCAAAGGGCACGGCGAAGATCGGAGAGACGATCTCCTTCGAGGATTCTGAGTGGGTGGTCTTAGATGCGAAGGATGTTGGCAGCACGCTCAAGTCGAACAATCAGTTCCAAGAAGACCGCACGTCAGCCGATGGCAAGTTTGTCCAGGTGCATTTCAAGATCACGAATAAATCCAAGAAAGAAGAGATGCTCTTCCTGCCTCTAAATCTAATCGACGGCGAGAAGAACGAGTTCAAGGAACTAGACGAGCGTGCGTTTTACGTCCCGGCCAAGGCAAAAACGCTTGGAATGGAGGCACTTCCAGTTGGTCTCTCCCGGGAGTTTTGGACTGTATTCGAGGTCCCGAAGAAGGCGACGAACTTCAAGTTCCGCACCCGTAAGCTAAAGGACGACAGCGACACCAAGTTGGTTGAGTTGGGCTTCTAACATCGCCCGAAGACAACGCTGAAGTGGGCACGCGATTGCGCTAGGCGCGGCGGCCCTCAGACGCCGCGCAGCGGCGCCATCGAGCCGATGCCGTCGTGAATCCAGCGCAGGTCCGGGCGCCCTACCAGCGGCAGTGGTCCGCGGTGCGCGCGCGCTTGAGCGTCGCCGATGAGCTGGGCCTCGACGCGGTGTTTGCGCAGCTGCACGGCGCGTTCTTCATCGCGTCGATCCGCAGGCTCCACAAATTGTACGGCGACGCGCTCGGCATCACCGACACCCGGGTCACCGTGGACGTCGAAGCGAAGCTGCGGCCTTTTGCCGACGCCACACGCAACGAGATGCGGATGTACGTCGCAAAAGTGGTCGCCAGCGTCGAGCCGGACGAGCCGGCGACCACAGAGGCCATGACCGCGCTGCTGCAGCCGCTCGCCGATTTCACTGCAAAGTCGGCCGCGCGCCCCGACGCAGAGCTTTCGCAGGCCGTAGAGACCAGCGTCGAAGCCACGCCGAACGAGTGAACCGCGGGTTCAGGCCGGCAACGCCGACCCCCTCCCGAGGGGTCGAGAGGTGACTTGGTTGACCTCTTGACCCCTCCCGAGGGGTCGAAAGGTGAGTGGATTGACCTCTTGACCCCTCCCGAGGGGTCGAAAGGTGAGTGGGTTGACCTCCTGACCCCTCCAGAGGGGTCAGCCACGTGCGACACCTCGCACCGAAGCGTGCCGTCCGCAGCACCCCTTGATTCTGCTTCGAAGCGAAGGCGAACAAGCCCCCGAGCGCGACAGGTCAGGGGCATGGTACAAGACACTCATCAACGGTCAGGTGATTTGCTGACGGTTGTTTAGCGCCGCTTCTTCCGTTTTTCTTTCTTTTGTTTTGGCGCGTGTCGGCTCGCTGGCTGCTTCTTCCTCGGCTGGCCCATGGTTTCGATTGCGCGCTTGGCGCAAAGTGTCTCGAGGTAGCGGTGCCCGTCAGCGAGCTCGTCACTCAAATGCATCTGCGTTGGGTAGCGAGGGGTCTCGAGGAACCAAGGGTTGCGCTCCCTCAGCAGCGCTTCGCCGTCGGTGCGCCAGGAGAACTCGGCTTGGCCGAGGAACTTTGCCAACAGGGCGTCGAGCTGCTCGGGGCGCTGTTCGGCGAAGAACAAGAAGACTTCGGGTGTCTCGAGCAAGTAGCCATTGAGCATTTCTCGAACGTTGGCAGTTGTCGCCAGGTTCGGCTCGGCGAGTGCGGCCAGGAAACGTCCGAATTCCGCCAGGATTGTGACACCCTCGTCGGGGTCCGAGACGACACCGGCCGTCTCGGCCTGCCTCACGTGGGGTGGCCACCCGTGGTCCTTCAGGTTTCTTGCGAGCCGCTGACGTGCAATGGGATCGGGAACCTGCTCTAGCAGTAACTCGGACCAGCGTTGCTCCACCGAGCCGGGTGCGCCGAAGATCCAGCTAGCGCCGAACTTCTCGACGAAACGAGCGTGGTTCGCGCGAACGCTCGCCCGCCCTTCCTCTAGGTGCTTGGGATTTTTGTAGAACAGCGCAGGGTTCGAGATTGCCAGCTGCGCGGCTGCCGCATAGGCTTCTCGTCGGGCAAACCTCGATATGGTCAGCACATGTCCGCTAAACATCCAAAATGGGCCGACGGGATCGACCCGAGAGAAGAGATAGTTGCCCGTTTCACAGAGCATACGGCGAACCTGCACCGAGTCATTTGTCGCCAACAGCGTGTAGTCGAGCCCGTCGACCAGGTTGGTCGTTTCTGCGGTGATGCCATTGGCGGATTTCAGGCGAAACACACCGACGAAACCCTTCTGCCAGCCAAGGACGAGCTTGGCGTCTTCGGGGTCGAGGTCCGGCTCCTCGGCCACGAACCGGCCGATGAGGCTTCGTCCGTCTCGAAGTTGGGTCCCGTGAATGAAGTCGTCTATGGCGGCGGTTTCGCTGACTGCGCCCTCGATGGCCT
>PFUG01000507.1 GCA_002789955.1 Deltaproteobacteria bacterium CG_4_9_14_3_um_filter_63_12 | reverse complement strand
CTCGAACGCCAGAAGAAACGATAGGTTCACACCTCGACGATGAAGATCGACGAGATGTGTACAAACTCCAGGCCAGGGGTTGAAACCCCTGGCTACATGCCCGTCGCCCCCTCCGGGGGTTGCCTCGAACTCATTGGTGACGTGCAGCACGCAGAGTGAAGACGAGATTTCTTGATGAACAGTCCCCGCTACAGCCTAGGCATCCTCTCCGACACGCACAGCTGGGTGCACCCGTGGTTGCTGCAAGACTTTGCGGGCATGGACGCCATCCTGCACGCCGGCGACATCGGCGATCTGGCCGTCCTCGACGTGCTCGCCGAGGTGGCGCCGGTGATCGCCGTGCGAGGGAACATCGAGGGGCAAATCCGCGAGCTGCCGTTGACGAAGGTGGTGGTGTTCGGTGGCAAGCGCATTGGGCTGCTGCACATCGCCGGCCACCCGGATCGCCCCAACCGAGATGCCGTCGCCCTCATTCGCGAACACCACCTGGACGTGCTCGTCGTGGGCCACTCGCACATCCCGGCGGTCGGCCGAGTGCACGGGGCGCTGTGGCTCAACCCCGGTGCGGCTGGCAACCATGGATTTCACACCGAGCGACAGGCGCTGCGGCTGCACATCGCGGGCGGGGAGCTGAGCTTGGAGCGGCTGCACCTGGGGCCGCGAGGGGCAAAGGTGGTCGAGCGGGCGGTGGTTTGACGGCCTGAACGCCATATGGCGAGCTGTTGCGCGCATCCTGCTCGCAACCCTGCGCGCAACGCTGCGGAAACCTGTCGATCCTGTGAACCGCCTCCTCAGCCCCGGTCGAATTTCTCGAGCGCCTCGGTGGCCGCGTCGCGTACGGGTTCGCGTTTGTGCTTCAAGGCCTGCTCGAGGACCTCTCGGGCATCGGCGGCCCGGCGTTCGGCGACGAGGTCGACGATGACCTCGGCGGCGGGATGGTCCTTGGCCTCCAGCGCGTGGCGCAGTTGGCGGTCGAGCTGTGGCCAGCCCATGGCGGACATGGACTGCAGCGCAAAACCACTGACCTCGGGGCGCTTCGAGCGCGACATCTCCAGCAGCAGGGCCCGGCCTTCCTCCGAGCCGAGCACGGCGGCGCTGCGGGCGGCGGCGACCTTGTGCAGCGGCTCGCCGAGCCAAGCCTTGGCGGTCTTGAGCAACATGGGGATGGCCGCCGGGTCGCCGTGATCGCCGAAGGCCACCAGAGCGGTGAAGCGCTGGGCGCCGTCGCGCATCCACGACTCGATCTCTTCGCGCAGGTTGGGCTCGCCCAAGGTGATGAGGGCGAGGCCGATGTGGACGCGCAGCTCGGTAGGGCCGGTGAGCGCGGCGCGCAGAGGCTCGCGTGCGCGCTCGATTTTCAGCCGCGCCAGACCTTGGGCTGCGATAATCTGGAGATCGGAGTCGTGCTCGCTCAAGAGCTCCAAGAGCGATTCGACGTAGGCGTCGCCTGACTCGCCCGAGGCCTCCAGTGCGGCGTAGGCCTGGTAGCGCAGGTCATCGTTGGAGCTCTTGCTGGCTCGAGCGAGCAGCTCAGCGAAGCGCTCACGCAACTCCGCCGCGCTCGCCGAATCGGAGGTAAAGAACGGCTCCAAGGCGAAGAGAATCGAGGCCAGGCCGAGGGGCTCGAGAGCGGGCTGCGCGGCGCGCTCCAAGAGCGCCGCAACCAAGCCGGGTAAGCCCGTCTCTTCGTTCTGCACGGCATACGCCGCGAACTCCCTGACCACGACGTCGTCGTCGGTGATCAGCTCGACCAGGAGCCCATGCCGCTCGTCGGCGGGCAGCGCCTGCAGTCTCTGCGTCGCTTCACGGGCCGGCTGGGCCGCGCTCGAGGCGGCGAGATTCCGGATCTTTCGATGTTCCTTCTGCACCGGCTGCTCCCCGTTGGTTGTTGGGTCTTTGCAATCCGAGGTACTTGGCCAGCCAGAGATCGGCCCTGACGTCGGGCTGGAATCCTGTGCGCAGGCGAAGTACAACTGCCGTCGGGAGGACGGTGAGGGCGACGAACTTGAACACACGCAGCCCTTCGCCAAGGGAGTCGCCGCGAATCCGCAATATTCCCCCCGAGCAGCTAGAGCGCTACGGTTTGGCCTGCGAAAGAAAGCAAAACAGATCATGAGCACAGAGACCATCGAGCCGATTCGCGGGCAGCTCGGCACCGAGCTGGCTCGAAGCGCGGCAACGCGCGATCCATTTCGCGGCATCATCGGCCACGAGCGTGTGCGGGAGAGCCTGCTGAAGGCCGTGGGCAGCGGCCGTATCCATCACGCGCTGCTCTTCGCCGGTCGTGCGGGCATCGGCAAGCGCCTCTTGGCGGTCCGCTTCGCGCAGCTGTTGATGTGCGAAGAGAGCCAGCCCGGAGCCGGTGAGGAGCGGGTCGTAGCCTGCTTGGAGTGCCGCCACTGCCGACGCATCCAGGCCGACGCGCACCCAGACATCCTCAGGGTCGAGCCCGACGGCCAAGGCATCAAGATCGCGCAGGTCCGCGAGCTGCAGAAGAAGCTGACCTACAAGCCGTTCGAAGCCCGCTTCCGCGTGGTCTACATCGATCACGCCGACGCCTTCTGGATCGCCGCCGCCAACGCCATTCTCAAGACCCTCGAGGAGCCCGTCGAGCGGACTATTTTCGTCCTCATTACCGACCAGACCCACAAGCTCTTGCCGACGATCATCAGCCGTTGCCAGATGGTGCGCTTCGCGCCTTTTGATGCCGAGACCGTCAGGGTCTTCCTTTTGGACCGGGGCGTCGAGGCTGCGGTGGCCGCGAACGTGGCGAACTTGGCCGGTGGGAGCCTCGAGCGCGCGTTGGAGCTCGCCGAAGGGGAAATGTTGGCGCGACAGGTCGAGCTCCTCGACGTCCTCGACCGCCTCGACCCCACCGACCCCGACACGATTCTGGAGCCAGCGGGGACGTTCTCCGCCGACAAAGAGGAGCTGTTCACCGTCATCCTGATGATTCAGGCCTACTTCCGTGACCTCTCGTTGGTGCGCGCGGAAAGCAGCCTCGAGCGATTGGGATTCAAAGAGCGCGCTCCACGCATGGCCGAGCGGGCGCGGGGCCTGACGCTGTTGGGTCTCGAGCGAGCCATGAACGCCATCTCCGAGGTCACCGAGGCCCTCAAGGGCAACGTCAACGCGCGGCTTGCTACAGAACATCTGCTGTTCGAGCTGGCACTGGTGCTCAACGAACCTCGAGCCTAGGTTCCCAACGCGCAGGGTTGGTCGCTCGTTGCGGGGCGGCTGCCGGCCGGCCTGGCCCGAACACACCGCCGACGGAGTCGTGTTGACTCGGCGTTGTCACTGCGCGTGAACACACACTAAGATGCGGCCGAGCGGAATTTCGCGCGCTGCTCGGAACCGAGGTGGCTCGAAGCGAGCCCGCTGCGTCCCTACGCGCGATGGCGAGAACCTTCGCGCACGTGCGATTGGCCATTGCGCTCATGGCTCAGGCTGTCGATGTTTTCTCGGCACAATCTCAGTGACTCCGCGGGACCGCAGCGCCCCGTACCCCTTACCAACCCGATGGTCCCCGATGCCTCGATCGAGCAAACCCAGTACTGACGAAGAAGGACGGAGCCCGTTCGGCGGCAAGAGAGTGCTGGCCAACGTCATCCGCGTCCGCTTTCAGCATCAACTTCGGCCTGTGGAGTGTGACGCCGCCGAACTCTACCTAGCCGGTGGAACCGACGTTGTGATCAAGACCAAGCGAGGCCAGCGACTCGGCGTCACCGAAGGCGAGCGCTTTCGGAAGGTGGTCCCCAAGGGCACCCTGCAGACGGTCGTACGCGCGGCCAACAGCCGCGACTTGAAGAAGAACGCCGACAAGGCCGAACAGGAGAAAGAGTCGCTCGAGATCTCCATCGCCGTGTCGCGCGAGCTCAAGCTCGACATGAAGTTCCTGGTGGCCGAGCTCACGGCGGACCGCCGCAAGGTCACGCTTTACTTCAGCGCCGATGGGCGCATCGATTTTCGCGACCTGGTCAAGGAGCTGGCCAAAGTCCTGAAGTTGCGCATCGAGATGCACCAGGTCGGCCTCAGGAAAGGCGCTGGGATGCTCGGGGGGCTGGCCTCCTGCGGCCGCGTCCAATGCTGCGCCTCTTTCCTGCTCGATTTCGAGCCCGTCGGCATCAAGATGGTCAAAGATCAGGGGCTCACTCTCAACCCCCAAAAGGTCTCGGGCATGTGCGGGCGCCTGATGTGCTGCCTCAGCTACGAGCACGAAACCTACGTCGACGAGCGCGCGAGGATGCCTCGCCGTAACCAGCGGGTGCGAACACGACTGGGCTACGGCAAGGTGCGCGACATCGACGTCATCCAGAAGACCGTATTGGTCCTGCACGACGAAGGCTCGCTGGAGACCTTCCCGCTGATCGAGGTGATGGTCGACGTTCCTCCCCTCGAAGACCCGGCCGATGACAAGCCCATCGAGAAGCACCAGTTCACGTTGGCTGGCGACCCGACCGAACGTCTCTCTTTGGGGAACACACCAAGACCCAAGCGTGGGGAGGACGAGCCACGCAGAAGTCGCCGACCCGCAGCAGAGGAGGGGGAGACCGAGCCCGCACGAACCGAGTCGGCGCGTCCAGCGCGCTCGCCGCGTGTAAGGCCTGCGGTCAAAGAGGAGGCAGCGAGCCCCGCAGACGGCGCCAGACCGAGTCGTCGCCGCGGAGGTCGCGGACGCGGAGGTGCGGCTGTTGGACGAGTCGAAGGGGGGGGGACCAGCGCAGAGGCTAAGCCCGCCGGCGAAGGCGAAGCAGGCCAGGACGGTGCCCAGGTACCGTCCGACGCCACGAAGCGTCGACGCAGACCACGAAAGCCCCGTCCCGAGGGTGCTTCTGAGAGTGGACGTCCGCCGCGCCCCGAAGGCGAAGCTCGTCCGCCGCGCCCCGCAGGCGAAGCTCGTCCGCCGCGCCCACCGCGGGGCGAGGGCGGACGCCCACCACGCGCCGAGGGGGCAGAGGGAGCCCCGACTGGCGCCCGGCCTGATGGCGAGGCGCCAGGTCGGAGACGCTCGAGGCGTCGTCGCCGCGGTGGTGGTGAAGGGGGTGGTGGTGAAGGGGGTGGTGGTGCAGCGCCCAGCGGCGGCGAGAGCTAACACCCAGTTGGGGCGCGAAGGCGGCAGATGATCCAGCGCGTACATGGAGGCGGAAAGGCAGCTCTCATCGGATTTTTCGCGCGCTGCTCGGCACCGAGCAGGCTCGAAGCGAGACCGCTGGCATGCCTACGCGCGGTCAGATTTCGCTCGCTTCCCAGAACTGAGGTGGCTCGAAGCGAGCCACCACGCGTCCTTGCGCTCGCGGTCGGGCTCTTTGCGCTGCTCTGGGGTCTCTGCGGCAGCGCCGCCGTGGTCGCGCAGCCAGCTGGACCTCTGCTGGTCAATGAGCTTCACCTCGACGGCGAAGGCGCGTTTCTCGAGCTGCTCAATCCCAACCCCACCCCTGTCTTGCTCGACGGGTTCTTTATCACGAACGCAGGCAACTACCCCTTCGCCGTGAACCAAGTCGCACCACCGCTCGGTGGGGGCTTCGTCGCTGCTCTGCCGGCCGGCGAGGTGCTCGAAGCCGGACAGGTCTTCGTCGTTTCGTTGCAGTCCGCCGAGGTCTTCGCCGAGACCTGGGGCCGAGCTCCTGATGCGGCGTTGCACGACAACGTGCAAGTTGCCACGCTGCTGCCTGCCTTCGACGGAGCGGTCCGCACCGATCGTTGGAGCTCGGCCAACGGCCTCATCGTCGTTTTTTGGTGGGACGGAGTCTCTGACAGGGTCTCGGACTCCGATGTGATCCGTTGGGGAAGCTACGGTCCCGCCATCGACAAGACTGAGCTCAGCATCGACGGCCCAGACGACGACACGCTGAGCAGCACCTACGCTCCAGAGACCGAGATCGCACAGCAGTGGGCGCTAGGGTCACCCAAGGCGGCGACGCTGACTCGAGTGCGCGGTGAGCTGGGTGAGGTCGACATGGGCAGCAACGGCCTCGGCGGCCATGACGAGATGAGCGAACCCTGGCCGCGCAACTTCTCCCTGTCCGAGACCCCGACGCCAGGGGCGCACAACCTCTCGAGTTGGCCGGTGGCCGGTCGCGTCGTCGCCGAGGGCACCGGAGTGGTCGCAGAGCTGCGGCTGCTGGAGATCGCCCAGGTGACGCAGAGCGACGAGACTGGGCACTTCGACTTCGGTCTCGTGCCCGAAGGGGAGTACTCCCTCGAAGTGAAGGCCCCCGGCTTTTTCCCCCAGGTCGAGCCGCTGCAGGTCGCAGTCGGCGCGGCGCCGACCGAGGTAGAGCTCCTCCGCGCCGGTTCGCTCCAAGGTCGCATCACCTTGGAAGGAGTGGGCGCACCGCAGCGTTTGGGCACACTGGTCGAAGTCCTGCAGTTGGGGCTGCGTGCAGAGACTGACGGCGACGGCGACTACCTCGTCGAGCCCATGCCGCCCGGACGCTATGACGTGAGGGTTCGGCGCGACGGCTTCCAAGAACAGACCCTTCAGGTCGTGGTCGACAGGGACACTCGCCTGGACCTCACCCTCAGGCCGAGTGGCGTCCTCGATCTCGGCATCGACTTGAGCAGCCCTGGGCTCATCCCGGCCGGCAGCCGAGTGGGCTTGTGGCCAGCAGACCCAGCGGGCTCCTCGTTCACCGCGCTCATCGAAGAGACGGGGAACTTGGCGAGCGTGACGTTGGAGAGCGTGGAGTACGGTTCGTACACCCTGGTCTTCGAGGCGGATGGTTTTGTCACGACCGAGATCGAGGGCATCGAGCTCTGGGGGCCGACACGAATCCACCTGTTGGCGCTTCCCGTCGACTCCACGAAGCCTGGGCAGGTCCAAGCAACCTGCGACCAGGCCGGTCTCAGCCGGAAGGGCGAGCGGCATTGGGGCTTGCCGCTCCTGTTGTCACTTGGCCTGTGTTTCAGTGGGACTTCCCGCGTCCGGCGCGGACGCTCTCGAGCCTCGCGGGGCTGACCTTCGAGCGAGGCCGCTCACTTCATCGTCTTGCAACAGCGGAAGCCCGCCTCGGCAGATGACGAGCCGCTCTTCTTCGCGCTGCATTGGGCGTCCTCGCCAGCACTTGCGAACGACCCCCCCGCCAGAACGCCCTCAGAGACCCACTCAGCGGCGTTGCCGCTCATGTCGTAGGTCCCTTGGCCGCCTCTGCAGGATTTCTGCGAGCCCGCTGCGGCCAGGCTCCTCGCTTTGCCGTCCTTGTCCTGAGTCACACATTTGTCCGGGTCGAAGGCGCCCTTGTAGGGGTATTTCGAGCCGCAAGCGGTCTTCCACTCGGACAGCGAGCAGAGGCGCTTCCCAGAACCCTGACAGATGCTCTCGGCGCCAATCAGGGAGATGCCCACGCGCGGGACCTTGCCCTTCCCTGGGTGCTCGTATTGGTCGATGCAGAAGGCTGTGCCGGAGCTCGACTCGAGCCACTTCATGCCGCTGGGGCAGGGGCCCACGGTGTCGGCTTCGACGGCGTCGGTCTCCTCGACTTTTGGGGGGTCGACGGGAGTGGGTTTAGGGTCGTCAGGCTCGTCGGCGCCGTCGTCTATGGGTTCAGGACCTGGAGCCAGGCCTGCAGCGAGCCTCTGAGCGCGCTCCGCTTCTCGTTTCTCTCGGCGCAGCCGCCGCCGCTTCTCGCTGGCGGTCTCGACGATGTCGCTGTCGTAAAGATCGTCACCGTTGGCGGCCACGAGGGAGGTGTCAGGCAGTGATTCGGAGATCGTGTCCCCGCCCTGGTCAGAGAGATCGGTCTCGGCGAGCACACTGCTGATATCGGGCTCAGGCGAGAGGTCGACGGCGACGTCAGTCTCAGCGAGCACTAGGGTTTCACCGGTGCCTGCGGTGTCTGGGCCCATGGACAGCGAGGTTTCGGCAAGGAGTCCGTGGGTTTCCTCCTGGAGGTCGAGCTCCTTCGCGGCAACCGACAAGGTCTCTTCGCCAGCGTCGCTCTGGGTCGCGGGCTTTGCGGCGACGTTCTCGTCGCGCAGCCGTGGTGTGGCCTCGTCCTGGTTGTTCTGGAGGAGCAGGACGCCGACCACGGCCAAGCCAAGAAGAATCACGAGTCCGGCGACCAAAGCGGTCCGGCTCGGCCCTGCTTCCTTCTTCGCCACCACAGGATGACCAAAGAGCGCGTCACCCCTCGGCGTGCTCGAGGCCGACACGCCCGACGAGGTCTTGGCCTCCGGTGGGGTCGGCGCGGTGGCGCTCTCGTCCGCCCTGGTCTTGGACGTGGCGAGCTTTTCCGCTGGCTTGTCGGCGTCGTCTCGCGGCTTGTCCTCGGTTGTCGCCCCCGCCCCCGCGGTCTTTTTCTCTTTGGGCGTTTCGCTCGCCTCGGCCGCTGCGTCGGCCGCTGTCTTTGGCTTGACCGCAGCCTTCTTCTTCTTCTTCTTGGCCTTCTTTTCTACAGGCAGGGCGTCTGCTGCGGTTGGCTTTGGCTCGTCTCGCTCTTCGGCAGGCGTCTTATCGGGCTTCCCTTTGGCAGGCTTCTTCCGCCCGAGTTCGAGCCCGACCGGCTTCTTCCTCTCGAGCTTGAGCTCGTTCGGCTTATTCTCGGATTTCCGTTCTGGCTCCTTCTTGTCCAGGCGCGCCTCGTCTTTCGCTTCGGTCTGTGCGGCGGCGCTGATGGCTGGCGGTGGGGACTGCGGAGGCGGAGGTGGGAGCTCGAGGGCGGCGCCCGCCAGGAAGTCGTCGAAGGGGGCGCTGTTCCCTAGGCTCTGGCTGGTCTCGAGCGGGGCCTGGGGCTCGGCGGCCGGAGCGCCTGTTCGTCTGCCGGCGCTCTCTCGGCCCTCACCGCTCTCTTTCTTGGGAGCGTCGTCGGGCACGTCGGCTTTGGGCTCACTGAACAGCTCCTCGGGATCGAACGCGAGGCTCGCGAGGTCGAAGCCCCACGGGTCCTCGAGGTCGAGGTCGGGGGGTTGTAGCAAGGCGTCGGCCAGAGGCGCGAAGAGCTCGTCTACGTGCTCACTTCCGGGCTCAGGAGTCTTTGAGGTCTTGGGCTTGTCGGCCTCTTTCGGGGCTTTGGGCTTGTCGGCCTCTTTCGGGGCTTTGGGCTTGTCGGCCTCTTTCGCGGCTTTGGGCTTGTCGGCCTCTATCGCGGCTTTGGGCTTGTCGGCTTCTTTCGCGGCTTTGGGCTTGTCGGCCTCCCTCGAGGCTT